>JBOHAM010000105.1:0-64293 GCA_050697735.1 Gaiellaceae bacterium | reverse complement strand
AAGTTGTGGACTCCCGAGAAGGAGAAGGCCCCTGCCAAGATGAACATCTGGACTCCAGGAAGCGAGGAACGCACATGAGCCCCCTGATCCCCATGGTCGTCGAGCAGACGTCGCGCGGCGAGCGCGCCTTCGACATCTACTCGCGGCTCCTGAACGAACGCATCATCTTCCTGGGCACTCCCGTTGACGACCAGATCGCCAACCTGATCGTGGCGCAGCTCATCCACCTCGAGTCCGAGGACCCGGACAAGGACATCTCGGTCTACGTCAACTCGCCGGGTGGCTCGGTCTACGCCGGCATGGCCATCTACGACACGATGCAGTACATCAAGCCCGACGTGCAGACGATCTGCGTCGGGATCGCCATGTCGATGGGCGCGCTCCTCCTCGCAGGCGGCACCGAGGGCAAGCGGATGGCGACGCCGCACTCGAAGATCCTCATCCACCAGGTCTCCGCCGGCTTCCAGGGACAGGCGACCGACATCGAGATCCAGGCGCGCGAGACGCTGAACATGAAGCGCCTCCTCGAGGAGATCATCGCGCGGCACACGAGCCAACCGCTCGAGCGCGTCTCGAAGGACATGGAGCGCGACTTCTTCATGACCGCCGAGGAGGCAAAGGACTACGGCATCATCGACACTGTCATCGCCCACCGCGGTGTGGCCGCCATGGTGGCAGCCTCCTAGCAAAGCCGACGAATCTGAGATACAAGGAATAGAGACGTGGCCAGAGCGACCGACGGTAACGAGCAGCTCCTCTGCAGCTTCTGCGGCAAGAGCCAGCGCCAGGTGAAGAAGCTGATCGCCGGACCCGGCGTCTACATCTGCGACGAGTGCATCGATCTCTGCAACGAGATCATCGACGAGGAGCTCACCTCTCCGGCTCAGCTCGACCTCGACAACCTTCCGCGCCCGAAGGAGATCTACTCGATCCTGAACGACTACGTCGTCGGCCAGGAAGAGGCGAAGCGAACACTCTCCGTCGCCGTCTACAACCACTACAAGCGCGTGCAGATGGCCGCGGACGAAGACGACGTCGAGCTCTCGAAGTCGAACATCCTCCTGCTCGGGCCGACGGGCTGCGGGAAGACGCTCCTCGCCCAGACGCTCGCCCGCATCCTCAACGTCCCTTTCGCCATCGCCGACGCGACCGCGCTCACAGAGGCCGGCTACGTCGGCGAGGATGTCGAGAACATCCTCCTGAAGCTCATCCAGGCGGCCGACTTCGACGTGAAGAAGGCCGAGACCGGGATCATCTACATCGACGAGGTCGACAAGATCGCGCGCAAGGCGGACAACCCGTCCATCACGCGCGACGTCTCCGGCGAGGGCGTGCAGCAGGCGCTCCTCAAGATCCTCGAGGGGACGGTGGCGAGCGTCCCGCCGCAGGGCGGGCGCAAGCATCCGCACCAGGAGTTCCTCTCCATCGACACGACCAACATCCTCTTCATCTGCGGCGGCGCCTTCGCCGGGCTGGAGAAGCTGATCTCGAAGCGGATCGGGAAGAACCAAATCGGCTTCGGCGCCGACGTGAAGTCGCGCAAGTCGGCCGAGTCGACCGAGCTCCTCTCCTCGGTGATGCCGGAGTACCATCTCTCCTACGGTCTCATTCCCGAGTTCATCGGCCGGCTGCCCGTCGTCTCGGCGGTGCACCAGCTCATGCGGGAGGATCTCGTGCAGATCTTGCTCGAGCCGAAGAACGCGCTTGTCAAGCAGTACCAGCGCTTCTTCTCCTACGACCGCGTCGAGCTCGTCTTCACCGAGGACGCCCTCTGGCAGATCTCGGACAAGGCGCTCGAGCGCGAGACGGGCGCCCGCGGGCTGCGGTCGATCATCGAGCACGCCTTGCTCGACGTCATGTTCGAGCTCCCCTCCCGCAAGGACGTCTCCAAGTGCGTGATCACGAAGGAGACGATCGAGCGGAACCTCCGCCCGACGCTCGTCACGAGCGCCGGCCACGCGCTCGCCCTCGACGAGATCGAAGAAGAGTCCGCTTAGCCTTCAGGCCGCCTGCCAGGCGACCGAGCAGACCTCCACGGGCTCCTTGAAGCCCTTGAGGGAGATCGTGCGGTGGTTCGTCGCGGCGAACTGCGGCAGGTCCTTCGTGGTCTCGTGGCTGGCGAGGATCTCGCGGCCCTCCGCCGCCGAGCCGATGCGGGCGGCGGCGTGGACGCCCTTGCCGCGGTAGTGCTCTCCCGTCCGTAGAGCGCCGTCCGCGTGGACGCCGATGCGGATGTCGAACTCGAAGTCCTGGTCGACCGCGCGCTGAATCGCGATCGCGGCGCCGATCGCGTCGGCCGGCTCTTCGAAGGCCGCGAAGAAGCCGTCGCCCGTGTGGTCGACGACCTGGCCCTGGAAGTCGGCGAAGATCGCCCGGAGCGCGTCGTCGTGGCGACGCAGGAGGTTGACCCAGTGGCGGTCGGAGCCGACGGCGCTCGCCAGCTCCGTCGAGCCGACGATGTCCGTGAAGAGGAAGGTCTTCAGGACCTCGGTGCTCATGTCGCGCATAAGGAGCTCGGCGACGCGGTCCGCGTCTCGGAGGGCGCCGAGCCGCTCGAAGCGGGCGGCCGCCGCCTGGAGCTCCCAGACGGCCGCGTCCTCGTCGCCTCCGGCGCGCAGCGCCCTGCCGAGCTGCTCGCGTGCGCGCGCGACGTCGTATGTCGCGCCCGTCGAGTCCCAGCTCATCCGTGCCTGGCGAAAGTCGTGGAACGCGGCGTCGGCCTCGCCTCGGGCGAGCGCGACCTGGCCGCGCGCGAAGGCGGCGGTCGCCCGTAACGCCGAGGTCTCGTAGAGGTCGGCGACCGAGGCAAGCCGCTCCGCGTAGGCCGCGGCCTCGTCGGTCTCGCCCGCCGCGACGGCGATCTCGACCGCGGCCGGAAGGAGGCGCGCCTGGGCCGGGGGGTTAAGGGAATCGTCTCCGGCCGCCCGCCGGATCGAGGCGAACGCGCCCTTGGCGTTCCCCTGCGCGAGCCGAAGGAGCGAGATGCCGGGCTCGGGTGTCCGTCCGAACTCGTCGGCCTCGCGGAAGGCCTGCTCGGCCTGGGCGAGCTCGCCGAGCCGGAGCCGGACCTCGCCCAGCTCGTAGAAGGCGGCGCCCGCGATGCGCGGGTTCCAGACCCGCAGCTCCTCGCCCGCTCGGTCGGCGAGCTCCTGCGCCTCGCTCAGCCGGCCCTTGAACTTCATGACCTCGGCGTGGTTCACGCGGCACATGCCCGGGAAGGCGGTCATGGCGTTCGCGTCGCAGAACTCGCTGGCGCGATCCGTCCATTCCCCCGCGCTCTCGAAGTCGGCCACGTCGCGGCACGCGCCGATCGTGTTGCAGTAGACGACGAGCGTCGAGAAGGGATCGAGCTCGCCGGCCAGGGCCGCCGCGCTCGCCTCGTCGAGCAGGAGCTTTCCCTCGGCGACCTCACCCTGCTCGATGAGGACGTTTCCCTGCCGCTGCAACGCTCGGATCTCGAGACTCCGGTCGCCGTACCGGCGTCCGAGCTCCTCGGCCTGCTTGGCGAGGGCGAGCGACTCGGCGAAGCTGTGCGACCCGAGCTCCACGAGGCTCTGCTGCAGGGCCCAATAGCCGTGCTCGGGCGCTTCCTCCTCGAGATCCAGGAGCCGCTTCGCGCGGCTCATCCACCCGTTCGCGACCGAGGCCTGGAGGTTGTTCTTCTGGTTGTGGGCGATCCAGGTCGCGACGTACGCAGCCCGGAGCGTGTTTCCCTGCTGGAGGTAGCCCCGGTAGGCACGTTCGAAGTACGGGTGGACCATGTCCATCTGCCCGTTCCACATGGCCGCCTCGCCCAGCAGCATGAGATCCTCCGGGGCGAGCTCCATCGTCTCGTCCGCCGTCCGAAGGAGCTCGTAGCCGTCCGCCCACTCGGAGCGCCGCAGCGCCGCGCGACCGGCTTCGAGCGGGTCCTGGACGACCTGGCTCACGGGGTATCGCCTCCGACCATGCTGGGAAGTCTGCCCGACGGCGCCGACTGACCGCCGGGGCGCGCTTCGTAGAATCAGGCTCATGGAGCCGATCTACCGTCCGGACGAGGTCGAGCCGCGCTGGCAGCGGACGTGGGAGGAGGAAGGTCTCTACCGGGCCGGCGCGGGTCGCCGCCGCGACGAGACCTTCGTCATCTGCGTCCCGCCCCCGAACGTCACCGGGGCGCTGCACATGGGCCACGCGCTGAACGGGGCGCTCCAGGACGTGCTCGTCCGCTGGCACCGCATGCGCGGCTTCGACACGCTTTGGCAGCCGGGTTACGACCACGCCGGGATCTCGACCCAGAACGTCGTCGAGAAGCAGCTCGTCGCCGAGGGCACCTCGCGCAAGGAGATCGGGCGGGAAGCCTTCGTCGAGCGGGTCTGGCGGCACCTCGAGGAGACGGGACGGACGATCATGGGCCAGTACCGCCGGCTCGGCGCCTCGCTCGCCTACGACCGCGAGCGCTTCACGATGGACGACGCCTACGTGGAGGCGGTCATGCGCTTCTTCGTCCACGTGTGGGAGCGGGGCTGGCTCTACCGGGCCAACAGGGTCGTCAACTGGTGCCCGTTCCACGAGACCGCGATCTCGGACCTGGAGGTCGTCCACGTGCCGATGGACGACACGCTCACGTACGCGCGCTACCCGTACGCGGACGCGCCGGGCGGGATCACGATCGCCACCGCGCGCCCGGCGACCATCCTGGCCGACGTCGCCGTGGCGGTGCACCCGGAGGACGAGCGCTACCGCGATGCGGTCGGCCGGGAGGTGGTCGTGCCGTTCGTGGAGCGGCGCGTGCCCGTGATCGCCGACGACCTCGTCGACCCGGAGTTCGGCACCGGCGCGCTCAAGGTCACGCCGGGCCACGATCCGACCGATTTCGAGATCGGGCGCCGCCACGACCTCCCCGAGGCGGCGGTGATCGGCCCGGACGGCCGCATGAACGGCGAGGCGGGAGAGCTCGCGGGCCTCTCCCAGGAGGAGGCGGACGCCGCCGTCGTCGCCTGGCTCCGCGACCACGACCAGCTCGAGAACCGCGAGCACTACCGCCACAACGTCGGCACCTGCGAGCGCTGCCACACCCGCATCGAGCCGCTCGTCTCCCTCCAGTGGTGGTGCGCGATGGAGGAGCCGCGCCAGCCCGCGCTCGCGGCCCTGCAGGAGCGACGCGTCCGCTACCACCCCGAGTCGCAGCACGCCTTCGCCGTGCGCTCGCTGGAGGAGATCCCGGACTGGAACGTCTCGCGCCAGCTCTGGTGGGGCCACCAGCTCCCGATCTGGTACTGCCCGGACGGCCATGCCATCTGCGCCTGGCCGCCGCCGGAGGCCTGCGCCGAGTGCGGCTCCGGGAAGCTCGAGCGCGACCCCGACGTCCTCGACACGTGGTTCTCGTCCGCCCTCTGGCCGTACGCGACGCTCGGCTGGCCGGAGGACACGGACGACCTGCGCCGTTACTACCCGGGCGACGTGGACTCGACCGCCCGCGAGATCATCCGCCTCTGGGTGAACCGGATGATCTGGACGGGGCTCGAGCTCGTCGGCGACGTCCCCTTCACGGACGTGATCATCCACTCGACCGTGCTCGCGCCGGACGGGCGGCGGATGTCGAAGAGCCTCGGCACCGGCATCGACCCGCTCGAGATGATCGACGCGCACGGCGCCGACGCGACGCGCTACGGGCTCCTGAAGATGTCCTCCACGCAGGACGTGCGCTTTGCGGAGGGCATGCTCGAGGAGGGTCGCTGGCTGGCGAACAAGCTCTGGAACGTCGCACGCCTCCTGCTGGTGAACGCCGAGGGAGCGGAGCCCGCCGTGCGCCCGCAGTCGCTCGAGGAGCGCTGGATCCTCGCCCGCCTCGACGCGGCGCGCGCGGAGGCCGAGCGTGCCTGGTTGGAATTCGACTTCGCCGCGGCGGCCAAGGCTCTCTACCGGGTCACCCGCGACGACTTCTGCGACTGGTACGCCGAGGCGATCAAGCCCCGCCTCTACGAGCGCGACGACGACGCGCGCGCCACGGCGCTCGCCGCGCTGGAGCTGCTCCTCGAGCTCCTGCACCCGGTGATGCCGCACGTGACGGAGGAGATCTGGACGCAGCTTCCCGCGCGCGAGGGCCGGCTGATCGTGGCGCCGTGGCCGGAGCCGGACGGCCGCTTCGCCGCCGATGCCGGCGCGCTCGAGGGCGTCTTGGCCGCCGCCGCCATCGCGCGCCGGAGCGGCGTCGTCGTCGAGCTGGAGGGAGAGGCGAGGCGGATCTTCGAGATCGTGGTTCGCCCCGAGCGGCTGCCCGCGAACGGGAACGCGGCCGACGAGATCGCCCGCCTCCGCCAGGAGGTGGCGCGCTCGGAAGGCATGCTCGGCAACGAGCGTTTCGTCAGGAACGCGCCGCCCGAGGTGGTCGAGGGCGAGCGCGAGAAGCTCGACCGCTACCGGCGCGAGCTCGATGCACTCGGCGGCTGAGAACCACCTTGCCTGGCTCGAGTCGCTGAGCCCGTGGCCCGAGGAGTTCGGGCTCGGGCGCATGCACGAGCTGCTCGCGCGGCTCGGTGATCCGCAGGACTCCTTCCGCGCCGTGCACGTCGTGGGCACGAACGGGAAGACGACCACCGTCCGCGGGATCGAGGCCCTGCTCGAGGGCGAGGGGCTGCGGGTGGGCGCGTACGTCTCGCCGCACGTGCTCCGCTGGTCGGAGCGGGTCCGGATCGGCGGCGCGGAGGCCGACCTCGAGGTGGCTCTGGCCCGCGTGCGCGCCCCGGCCGAAGACGTCGGCGCGACCCAGTTCGAGGCGCTCACGGCGGCCGCGCTGGCGGAGTTCGCCGCCGCGCACGTCGATGTGGCCGTCGTCGAGGCCGGGCTCGGCGGGCGCCACGACGCGACGAACGTGCTGCGGGCTCCGGTCGTCGTCCTCACCAACGTCGCGCTCGAGCACACCGAGGTCCTGGGCGAGACCCGCGAGGCGATCGCGGCGGAGAAGCTCGCGGTCGTGCGGCCCGGCGCCCAGGTCGTCCTCGGCGAGCCCGAGTGGGAGGAGGCGGCGCGCGAGGCGGGCGCAACCGCGGTCACCGTCGTCTCCGGCTCGAGCGCCGGCCTTGCCCACGCGGCCGCCGAGTGCTTCCTCGGCGCGACGGTCGACCCGGCGCCGCTGGACGACCTGCGGGTGCCCGGCCGGCTCGAGCGCGTGGGCGACTCGCCGCTCGAGATCTGGGACGGTGCCCACAACCTCGCCGCGGTCGGCTACCTCCTCCCGCGCCTCCCGCGCGCCGACTACGTCGTGCTTGCCTCGATCCTGCGCGACAAGGACGCGGCCGGGATGCTCGCCGCCCTCTCGGCACTCGGATCGCGGCTCGTGGCCACGGCTTCGACGAACCCGCGCGCCCTGCCTGCCGGGGACCTGGCGACCCTCGCCGAACCGTACTTCGACTCGGTGGAGACGGTCCCTGACCCGACCGAGGCGCTCGCCCGCGCCCGCGAGGCGGCGGGCCAGGACGGGGCCGTGCTCGTCACCGGCTCGCTCTACCTGCTCGCTGACCTCGCCTCCGTCCGCCCTTCGTGTCTACCATGGCAAGCGTCGGCGAGCGGCTGAGCGTCTTCGTGCTCGCGGCGATCGTGCTCTTCGCGATCGTGGCGATCTCGTTTGGCGCCGGGTGGTTCGTAGGAAAGATTCTCCTGTGATTCGAGCGCACATACTCCTCGCACAGACGACGACCACCGAGGACGAGGGCGACCCGCTGGACTTCTTCCGGGATTTCTTCGACTCGGAGGTCTGGCTCGTCATCCGCAATGTCACGCTCTTCTTCCTCGTCGTCTTCTGGCTCGCCTCGGCGTACTGGGTCTACAAGGACGCGCGGCGCCGCATCGAGGATCCGTGGCTCCTGGCCATGGCGGTCGCGCTCGGCATCTTCCCGCCCTTCGTGGGGCCGCTCCTCTACATGTTCTTCCGGCCGCCCGAGTACCTGGAGGACGTGCGCGAGCGGGAGCTCGAGATCAAGGCGATGGAGGAGAGCCTCGACGTCGCAGAACGGTGCCCGGTCTGCCGCGCCGCGATCGAGCCGAGCTTCCTCGCCTGCCCGGTGTGCACGACGAAGCTGAAGGAGGCGTGCCGGCGGTGCAAGCGGCCGCTCGAGCCGCTCTGGCAGATCTGCCCCTTCTGCGAGACCCCGGTCGAGTCGCCGCGCGCGGTCGAGAACCTTTCGGGCTAACCTGCGGGCGTGGAGCTGCTCGCGCAGATGCACTCGCCGGACGGCGGCTCGTTCATCGTGACCCTGATCGCCCTCGTGGCGATGATCATCCCCTGGTTCGTTCTCGCCTACGTGAGCTGGATCTTCTGGAAGGCGAAGAAACGGGACGAGGCCGCGGAGCGGCGAAGGCGCGAATGGCCGAGCGCACACTCGTCCTGATCAAACCGGACGCTATGCAGCGCAGCCTGGCGGGCGAGATCCTCGGCCGCTTCGAGCAGCGCGGGCTGAGCGTGCGCGCGGCGAAGCTCGTGCAGGTCGACCGCGACCTGGCCCGGCGGCACTACGAAGAGCACACGGAGAAGCCGTTCTTCGGCGAGCTGGTCGAGTTCATCACCTCCTCGCCGACGCTCGCGCTCGTGCTCGAGGGCGACTCGGCGGTGAGCGTCGTGCGGACGACGATGGGCGCGACCGATCCCGTGAACGCCGCCCCGGGAACGATTCGCGGCGACCTCGCGCTGGCCATGCCCGACAACCTCGTGCACGGCTCCGACTCGCTCGAGTCGGCCGAGCGCGAGATCGCGCTCTGGTTCTCCGACGGAAAGCTTGTCTGACCTTCCCGACTACGTAGCGCGGAACCGGGAGAGCTGGGACACCGGCTCCGATTCCTACCAGGCGACGCACCGAGAGCACATCGGCCGGCCGGAGCCGCGCTGGGGGATCTGGCAGCTGCCCGAGGACGAGCTGCGCATCCTCGGAGACGTGGCCGGCAAGGACGTCCTCGAGCTCGGCTGCGGCGCAGCGCAGTGGTCGATCCTTCTCGCAGGCCGCGGCGCCCGGGTCGTCGGGCTCGATCTCTCGGAGCGCCAGCTCGAGCACGCGCGCTCCGGGATGGCGGCGGCCGGGGTCGACTTCCCCCTCGTGTGTGCGAGCGCCGAGTCGGTGCCGCTTCCGGACGCGAGCTTCGACATCGTCTTTGCCGACCACGGGGGAAACCGGTTCGCCGACCCGTACCGCTGGGTGCCGGAGGCGGCGCGCCTGCTCCGGTCGGGCGGGCTGCTGGCCTTCAGCGGCGGCACCCCCTTTGAGGCGCTCTGCTGGTCGCCCGATGGGGACCGGCTGACGACGACGCTCCAGCGGGACTACTTCGGCCTGCACCGGATCGACGACCTGGAGGGCTACGTCGAGTTCGAGCTTCCGTACGGCGAGTGGATCCGACTCTTCCGCGCGAGCGGCCTCGTCGTCGAGGAGCTGCGCGAGATCCGGCCGCCGGCGGGCGCCGCGTCGACCTACCGGACGGCCGAGGAGACCGAGTGGGCGCGGAGCTGGCCCATGGAGCAGATCTGGCGCGTGCGCAAGCCGTGACGCTCTCCGAGCACGCGCGGCGCAATCGCGAGCAGTGGACCCGGTGGGCGCCGGACTACGCCGAATGGGCGCCGCGGGCGTGGGCGCGAGAGGAGTTCACGTGGGGCGTGTGGGGAGTGCCGGAGGCTGAGCTCAGGGTGTTTCCGGAGTCGGTTGCCGCTCTCGACGTGGTCGAGCTCGGCTGCGGCACGGCGTACGTCTCCGCCTGGCTCGCACGGCAGCGCGCGCGGCCGGTCGGCGTGGACGTGACGCCCGCTCAGCTCGAGACCGCGAGGGCGATGCAGGCGCGCTTCGGGCTCGAGTTCCCGCTCCTCGAGGCAAGTGCCGAGGCCGTGCCGCTGCCCGATGCGAGCTTCGACCTGGCCGTCTCCGAGTACGGCGCCTCCATCTGGGCCGATCCGCACCGGTGGGTGCCGGAGGCGGCGCGGCTGCTCCGACCGGGCGGCGAGCTCGTCTTCCTCGTGAACGGGACGCTGGCGATGGTGTGCGCCCGCGAGGAGGAAGAGGCCATGCCGCCCGGTGCCGAGCTGCTCCGGCCCTACTTCGGGATGCACCGCTTCGAGTGGCCGGACGACGACTCCGTCGAGTTCCACCTCGGGTACGGCGACTGGATCCGGCTCCTGGTCGGGTCGGGGTTCGAGGTGCTCGACCTCGTCGAGCTGCAGGCGCCCGAGACGGGCGAGCCGCATCGGTACCCGGGGCTGCCCGAGCGCTGGTGGGCGCGCCGCTGGCCCTCCGAGGAGATCTGGAAGGCCCGCAGGCTCGGAGCGGGATGAGCGCTCCGCCTGCGCCGCCGCTCCTCCTGGCGTCGACCTCGCCGCAACGGCGGGCGATCCTGGCGCAGCTGGGTCTTCCGTTCGACGTCGTCGCGCCGCGCTACGAGGAGCACGACGAGCCGGGGATCGCGCCTGCCGAGCTCGTGCGCGCGCATGCGGCGGGCAAGGCGCGGTCGGTCGCCGGGGAGGCGGGGGAGCGCCCGGTTCTGGGCGTCGACACGGCGGTCGTCCTCGACGGCGAGGTCTACGGCAAGCCCGGCGGGGAGGAGGAGGCGGCCGAGATGCTCGGACGGCTGGCGGGGCGGACCCACGCCGTCGTCTCCGGCCTCTGCCTCCTCACGCCGAGCTGGGAGGTGGTCGAGCACGACGAGACGTGCGTCACCTTCCGGCAGCTGACGCCGCGGGACGTCGCCGCCTACGTCGCCTCCGGCGAGTGGCGCGACCGCGCGGGCGCCTACGCCGTCCAGGGCCTGGGCGCCGCCCTCGTCGAGCGCCTCGAGGGTGACTACCTGAACGTCGTCGGTCTCCCAGCCGCCCTCCTCGTCCGCCTCCTCGCCGCCCGCTTCCCGGGCACCTACGGAGTCGGCTGAACGAGCCACGTCCGGGGTCAGACCCCTGACGTGTCCGCGAAGGTCATGCCACTGCCGCGGTCACCCCCTCGGCGACGAAGCGGGCGTATCGACGTCGGGCATCAGAGGGCTGCGGTGCGAAGAGGCGCAGGACGTGGGCTGGGTCGAAGACACCCCGTCGAGACAGGCCGGCCGTGGCGCGATAGCTGCTCCACGCCCACTCGGCCGCCGTCGCACACAGCCTCGCCCTGACCGGGTTGAGAGCGAGGTAGCGCGAAAGCTCGATGAGATGCCACTGGCTCTCGACCGCGACGGAGTGGAAGCGTCCCTGGAAGAGATGGCCGTCCAGGCCGTGCACTTCGTTGAACCACTGGGCATAGCCACCATTCAGCCGCTGCAACGCCGTCGAGAGATCCGCCCTCGGTGCGTTCAGCACGAGGTGGTAGTGGTTCGGCATTAGGCAGTACGCGAACAGCTGCCACTCGCCGCGGCGCGCCTCGACGGCCAGTAGTCGGAGGAACCGATGGCGATCGCCGTCGTCGAAGAAGATCTCCTGGCGGCGATTCCCTCGCGCCGTCACGTGATAGATCGCCTCGGGGCTGACCTGTCGAGGCCGTCGCGGCATCGGAGCAGCGTACGACGCGACAACCCGACACGACCCCATCGTCGCGCTGTTGACACGGACCCGTAGGCCTCTCGCGCCACGTCAGGGGTCAGACCCCTGACGTGGCTCCGGGGGCGACGGCCGCGGTGGACGCGCTCAGGCCAGTCGTTACACTCACCGGGATCTTCATGAGCTTCTGGGGCTACCTGAGCGGGTTCGGCGGGCGGGAGATGGCCGTCGACCTGGGGACCGCGAACACGCTGGTCTACGTCCGCGGGCGCGGGATCGTGCTGTCGGAGCCCTCCGTCGTGGCCATCGACCAGCGCACCGGGGACGTGCACGCGGTCGGGATCGAGGCGAAGCGGATGCTCGGGCGCACGCCGGGGACGATCTCGGCGATCCGGCCGCTGAAGGACGGCGTCATCGCGGACTTCGACGTCACCGAGCAGATGCTCCGGCACTTCATCCAGAAGGTTCACCACAACCGCTTCGCCCACCCGCGCGTGGTCGTCTGCGTCCCGAGCGGAGTGACCGGGGTCGAGAAGCGCGCCGTCGAGGAGGCGACGCTCTCCGCCGGCGCGCGCCAGGCCTACCTGATCGAGGAGCCGATGGCGGCGGCGATCGGCGCCGGCCTCCCGGTCTCCGAGCCGACCGGGAACATGATCGTGGACATCGGGGGCGGCACGACCGAGGTGGCGGTCATCTCGCTCGGCGGCATCGTCGTCTCGCAGTCCATCCGCGTCGGCGGCGACGAGATGGACGAGGCGATCATGGGCCACATCAAGAAGGAGTACAAGCTCCTGATCGGCCAGCAGACCGCCGAGGAGCTCAAGCTCGAGATCGGCTCGGCGTGGGAGCTGCCGCAGGAGGTCTCCGCGGAGGTGCGCGGCCGCGACATGCTCACAGGCCTGCCGAAGACGGTCGTGATCACTTCGGAAGAGGTGCGCCGCGCTCTCGACGAGCCGGTCAACCAGATCATCGACGCGATCAAGTCGACGCTGGACAAGACGCCGCCCGAGCTCGCCGCGGACATCATGGACCGCGGCATCGTGCTCGCCGGCGGCGGCGCGCTTCTCACCGGCCTCGCCGAGCGGCTCCGCGAGGAGACGCAGATGCCCGTCCAGCTCGCCGAGTCGCCGCTCACCTGCGTCGCCGTCGGCTCGGGACGCAGCTTGGAAGAGTTCGAGGTCATCCACCGCTCCGCGAAGGCGCGCCAGCGGAACGGCCGTCGCCGCTAGCGGCCACCTTCACTACACTGGTCGCTTCCGTGCCCCGGCAACGCACAGCACGGCTCCCGGTGCTGGATGCTCCCGTCCGGCGCGGTGAGGGCCCAACCACGCGAGCGGGACGCGCCTTCAGGGCGCGGCTCGTCGCTGCTGTGCTCGTTCTCGTCTCCCTGGGGCTGATCACGGTCTACTTCCGCGAGTCGAACGACGGCCCGCTGCACGCCGCCCAGCGGATCGGCGTCTCCGTGCTGATGCCGTTCGAGGTCGCCGGCGAACGGGTCGCGCGCCCCTTCCGGGACGGCTGGGCCTACGTCTCGGACCTCTTCGACGCGAAGTCGGATGCCGACGAGCTCCGCCGCGAGCTCGAGGAAACCCGCAACGCCCTCATCGCTGCGCAGACGCAGGCCCAGGAGAACGAGCGCATCGCCGCGATCGCCGAGTTCATCGCCGGGCCGAGCTTCCCGGAGGACTACGAGCCGATCGTCGCCCGCGTCGTCGCGCGCCCGCCGACGCCGTACCAGCAGGAGGTCGTGATCGCCGCCGGCACCGATGCGGGCGTACGGGAGAACGCCCCGGTCGTGACCGACGACGGCCTCGTCGGCCGCGTCACGGAGGTGACCTCGAACAGCGCGAACGTGATGCTGATCACCGACCAGCGCAACGCCGTCTCCGCGGTCGTCCTCGGCAGCGCCGCGCCCGGCATCGTCCGGCACGGTATGAGCGCGTCCTCGCTCATCCTCGACCGCGTGGGCAAGGAGGAGCTGGTCGAGGAGGGCGACCTCGTCGTCACCGCCGGCTGGCGCACGCTCCGCTTCGAGTCGCTCTTCCCGCCGAAGATCCCGATCGGCACGGTCAAGTCGGTCGGCCAGCAGGACGTCGACCTGTACAAGCGGATCCAGATCTCACCGCTCGTCGACTTCGACTCGCTGGCCGAGGTGATCGTCCTCCGGGAGAAGCCGGGCGCCGCGCGGGGCGCCAAGGCGAAAGGGGCGAAGGCGGGGCAGAAGACGCGGCCGTGATCGGGCTCGAGGTACTCAAGGCTGGAGCGCTGCTGCTCCTCGCCGCGCTCCTGCAGCTCTCGATCGTCGAGTGGATCGAGGTGGGCGAGGGTCATCCTGACCTCGTGCTCCTGACGCTCGTCAGTGTCGCGTTGCTCCGCGGTCCGGTCTTCGGGGCGGCCGCCGGCTTTTGGGTGGGCCTCCTGCTCGACACGGCGTCGTTCGGCACCTTCGGCCTGAGCTCGCTCCTCCTCACCGTGGCTGGCTACGCGACCGGGCGCTTCGGGGAGCTGACGACCCGGACCTCGGCGCACCCGCTCCTGATCGCCGTCGCCTTCGCGACGACCGGGGTGACGCTGGGCTCGGCCGTCCTCCACTTCATGCTCGGCCTCACCGTCCCCGCGTCGCACCTCTTCCTCGGCGTCCTCCTGCCGACCCTCGCGCTCAACATGCTCCTCGCCTACCCGGTCTACGGCCTCTGCGCGCGGCTCTTCCCGCCTCAGGTCCGCATCCGCCGCGAGGGGGCGACCGCCGGTGTCTAGCCCCGTCAAGGAGCGCGGAACGCGGTCGCCGGGGTTCCTCCCGCCCGATCCCCGCGTCGAGGAGCCGTACCGCTTCACGCCCCAGATGGCGCTGCGCATCGCGGTGCTCGGCGTCCTCGCCATCGTCGTCTTCGCGGCGCTCTTCTTCCGTCTCTGGGCGCTGCAGGTGATCTCGGGCGAGCGCTACCTGGAGGACGCGCGCAACAACCAGATCCGCAGCTTCCGGCTCTCCGCGCCGCGCGGCTCGATCCTCGACCGCGAGGGCGCCGTCCTCGTCTCCAACATGCCGGGGACCCTCGTCCAGATCTGGCCCGCGGCGCTCGAGGAGACGCCCGAGTTCGAACGCGACCGGCTGCTCCGGCGGATCTCGCAGCTCCTCGGCGTTCGCTTCCGGAAGGTGCGCGCGACCGTGGAGGAACGGCTCGAGACCGACCCGCTCACGCCGGTGACGGTCCGCACCGACGTCGGGGAGCTGAAGGCCGCCTACCTGATGGAGCACCAGAGCGAGTTCCCCGGAGTCCAGATCACGGAGACCTACCTCCGTCGCTACGACCAGGGCCAGATTGCCGCCCAGATCCTCGGCTACGTGAGCGAGATCTCGGCCGAGCAGCTCGAGTCGCGGGCCAAGGACGGCTACGCGGCCGGCGACCGGATCGGCCAGACCGGGATCGAGGCCGCCTACGACGGCTACCTCCGCGGCCTCCCGGGACTGGGCCAGGTCTTCGTCGACGCGCTCGGCCGCGTCACGAGCGAGCGCGAGTTCAGCCAGATGCCGGAGTCGGGGGAGAACGTGCGCCTGACCATCGACGCCGACCTCCAGCGGGCGGCCGAGGAGGCCCTCGCCTACGGCATCCGCCTCGCGCACGACCAGGGCGAGTGGGCCGCCGATGGCGGCGCGCTCGTCGCCATGCAGGTCGACACGGGCGAGATCCTCGCCATGGCCTCGAACCCGACCTTCGACCCGAGCATCTACGTCGGGACGGTCGAGCAGCGCGACCTCGAGCGGCTGGCCGCTCGGAGCGCGAACTTCCCGACCCTGAACCGCGCCACCGCCGGCGTCTATCCGCCCGGCTCGACGTTCAAGCCGATCACCGCCCTCGCCGCCCTCGAGGAGGGGCTGCTCGGGGCTGACGAGATCATCCAGTGCACCGGCAAGGAGGTCATCGACGGGCAGACCTTCATGAACTGGGACCCGTACAAGAACGAGCCGATGACGCTGACGACGGCGCTGGCGAACTCGTGCGACACGTACTTCTACAACGTCGCGCTCCGCTTCTACGAGCGGCAGGACTCCCCGCTCCAGCGCTGGTCGCGCAAGATGGGCTTCGGCGGGCCGACGGGCGTCGACCTCGGGCCGGAGGAGAAGGGGCTCGTGCCCACGCCCGCCTGGCGTGAGCGCACCTTCGAGACGGAGATCGACCAGATCTGGACGAGCGGCGACTCCGTCCAGCTCGCGATCGGCCAGGGCGATCTCCTCGTCACGCCGCTCCAGATGACGCGGGCCTACGCGATGATTGCCAACGGCGGCAAGCTCGTCGAGCCTCACCTCGTCAAGGCCATCGAGGAGCCGCGCAACGAGGGGGAGGCGCCGGTCGTCATCCGGCCGTACACGCCGAAGCCCGCGCAGGAGGTGGGGATCGACCCGTACAACCTCCGCATCGTCCAGGAGGGCCTCTACGACGCGACGCACGCGACCTACGGCACCTCCCAGAGCGTCTTCGGGGCCTTCCCGGTCGAGATCGCGGGGAAGACGGGGACCGCGGAGAAGTTCGTCCGGCTGCCCGGCTTCGCAGGCCTGCGCGACCAGTCCTGGTGGTGCGGCTACGGCCCCTACACGAAGGCCGAGATCGCCGTATGCGCCGTGATCGAGAACGGCGGCCACGGTGGCGAGGCGGCGGCGCCTGTAGCGCTCCAGGTCTTCGAGAGCTACTTCGACGTCGAGCCGGGCAGCTACTCGGCCACGATCCAGGAGTCCGACTGATGGCCACGCCGGTCCACCGCGTCCCTCGGCCCACCCGGGCGCAGGCCGCTGCCTGGGAGCTCGGCGCCTTCCTCCGCCATGTGGACTACCTGCTGCTGCTCGCCACGGCGGCGCTGGTCGCCTATGGGCTCTACGTGCTCGAGTCGGTGACCCGGAACGACGTCGCGGGCGACCCCGAGTACTACGTCTTCCGGCAGCTCGTCTACGTGGCGGTCGGGGGGTTCCTCTTCGTGCTCGCCGCGGTGGTCGACCCGGACGTCTATCGCCGCTTCCGCCTGCCCTTCTACGGCGTCACGCTCGTGCTTCTCGTCGCTGTGCTGGCCGTCGCCGACGAGGTGCGCGGCTCCAAGCGGTGGATCGAGATCGGCTTCTTCAACTTCCAGCCGTCCGAGCTCGGGAAGCTCGCGCTGATCGCGGTCCTGGCGGGCTTCGTGGCCGAGCGGAGGCACCGCGTGAACGAGTGGGGCACCACGCTCGGCGTCGTCGCGCTCGCCCTCCCGCTCACGCTGCTCGTCTTCAAGGAGCCGGATTTCGGCACCTCGCTCATCTACGGCGCGTGCGTGGTCGGCGCGCTCTTCTTCGGCGGCGCCCCCTGGCGCCATCTCGCGGTGCTCGGGGTGCTCGCCGGCCTCATCGCGGGCGCGCTGCTCTGGTTCCTGCCGTCGGCAGGCGTGGAGGTGCTCGAGCCCTACCAGCGCGAGCGCCTGACCGGCTTCGTCGACCCGGACGTCGACCCGAGCGGCTCGACGTACAACGTGAACCAGTCGATCACGGCGGTCGGCTCCGGCGGCTTCGACGGACGCGGCGTCGCCAACGCCACGCAGACGAAGTTCAACTACCTGCCCGAGCACTCGACGGACTTCATCTTCTCCTCGCTCTCCGAGCAGCGCGGCTTCGTCGGCGCCTCGATCCTGCTCCTGCTCTATGCGATCGTCATCTGGCGGGGCGTTCGGATCGTGGCGGTCGCCCGCGACCTCTTCTCGGCGGTCGTCGCCGGCACGATCGTCTTCGCGCTCCTGATCCAGCTCTTCATCAACGTGGGGATGACGATCGGGATCGCGCCGGTGACCGGCATCCCGTTGCCGCTCGTCTCCTACGGCGGCAGCTCGCTGATCACGACGCTGATCATGATCGGGCTCCTGGAGGCGATCCAGGTGCGCGGGCGCCTCGCGGGACACTAGACGCCCGACACTGATGGCCCGCCTCCCGCTCAAGCCGACCGCCGTCTGGGGGATCCTCAAGGAGCTTCGTGCAGCCGCGGAGGACTTCCGGCCGCTGCTCATCACGGGCTCACCGGAGCACGCGCAGGCCCTCCGCGCGATGCTCGTCGAGGGGGGCGACCCGGAGGCGGTGAGGGACCTCTCGGGCCGGGAGGTCTCGCCCTACGACCTCGAAGGCGCCCGGGTGCTCGTCCATCTCGTTGCCGGCGTCGAGGTTGGGGAGGAGGGCGAGCAGACGCTGCGCCTTGCGGAGCGCAAGGACGTCGACGTCGTCTGCGTGCTCGTGGGAGCTCCCGCGGGAGAGGTGCCCGACGTGCCGTACGTCCTCGCCACCGACGTGATCGCGGTCGCCCCCGGAGAGGCGCTTCCGTTCGAGGCGATCGCCGAGCGGATCGCCGACCGAGCGGGAGAGGCGAGCCATCAGCTCGCCGCCAGGCTCCCGGCCCTCCGTCCGGTGGTGGTGGAGAGCATCGTCAAGGCTTTCTCCGTGCAGAACGGCGTGCTCGCCGTGGCGATCTTCATCCCCGGCGCCGACTTCCCGGTGCTGACGCTGAACCAGATCCGCATGGTGCTCCGCATCGCGGCCGCCCACGGGGAGGAGATCGACCGCGAGCGGATCGTCGAGGTGCTGTCGGTCGTCGGCGCCGGCCTCGGCTTCCGTACGATCGCCCGCCAGTTCGCGGGCGTCGTGCCGGGCCTCGGCTGGGCGGTCAAGGGCGGCGTCGCCTACGTGGGCACGCGCGCGCTCGGGGAGGCGGCCACGGCCTACTTCGCGGCGGGGGGCACGAGGATGCTCGGGGGGTCCGTCCGGCCCCGGTCCTAGCCTCTGGGCGCATGGAACGGGAGGACGTGCACGAGGCGCTCCTGATCGAGGAGGCCGACGCCTGGTTCGAGTACCTCGAGGCGACGCAGGCCGAGATCGGAACGGGCCGCTACGACGAGGTCGAGCCGTGGGCGTGGGCCCGCCTGCACCAGCGCCTGGGGGTGGTCGAGAGGCAGCGCGAAGAGCTGCGGCCGGCGGCGGCGTAGGGCTTGACTGCTACGCTGGGGAGGATGCGCAGGGAACACCGAGCCCCTCTGGGGGCGAGTGGAGCCCGGCGCCGAGAGCACATGAGATTTGTGGCTGACACGCTGCGGCTCGGCGAGCGCCGGAATGGCGCGGAGCGCGGCGTGCGCCCGAAAGGAGACAACCGAGTTGTCCTGGTTTCGCTGGAAGAAGCGCGGGGAGAAGGCGCCCTCGGAGGCGGCCGCTCCCGAGGCGCCCGAGCAGGAGGAGCCGGCCCGGGACGGGCCCGCCGACCAGTCTGAGCGCAAGCCGGCCAGGCGCCGCCGCGGGAGCCGCGGCGGTCGCGGCCGCAAGAAGAAGGCCGAGGCGCCCGCGGCGGAGCCCGCGAAGGCCGCCGAGGAGAAGAAACGCCCCGAGCGCAAGCGCGAGGGGGAGAGGCCGAAGCCACGGCGTAAGCGCGCCCCGGCGAAGCGGCCCGCCGCGGTCGCGCGTGCGACCCGCCCCGACGTCAAGAAGGAGATCCTCATCTCGGTCGAGGTCAGCGAGCAGACCGTCGCCGTGCTCGAGGACGGCAAGCCCGCCGAGGTCTACCTGGGCCGCCCCGAACTGCGCAAGGTCGCCGGGAACATCTACAAGGGCGTGGTCGACAACGTACTTCCGGGCATGGAGGCGTCCTTCGTGGACATCGGCCTGGAGAAGAACGGCTTCCTCTACGTCGACGAGATCGTCGTGCCCGAGCTGGAAGGCAAGCGGCACGGCAAGAAGATCCAGGAGCTCATCTCGCGCGGCGAGGAGGTCCTCGTCCAGGCGGTCAAGGACCCGATGGGGACGAAGGGCGCGCGGCTCACGACCGAGATCTCGCTGCCCGGCCGCTTCCTCGTCTACACGCCCTACGGCGACGGCATCGGCGTCTCGCGCCGGCTCGAGGACGACGAGCGCGAGCGGCTGAAGAAGATCTGCAAGGGCCTGGAGATCCCCGAGGGCGGGCTGATCGTCCGCACCGCAGCGGAGGGAGCCTCCGAGGCGGAGCTCGTGGGCGACCTGAGCCTGCTGCTCAAGCTCTGGGGGACGATCCGCGGCCGCGCCGCGCGGACGAAGGCGCCGGCGCTCGTCTACCAGGAGGCTGACCTGCCGCTGCGGACGATCCGCGACCTCTTCATCCGCGACTTCGAGCGGGTCGTGGTCGACCACGAGCGGACCTACCGCAAGATCGTCGGCTACCTGAAGCGCACCTCCCCCGAGCTCGCGGCTCGTGTGGAGCGCTATCGCGGGAAGGAGCCGCTGCTCGAGAAGTCGGGCGTTCAGGAGGCGGTTCGCTCCACCCTCGGCCGCCGCGTCGATCTGCCCTCGGGCGGCTACCTGATCTTCGACTACGCGGAGGCGTTCACCGTCATCGACGTGAACACCGGCCGCTTCGTCGGCGGCCGCGGCAAGTCGTCGCAGGGCCGGCTCGAGGACACGATCACGAAGAACAACCTCGAGGCCGTCACCGAGGTCGTCCGCCAGCTCCGCCTGCGCGACATCGGCGGGATCATCGTTATCGACTTCATCGACATGGCGAACCCCAAGAACCGCCAGCTCGTCGAGGGCGCGCTGAACGAGGAGCTGGGCCGTGACCGGACGAAGACCTACGTCGTCGAGATCTCGCCGCTCGGCCTGGTCGAGATGACGCGGCAGAACGTCACCGACGGCCCGCGCGAGATCCTCACCGTCGCGTGCCCCACCTGCGCCGGCGATGCCGTCATCATCTCGCCCGAGACGCACGCGGTGGAGGCCGAGCGCAAGCTCAGGCGCCACATCGCCGGCTCGAAGGCCGAGGCGTTTCTCGTCGAGATGCACTCCGAGGTCGCGCGGCTGCTCGCCGGGCCGGACGGATCGCGCCTCGAGGAGCTCGAGCGGGAGACCGGCAAGCGCTTTGCCTTCAAGACGAAGAAGTCCTTCCGCCTCGACCGCTTCGAGATTCTCGCCGCGGGCAAGGCCTCGGAGATCGACGGTCTCGAGCCGAAGGCGCCGGAGAAGCCCGCGGCGCGCTCGCGTCGGGCGAAGGTCGAGGCGCTCGTCGCCCTCGAGGACGAGGTGATCGACGACACGCCCGCCGAGCTGCCGGAGCCGAGCGTGGACGGCGACGTCCCCGCCGCGGAGACGCCGAAGAAGAAGACCCGCCGGGGAACGCGCGGCGGCCGGGGCCGCAAGCGCAAGACGGCCGCGACAGCCGCGACCGAGCAGGCGCCGGCGGAGCCCGCGGCTGCACCCGAGCCCGAGGCTCCGAAGGAGGAGCCCGAGCCGCCGACCGCCGAGGCCGAGCCCAGCGCGAACGGCGACACGTCCGCCGAGCAGAAGCCGAAGAAGAAGACCAGGCGAGGGACGCGCGGCGGGCGCCGCCGGCGCAAGAAGCCGGCCGCCGCCGAAGGCGAGGCGGGCGGGGCCGGGCCCGAGCCCGAAGGCCCGATTGCGACGGCGGAGGAGCCTGGCTAGACTGTCCGGCGAAGCGGGCGCAGCCCGCTCGTTTCCTGTTACGGAGCCCCAAAATGACCTACGCCGTCATCTCGATCGGGAACAAGCAATATCGCGTGCGCGAAGGCGAGTACCTCCTCGTGGATCGCGTGCCCGTCGAGGCGGGCAAGACCTTCACGCCCGATCTCGTCATGGTCGGCGGCGACGGCGATCCCGAGCTCGGCTCCGACCTGAAGGGCCGGCAGGTGACCGCGAAGGTGGCGGAGCACGTTCTCGGCAAGAAGGTCGTGATCGGCAAGCACCGGCGCCGCACGGGCTACAAGCGGCGGAACGGCTTCCGAGCGCATCTCTCCCGCATCGAGATCGAGAAGATCGGCAGCTCGCGGACGACCGCGAAGAAGGAGAGCGGGGCAGCCGAGAAGAAGCCCGCGGCGAAGAAGGCCGCCACCCCGCGCAAGACGGCGGCGAAGAAGCCGGCGGCCGAGAAGAAGGCGCCGGCCCGCAAGAGCGCCCCGAGGAAGAAGAAGAGCGAGGAGTGAGGTAGAGATGGCGCACAAGAAAGGACTGGGCTCGTCGAAGAACGGGCGCGACTCCGAGTCCAAGCGACTCGGCGTCAAGGTCTTCGACGGCCAGGAGATCAAGGCGGGCATGATCGTCGTCCGCCAGCGCGGGACGCGCTTCCGGCCCGGCGACGGCGCAGGGCTCGGCCGCGACCACACGATCTTCGCCACCCGTGACGGAAGAGTCCTCTTCCGCACGAACGGCGACGGTCGCGTCGTCTCGGTCCTCTAGGGCCTTCCGTGTTCAACGACCGCGCGCGGATCCGCGTGCAGGGCGGCCGCGGCGGCGACGGCTCGCTCAGCTTCCGGCGCGAGAAGTTCGTGCCCAAGGGGGGCCCCGACGGGGGCGACGGCGGCAACGGGGGCGACGTCATCCTGCTGGCCGACCCCGACCTCCGCGATCTCTCGTCCTTCCGTCGCCGCGGGCGGTTCGCGGCGAAGCGGGGCCGCCACGGCGAGGGCTCGAACCGGAAGGGCGCCGACGGCGACGACATCGAGCTCCGCGTGCCGGTGGGCACGCAGGTGCTGGACCCCGACGGCCGCCTGCTGGCCGACCTCGCGCACCCGGGCGCGCGGGCGATCGCGGCCCACGGCGGCCGCGGCGGCGCCGGCAACAAGCGCTTCGCGACTCCCACCCACCAGGCCCCACGCCTGGCCGAGGTCGGCTCGCCGGGGGAGGAGGCCGAGCGCGAGCTGCGGCTGAAGCTCCTCGCGGACGCCGCGTTCCTCGGCTTCCCGAACGCCGGCAAGTCCTCGCTCCTGCGCCGCATCTCGAACGCAAAGCCGAAGGTGGCCGACTACCCGTTCACGACGCTCGCGCCGGTGCTCGGGACGGTCGAGGCCCCCGATGGGCGCCAGCTGACCGTCGCCGACGTGCCGGGTCTCCTGGAAGGGGCGAGCGAGGGCGTGGGCCTCGGCGACGAGTTCCTCGCGCACCTCGAGCGGGCACGGCTCTTCCTGCACGTGATCGAGGCGCAGGAGGATGTGGAAGAGCGCTTCCGCGCCATCGACCGCGAGCTCGCCGCCTACGGGGCCGGGCTCGCCGAGCGGCCCCAGATCGTGGTGTTGAACAAGGCAGATCTCCTGGAGGAGCCACCCGCCTTCGCTCCCGGTGACCCGCGCGTCCTGGCGGTCGTCGCCACCTCGGCGGCCACCGGCCAGGGCATCGAGGACCTGAAGCGGTCGCTCTTCGCGCTCGTCCCGGAGCAGACGACCGCGCCCTCCGCGCCTCCCGAGCTGGCCGACTTCCTCGTCTACCGGCCCCGCCCGCCCCACCGCCGCGGCGCGCGCATCTTCCGCACCGAGGGCGGCTACCGCATACGGGGCGAGGCCAGCGAGGACGAGCTGCGCGCCGTCGGAATCCGCCCGGACGACGTCGTGGAGTTCGAGGACGAGTGACGTCCGGGCTCCTCGGCGGCGCGTTCGACCCGCCGCACCTCGGCCACGTCGCCCTCGCCCGCACGGCGCTCGACCGCTTCGGGCTGGAGCGGCTCCGCGTCCTCGTCGTTGCCGAGCCGGCCCACAAGCCCGTCGGGACCGCCGTCGAGCAGCGGCTCGAGCTGGCGCGCCTCGCGTTCGCGGGGCTGCCGCGTACGGAGGTGCTCGTCGATCGCCACGCCTACACCGTGGAGACCGTGGCCGACGGCGGCCTTGTCGAGAACGACGCGGTCTTCCTGGTCGGCGCGGACGAGTTCGCGAGCTTCCTCTCCTGGCGCGAGCCGGACCGCATCCTCGAGCACGTCCGCCTCGGCGTCGCCACGCGGCCCGGCTATCCGGAGGAACGGCTCGAGCCGGTGCTCGCGGCCCTCGAGCGCCCGGACCGCGTCGAGCTCTTCGCGATCCCCGCGCACGACGTCTCCTCCACCGACGTCCGCGCCCGGGCGGCGCGCGGAGAGCCGCTCGCCGGTCTCGTCCCCCCGGCCGTGGCCCATCGCATCGTGGAGCTCGGCCTCTACCATGGTGGTTGTTGACCCTCGAGGGAGGGCAAAGCTACGCTGAGACCGTTGAATCAGGAGAGACCAGGCCGCTGACGCCCATCGCGCACGCCCGCCGGATCGCCGAGCTCGCCCAGGAGAAGCTCGCTGCCGACGTCGTCATCCTCGACATGCGGCCGGTCTGTTCCTACACGGACTTCTTCGTCGTGTGCACGGGGCAGAACCCGCGCCAGACGAAGGCGATCTACGACGAGGTGCGCGAGCGCCTCAAGCACGAGGATGGACTGCTGCCGCGCAGCGCCGTGGGGGAGCGCGAGGCGCGCTGGATCCTCGCCGACTACCTCGACGTCGTGCTGCACGTCTTCACGCCCGAGGCGCGCGAGTACTACCGGCTCGAGGAGCTGTGGGGCGACGTGCCGTCGGTCGAGGTCGCGGCCGCGAGCTAGGAAACTCCGTTGCCGTGCTGACCACGTCGAGTTGCCACGGCTAGACTGGGAGCGTCGCGGGGCCATAGCTCAGCTGGGAGAGCGTCTGGCTGGCAGCCAGAAGGTCGCGGGTTCGAATCCCGCTGGCTCCATCGAAAATCCAGGCAGGAAAGGGCTGCGGATAACCGTACTCCGAGACACCTGGCCTCCTCACTGCGCGCGCTCCTCGCCGCTGGTTCCATTCGCTTCCATGAAACCAGGAGCGATGCTCATGAACTACCACACCGTCACCCAGCTCGAGATGCACCGCCGCCTCGCGGCGGAGGAGATGGAGCGCCGGCTCGTCCGCGCCGCCGCGGCGCGACCGGTCCCCAAACGCCGCCGAAGCCCGCGCCGCCTGCTCGCGGCCGTTCGGGGCGCCGCCGCGGCCGCCTAGCCGCAGGGCGCTGCGGCGGCGCCTCAGACGGCCTCGCGCCAGGCGGCCCGTGCCTCCCGGAAGCGAAGCGTCTCGTACGCGATCAGCACCGCGCACACCATGGTGACCACCGCGAGGGCGCCGAGGGCGTCCACCCTGGTGGCGACCGGGATCAGCGCGAGGCTCGCGAGGGCCGCTAGCACCCGGTGGCCGGTCACTGTGCGTGTGGTCCGGAAGCGGATCACGTCGTGCGCCAAGAGGAAGAGCGCAACGCCGCCGCAGAGGGCAACCGCGGGCACCGTCTCGAGCGGCTCGTCGACGTGCTCGAGCGTCTTCTTCGCTCCCACCGCGACGAGGACGATCCCGGCGACCAGGGGCAGGTGCAGGTAGCTGAACGCGTCGCGCGCCAGGCGGGCGCGGTCGTGTGCCCGCGCCTCCACGAGCTTGCGCCGGACAACGCGGGCGACGACGTCGAAGTACGCCCACCAGAGCGAGGAGGCGAGCGCGACTCCCAGGAGGGCGGCGAACACCACGGTCGCGGACAGCTCGATGCCGGCTGCCCCGATTCCGATCGCCACGATCGACTCGCCGAGCGCGATGATGACGACGAGGCCGTAGCGCTCCGCGAAGTGGTCGGCCGAGACGGAGAACCCGCGCACGCCGAACACGTACGGGCCGGCGTAGTCGATCGCGAGCGCGAGGACCCACAGCGCGATCTGGGCTCCCCCGTCGAGGAATCCCGCGAGCACGAGGAGCGCCGGGCCCGGGATCGCCGTCCGCGCGAGTCGAATGGCTGCGTCGTGCACGTCCACGTGCGGTGTCGCCTCGGCGAAGAGGACGATGTGCAGCAGGCGGACGACGAGGTAGGCGACTCCGAAGAGGACCCCGTCGTCGCCGAACGCCTGCGGGACCGCCAGCGCTGCCACGAACATCGCGCCCATCGCCGCCAGCACAGCCAGCCGGGAGGAGCCCTCCTCGGGGTCGATCTCGTTCGTGAGCCAGGCGTAGGCACCCCAGGCGAACCAGAGGGCTGCGAGGACGAGCAGGCCTCGGCCCACGCCGCCCCAGGTCGGGTCGTCGGAGATGAGCCCCGTCACCTGCGTGACCGCGAAGACGAAGACGAGGTCGAAGAAGAGCTCGAGCGGGGTGACCGGATGCCCGCTCTCGACCTCTTCGTCGAGATCCGTGTGAACCTGAGCGTCCGGCTCGGCGCTCATGCGCATTGATGATCGCAGGAGCGGGCCGGCTTGCCGTCAGCATGTAGGCGACCGGGGGACGAGAGGAGATTTCGATGGCAAAGGTGATCGTGGGAATGACCACCTCGGTGGACGGGTTCGTGACCGACGAGAGCGGCAGCGCAAGCGCTCTCTACCCGGACCCTGGCCGCTCTTCAGGGCACGGCCTACATGAACGCCGCGATCGAGGAGACGGGCGCGGTGCTCATGGGGAGGAGGACGTTCGCGATGGGGGACCCCGATTCGTTCGTCGGGAACTACGAGTTCCAGGTGCCCATCTTCGTCGTCACCCACGAGCCGCCGGCCGTCGCGCCGAAGCAGGACGAGCACCTCACGTTCACGTTCGTGACCGACGGCGTCGAGTCGGCGGTCGCGCAGGCGAAGGCCGCCGCCGGGGACAAAGCGGTTCAGGTCGTCGGGGGCGCCGATCTGATCGGGCAGCTCCTGCGCGCCAGGCTCGCCGACGAGCTCCGGATCGACGTCATGCCGGTGCTTCTGGGCGGAGGCCTGCGCCTCTTCGGGACCGCCGGCTTCCCGCGTGTCCGACTCGAGAAGATCGACGTGCAGGAGGTAGGCGCGAGGACGAGCCTCAACTTCCGCTTCGTGGCGTAGAGGCTCGCAGCTGCTCGAGGATCACGGGATCGAGGCGGTCGGCGCCGCGCACGCGCTCCTCGAAGTTCTCGGTTCCCGCCCAGGCAGCGAGAGCGGCGGCGAGATCCTCGTCTGGGTAGCCGAGCTCGGCGAGGCGCTGGCGAAGCTCCACCGCGAGGCCGTCGTCGACCTCGAGCCACTCCTCGTCCGGCGTCGAGCCGAAGAGGAGGTCGTGCAGGCTGTGGAGCCGGTTCAGCTCCTCCACCGGCTGGGGGTGGTCGTCGACGCGCAGGTCGATGAGGACGTCGCTCGTGCCTCCGTAGCCGCCGCCCCGGCGGACGACGAGGAGCGCCGCCGACTGCTGCCCCCGCCGGTCCCCGCCCGCCGCTTGGGCGGAGCCGAGCGCGGCGAGGAGGCGCTCCGCGAGCGGGCGCCCGGCGGATCCCTCGAAGCTCTCCGCGAGGGCGTCCACCGTCGCCTCCGAGACGAGGATGTTGCCCTGGGCCGCGTACGAGAGGCCGGTCCGGCCGCCTGCCCAGGCGAGGCACTCGGAGCCGGTGTACGTGGCGCCGCGGCCCTGCGCGTCGACCACCCCGACCTGGCGGTGGGCGCGACCCTCGTCCGCCTCGACGAGCCGCGCGACCGTGTCCTCGGCGGCGAGACCCTCGCGCAGGAGCGCGAGGCCCGCCTCGCGGTAGGAGAGGTTCGCCCACGCCTGGGTCGCCACCGCGCCCACGTCGGCCTCGGCGGCCGGCACCGCGGCCCCCACCGCGAGGAACTTCGACTGGACGGCGACGCCCCACTCGCGCGCCTCGAGGTCGCACGCGACGAGGGAGTACGTCGAGATCACCGGCCGATTCTGCCAGGCGGGAGCGTGGCTGCTACTCGACGCGATCCGTCAGACCTCCGACCCCGGCCTTCTCGGCGCAGTGCGCGCAGCAGAAGATCTGCCCGTCAGCCTCGACTCCGTGGCCGATCACGCGGCAGCCGCAGTGCGGGCACGTCGGTGCGAGGGCCTGGATCGCGCACTCGAAGCTGTCGAACGTGTGCGACTCGCCGCGCATCGTCACCTCGAACGTCTTGTCGTAGTCGTTGCCGCACGTCTCGCAGGTGGCCATGCAGGCTCCTTCCGTCGCTGACGGAGTTCGCATACCCGCAGGAGGAGACGCTAGACTTCGTGACGGAAATGCGTTTCCTCCTTCTCTAGTCCCATGAGAGCCCGCAGGCGACTCGACACCGTCGCCCGACTCTCCTCCGCGCCTCTCGAAAGAGAGGTTTTTCTTTTCAGGAGCCCATGAGCGAGCACTACGACCCGAAGGCAATCGAGGCGAGATGGCAGGAGGTGTGGGAGCGCGAACGCGCCTTCCACGTCCCCACTCCGGCCTCGCCCACCGAGGACGACGAGGCGCGGACCTACGTGCTCGAGATGCTGCCGTATCCGTCCGGTGAGCTGCACATGGGCCACGTGAAGAACTACACGCTGGGCGACGTCCTTGCGCACGTCCGGCGTCGTCGCGGCTTCCAGGTGCTGCGCCCGATGGGGTACGACGCCTTCGGGCTGCCGGCGGAGAACGCGGCCATCAAGGAGGGCGGCCATCCGCGCGTCGTCACGGAGCGGAACATCGCCGCCATCCGCGAGCAGATGCGTCGCCTGGGCTGGGCGATCGACTGGGACCGCGAGGTCTCGACGCACGAGCCCTCCTACTACCGCTGGACGCAGTGGCTCTTCCTGAAGCTCTTCGCGGAGGACCTGGCCTACCGCAAGGAGGCGCCGGTCAACTGGTGCCCGGTCGACCAGACGGTGCTCGCCAACGAGCAGGTGATCGACGGGCACTGCGAGCGCTGCGGTGCCGAGGTCGAGCGAAAGAGCCTCGAGCAGTGGTTCTTCCGCATCACGGCCTATGCCGACCGGCTGCTCGAGGAGATGGAGCTGCTCGAGTCGTGGCCCGACCGAGTTCTCACCATGCAGCGGAACTGGATCGGGCGCTCGGAGGGAGCCGAGGTCCTCTTTCGGATCGAGGAGCTGGACGTCGACCTGCCCGTCTTCACCACGCGCCCCGACACGCTCTTCGGCGCGACGTTCTTCGTCCTCTCGCCCGAGCATCCGCTCGTGTCCGAGCTCGTCGCCGGGACGCCCCACGAGGACGAGGTGCTCGACTACGTCCGGCACGCCACCGCGCGCTCGGCCGCCGACCGAGCCGATCCGGGGAAGGAGAAGACAGGCGTCTCCACCGGCCGCTTCGTCACGAACCCGGTCAACGAGGTGCGGCTGCCGATCTGGGTCTCCGACTACGTGCTGATGGAGTACGGGACCGGGGCGATCATGGCCGTGCCGGCGCACGACGAGCGCGACTTCGAGTTCGCGCAGCGCTTCGAGCTGCCGGTAACGGTCGTCGTCGTCCCGGCGGACGGGGAGGTCGAGGAGGACGCCGCCTACGTCGGCCACGCGGAGGACGAGCGCCTCGTCGACTCCGCGCAGTTCTCAGGCATGTCGAGCGCCGAGGCGAAGACCGCGATCGTCGAGTGGCTCGAGTCGCGCGGCCGCGGCCGGCCGGCCGTGAGCTACCGCCTGCGCGACTGGCTGCTCTCCCGGCAGCGGTACTGGGGCTGCCCGATCCCGATCGTCCACTGCGACGGCTGCGGGCTCGTGCCCGTGCCGGAGGAGGAGCTGCCAGTCCTCCTGCCGGAGATCGAGGAGTACCTGCCCAAGGGGCGCTCCCCGCTGGCGGCCGCCGAGGACTGGGTGCGGACGCCCTGTCCGCGCTGCGGCGGCGAGGCCCGCCGGGAGACGGACACGATGGACACGTTCGTCGACTCCTCCTGGTACTTCATCCGCTACTGCGACCCGCACAACGAGCAGGCGCCGTGGGATCCGGCGGTCGCGAACTACTGGCTGCCCGTGAACCAGTACATCGGCGGGGTCGAGCACGCGATCCTCCACCTGCTGTACGCGCGCTTCTTCGTCAAGGTGCTGAACGACGCCGGGCTGCTCGGCTTCCGCGAGCCGTTCCTGCGCCTCTTCACCCAGGGGATGATCCACTACCTCGGCGCGAAGATGGCGAAGTCGAAGGGCAACATCATCTCGCCCGATGCGATCGTCGCCGAGCACGGAGCGGACGCCGTGCGCCTCTACATCCTCGCGATGGGCCCGGCCGAGGACGACATCGAGTGGCGGGACGCCGGCATCGAAGGGATGTCCCGGTTCCTGAGGCGCCTCTGGCGGGTGGGGCTCGAGGTGGCGGGGTCCGAGCCGGCGCCCGCTCCCGCGGACGGCGCGCTGGTCCGCCGGACGCACGAGGCGATCGCGAAGGTGACCGACGACATCGAGCGCCGCTTCCAGTTCAACACGCCCATCGCCGCGGTGATCGAGCTCGTGAACGAGGTCTACCGGGCGAAGGACGATCCCGACCGAGCGGGCGAGGTGCGCTTCGCGGTCGAGACGGCGGTCAGCCTCGTGCAGCCGTATGCGCCGCACGTGGCCGAGGAGCTCTGGGAGCGGCTCGGGCACGAGCGGCTGTGGGCGGAGCCCTGGCCCGAGGCCGATCCCGCCCTGCTCGAGCGGGACACGTTCGAGCTCGTCGTGCAGGTGAACGGCAGGGTGCGCGACCGCGTCGAGGTGCCTGTCGGCCTGTCCGAGCCGGACCTGGTCGCGCGCGCGAAGGAGCTGCCGCGCGTGCGCGCGCACGTGGACGGGAAGGAGATCCGCAAGGAGATCGTCGTTCCCGGCAAGCTCGTCAACCTGGTCGTCTAGGGGCCTGGGGCCGCCGGCTTTCCGTACGCTCTCGGGGTGAACGCAGCCGACGTTTTGCTCCTGCTCGCCGTCGCGGCCTTCTGCATCCTGGGGGCGAGTCGCGGCCTCGCGGCGCAGGCGCTCTCGCTCGGAGGGCTCGCGCTCGGAGCCGTGATCGGGTCGGTCGTCGCGCCTCACCTCTTCCCGGACAATTCGGCCTGGCTGCCGATTGCCGGCCTCGTCGGGGCGCTCGCGGGCGCGTTCTTCTTCGGAACCCTCTCTGCGGCGCTCGGCCGCCCGGTGCGGCTGTTCCTCGCCGCGCGGCCCTCGCTGGCGACGCTCGATCGGCTCGGCGGGATTTTCTTCGGCGGTCTGATCGCCCTCGGCATCGGCTGGCTCGTCGCGGTCCTCGCGCTCCACCAACCCGCGCTCGGCCTCCGCGCCGAGGTGCGCGATTCGGTTCTCCTGCCGCGCCTCCTCCGCGCGGTGCCGCCGGACACCGTCCTCCAAGCGCTCAACCGCTTCGACCCGCTGCCGCTCCTGCCCGGTCTGCGGGAGACGCTGCCCCCGCCCGACCCGAGCGTCCTGCAGAGCCCGGGCGCCCGCGCTGCGGCCCGCGCCGTGGTGAAGGTCGAGGGGACGGCCTGCGGCGTCGGCACGCAGGGATCGGGCTGGGTCGTGCGGCCGGGGCTCGTCGCCACGAACGCGCACGTGATCGCCGGCCACGGCGAGACGAGCGTGCTCGCCCCCAACGGCCAGGTGCTGGCGGCCCGCCCGGTCCACGTTGACGTGACGAACGACATCGCGCTGCTGCGTGTGGGCGAGCTTTCCGTCGGAGCGCTTCGGTCGCTCGCCCAACCCGATCTCCCGCGACCGGTCGCCCTGCTCGGCTACCCGCGCAACGGCCCGTTGACGGCGACAGCCGGGACGGCGGGCGACCCGCGAACCGTCATCTCGCCGGACGCCTACGGACGGCGTGCCCGGCCTCGGGTCGTCGTGCCTTTGCGCGGCGACGTCCAGCCCGGCGAGAGCGGCGGCCCGGTCGTCGACCGCCGCGGCCGCGTCGTGGCGATGATCTTCGGCGGCACGAGGGAAGGCCGCGGCGGCTACGCCGTCCCGGTCGAGCTCGTGGAGCAGGCGGCCGCCGGGCCCCTGCGGCGCGTCTCCTCCGGCCCCTGCCTGGTTCACTAGCGTCTCGGGCGCGGCCGCCGCTGCGCCGTCTCCCGGCGCAGATCCGTGACACTCTCGGCACGTTCCGTGCGCCACGCGGGCGTTTTTTGGCGGCAGGATCCTCTGCATGCGAGCCTTCCTGCTGCTCCTCCTCGTGTCGGCGCTCTTGGCCGGGCCCGCCGGCGCGGAACCCCGCACGGTCTCGCTTCCGGCTGCCGCCGACCTCGGGTTGCCCTTCTGGTGCGAGTGGGGCTATGACCCGGAGGAACGTTGCTTCCGCGACGACGGCCCTCGCCTGCCCGTCGGCGGCGCGGAGGACAAGGTCTGGCGCTCCGCGCTGCGCTTCTCCTTCGCGAGCATTCCGGCGAACGCCGAGGTCATCTCGGCCCGCCTGCTCGTCCGTCACGACGGGACCTGCATTGCTCCGCGCCTCACCTCCGTGCCGTGCGGCGAGCTCGGCTATGTGCTCGACGCCCATCGCATCCTCTCCCGCAGGTGGCTCGCCGAGCGCGAGGTCGAGCTCGACCCGCGCGTGCTCGACACGGCCGTCGTCTTCGCCGGCTGGGCGCCGCAGTGGCTCTCGTGGGACGTGAGCGCCCTGGCGCGCAGCTGGCACCGTAGGCTCCTGCCGAACAACGGGCTCCTCCTGAAGCTCCAGGACGGCGACGAGGAGTTCGGCTACGGCGGCCCGTACCTGCTCTCGTCGGGCTTCCCGGAGGCGGCCCTTCGTCCGCACATCGCGGTCACGTACTCGGGGCACTAGCCGGTGCGCATGCCGGCAATCTCGCGCGGGCGCGCGCTCGCCTACGGGATCGCGCTGCTCGTCTTCCTGGCCGTCGCCGGGCGGATGGCGCTGGGCGGGCCGGACGAGCGCCCCGTTGCGCAGGCTTCCGAGGCGGCGCTCGAGGTGGAGGAGGAGCCGGCCCGGGAGGTCGTCGTGCACGTCGCAGGGGCGGTCGCGCGTCCCGGCCTCTACCGGCTTGCCGACGGAAGCCGCGTCGACGACGCGATCGCGCTGGCCGGCGGGCCGCGACCGAAAGCGGCGCTCGACGCGGTGAACCTCGCCGCCCCCGTCGTCGACGGGCAGCAGGTCGTCGTGCCCCTGCGGGGCGAGGCCGCCGCGGCGGCGGCTCCGTCGTCGGGCGCGGCGGGGCCGGCGGCCAAGGTGAGCCTGAACTCGGCCACGCTGGAGCAGCTCGACACCCTCCCGGGAGTGGGCCCGGTGACCGCCCAGCAGATCCTCGACTATCGGGAGGCCAACGGCGCCTTTCGCTCCGTGGACGAGCTCGACGCCGTTCCGGGGATCGGGCCGGCGCGGCTCGAGCAGCTCCGGGCGCTCGTCGGCCTGTGAGCCGGGAGACCGGCGCCCGCGCCGTCCTCGTGAGGGGGCTCGGGCGCGTCCCCGCGGCGCATCTGCTCGTGGGCGCCCTCTGTTGCGGGCTCACGCTGGCTCTCGTCGCCCGCATCTCTTCGCCCCTCCTTGCTCTCGCAGCCGCCGGGCTGGTCGGGCTCGCGCTCGCAGGGGAGCGGCACCGCGCCTTCCTGCTGGCCGCCGCGCTCGTTGCCGCAGGTCTCTGGTGGGGCGCCGTTCGCCTCGAGGCGCTCGACCGGAGCGTTCTGGCGGCCGAGATCGGGCGCGCCGGACTCGCGCGCGTCGAGGTCACGGGGCCGGCGAGGCGAAGCGAGTTCGCACTCCGCGTACCGGTCCGCGTCCTCCGCTTCGGCAGCGCCGAGCTGAGCGAGCGCGCCCGCCTCGACCTGCCGCCGGAGCGCTCGCCGCCGCAGGGAGCCCTCTTGGAGGTCGTCGTCACGGTCGCGGCTCCCAGTCGACCGGAGGAGGCGGGCGAGTTCGACGAAGCGGCCTACCTGCGCCGTCAGGGGATCCACGTCGTCCTACGCGCCGACAGCTTCCACATCGTCGGCCGGCGTGGAGGGCTGGGCGGAGTCGCCGACCGGCTCCGCGCGGCGGTCTCGCGCTCGCTCGCCGACGTGCCTCCCGGCGAGCGGCGCGCGGTGCTCGCCGGCGTCGTCCTCGGCCAGGACGAGGGGATCGACGAGGAGCTCCGCGAGCTCTTCCGCGCCTCGGGCCTCTACCACCTTCTCGCCGTGTCGGGCCAGAACGTCGCCTACGTCGTCGCCGGCATGATCCTGCTCGCGTGGGCGTTGCGCCTCCCGCGTTGGGTGGGAGAGGTCGGAGCGCTCGGCGCGGTAGCGGCGTACGTGCTCGCCGTCGGCTGGCAGCCGTCCGTCGTCCGCGCCGGGGTGGCGGGCGGCCTCGCCTCGCTCGCCTGGCTCGCCTCGCGACCGAAGGACCGCTGGTACTTCCTCCTCGTCGGGGCGGCGGTGCTGCTCGGGTGGAATCCGTACAGCCTGCTGGAGCCGGGCTTCCAGCTCTCCTTTGCTGCCGTCGCGGCGATCTTCGTCCTCGTCCCCCGCATCGACCGGCGGCTCGAGGGATACCCCTTGCCGGGACGTCTCGCCACCGTGACCTCGGTCTCGGCCGCCTGCGGGCTCGTAACCGCGCCGATTCTCTGGCTCCACTTCGGCGCCGTCCCCGTCTACTCGGTCGCTGCGAACGCTCTCGCAGCGCCGGTGGTCGCCCCGTTGCTCGGCCTTGCTCTCGCTGCGGCGGCGCTGCACCCGCTCCTGCCCGATGCCGCCGGCGCGCTCGCCTGGAGCGACGGCTGGCTCGCCGCGTACCTCGCGTTCTGCGCTCGGCTCGTCGGCGGGCTGCCGTACGCCCAGGCCACGTCTCTGGAGGCTCTCCTGCTGCTCGCCGGCGCAGCCTGCGTCGGCGCTGTCCTGATCCTCATGCGGGGCCCGCGCCTGCGCCGTTCCGCTGCGCTGGCTGGACTCGTGCTGGCGCTCGTCGTTGCCTGGCGCAGCGCGCCCGACCATGCCCCGCCGCCGCCCGCCGGTCTTCGAATCACGATGCTCGACGTCGGGCAGGGCGACGCCGTGTTGCTCGAGGTCGCGGAGGGCGCGGTCCTCGTCGACCAGGGACCGCCGGACGGGGAAGCGGCCGAGCAGCTCGACGAACTCGGCGTCGAGCGCCTCACGGCGCTCGTCCTCACCCACCCGCAGCGCGATCACGTCGGCGGCGCGGCCGACGTCCTCGCCGGGACGGACGTAGAGGCCATCCTCGATCCGGCGATTCCCGCCCAGAGCGCCGAGCAGGAGGCCGCCCTCGCGGAGGCTCGGCGGCGAGGCGTCCCGGTCATCGTTGGGCGTGCGGGACAGAGCTTTCGGATCGGCCGCCTCCGGCTCCGCGTGCTCTGGCCCGACAGCCCTCCACCGGCTGGGAGCGACCCGAACGACGATGCGATCGTCCTCCTCGCCTCGTACGGAGAAGTGGACGCCCTGCTCACGGCGGATGCCGAGACGAACGTGACTCTGCCCTTGCGGCCGCCGCCTGTCGAGATCCTCAAGGTCGCGCACCACGGCTCGGCCGACCAGGGGCTCCCCGCGCTCCTCGACCTGATCCGGCCGCGCCTGGCCATCGTCTCGGCGGGCCGCGGCAACGACTACGGCCACCCGGCCCCGTCCACGCTCAGCGCGCTGGAGAGCGCGCCCGACCTCGCCGTCTACCGGACGGACCGAGACGGGCGTGTCGTCCTCGAGACCGACGGGCGGAGCATCTCGGTCGACACCGCCGGCTGACTTATGCTTGCCGGCGGTGGCCGAGACCGAGCTTCGCCCCGTCTACTTGCTCTCCGGCGGTGACCGCCCCAAGATCCGCCGGGCGCTCGAGCGGCTGCGGGCGCGATTCGGCGCCGAGTCCGTGGAGGCCCTTTCGGCGGAGACCGCGACCGGGGAGGAGGCGGTCGCCGCTTGCAACTCACTGGGGCTCTTCTCGGGAGAGGGCGGGCGGCTCGTGGTCGTCGAGGACGTCGAGCGCTGGAAGAAGGCCGACGAGGAAGCGGTCGCCGACTACCTGGCCGACCCAGTCACGGGAGCCGTCCTCGCGCTCGTGGCGGGTGCCGACCTCAAGGGCTCGACGCTGCCGGCGCTGTGTGCGAAGGCCGGCGAGGTGCTCGCCTTCGACGTGCCGCGCCCGCGCGACCTCCCGTCGTGGGTCCGCGCCCAGTTCGAGCGCCTCGGCGTCTCCGCCGACGCGGAGGCGAGCAGGGCGCTCGTGGACATCGTGGGCGACGACGCGACGGCGCTCGCCGCCGAGGTGGACAAGCTCGGTGCGTGGGCCGCGGGCGAGCCCATCGGCCGGCGTGAGGTCGAGCTGCTTGCCGCGCCGGCGCACGAGGCGTCCGCCTGGGCGGTCATGGACGCCTGGGGCGCGCGCGACCTACCGGGGGCACTCGCGGCCTGCCAGGCGGATCTCGAGCAGGGCGCCGACCCCTTCGCGGTGACCATGCGCCTCTCCTCGCAGGTCGCCCTCGTCAGGCAGGCCCAGCGGCTTGCCGACGAAGGGCTCGGGGTGCGCGACATTTCCAAGCGCCTCCGCAAGCACGAGTTCAGGGTGCGCAAGGCGCTCGGTCACGCTGAGAACTACTCGCGCGACGAGCTCGACGACGCCGTCGTCCGCCTCGCGGAGCTCGACGCCGCGCTCAAGGGCGCCAGCAGGCTGGCGGGCGAGCTCGAGCTCGAGCGCACGCTGGTCGACCTCGTGCGAGCGCCCGACCCGGCCGGCCGGCGGTAGCACTCCCCGTCATCGTTCGGGGCACCCCAGCCCACCACCCGCTTTCAAGCCCAAGAGCTCCTAACGCAATGAAGCTCTGAGTCGCGGGAGCGCGCTGGGCGGCGCGATGCGGCGTCCTCAGTCGCGCCGATATGCCTGCATATCGACGCTCCCTGCGTCCTTGCCTCGCACCACCCATCACGCCCCCGCGACGAGGCCTCATCACGTTAGAAGCTCTAACGCCAAAGAGCGCACGAGTGGTGCGCAGAATGTGCCGGTTCCGGCACGGCAGCGTGTCGGTTTTCCGCGAGCCGCGTCAGGCGCCGGCGACGAGCCGGGAGGCTTGCGACTTCTTGCGCGCTGCCCGGTTCGGATGGATCGCCCGCGAGGAGGCAGCCTTGTCCAGGCAGCTCACGAGCTCGCGGTGCGCCCGCGCGACGGTCTCCGCGTCGCCATCGGCCAGCGCGGTCTCGAGTCGCTTGTAGAGCGTCTTCGCGGCCGAGCGGTAGCGCAGGTTCTCGAGGCGCTGGCGGGCAGCGGTATCGACGCGGCGCTTCTGCTGCTTGATGTTCGGCATACGAGAGAAAGGCCCCAGCGGGCCGCGGGGAATCGTAGCAACAGTCCGGGCTTCCGGCCGCTCGCCTATCCTCGCCCGCGTGACCAGCGGCGAGGAGGGCGGCCCCGAGGAGCCCAGGCGGCGGCGCCTCGCGCTGTCCACCGCCTTCTTCGCCCTCGCAACGGGGATCTCGCGCGTCCTCGGGCTCGTCCGGGAGATCGTCGCCCGTCGCACGTTCGGGATCGAAGGGGAGATCAACGCGTTCACGGTGGCGTTTCAGGTGCCGAACCTCGTGCGCTCGCTCGCCGCCGACATGGCCCTTGGGGCCGCGTTCGTGCCCGTCTTCAGCGAGCTCCTCGAGAAGGACCAGCGCGAACGGGCCTGGCGGCTCGCCTCGACGCTCGTCTGGCTCGTGCTGATCGTCCTCGGCGCTGCAACCGGGGTCTTCTTCCTGCTGGCTCCGTGGATCATGAGCGTCTTCGGCTTGGGCGAGCTCGAGGAGCTCGCCGTCGGCCTCTCTCGAGTGCTCTTCCCGACTGTCGTCCTCCTCGGCGTCTCGGGAATCGTCGTCGGGATCCTGAACAGCTACGAGGAGTTCACCGTTCCGGCGCTCATGCCGGTCCTCTGGAACCTCGTCATCATCGCTTCGCTGCTCTTCGTCGCCCCGCAGTTCGACGACGTGGAGGCGCAACTGTACGTCTACGCCGGCGGCGTCCTCGCGGGCACCGTCATCCTGGCCGTCACGCCTGTCTGGTGGCTGCGCGGCCGCGACGGGCGGATCCGCGCCGTGCTCGACCTCCGCGATCCGGGGGTCAAGCGCGTCTTCGTGCTCATGCTCCCTGTGACGCTCGGCGTCGGCCTGATCAATTTCAACCTCGTCGTCAACACCTTCTTCGCGGCACGGTTCGTCGACCCGAACCTCGCGCCCAGCGCGATCGACGCTGCCTTCCGGATCTACATGCTCCCGCAGGGCATCTTCTCGGTCGCCGTCGCGACCGTGCTCTTCCCCCGGCTGTCCCGTCTGGCGGCTCGCGAGGACCTCGAGGGCTTTCGCGAGACGGTGTCGCTCGGCCTGCGCCAGATCGGTTTCCTGCTCCTGCCGGCGAGCGCCGTCAGCGCAGTGCTCGCCGAGCCGATCGTCCGGCTGCTCTACGAGCGCGGCGAGTTCACCTCGGAGCAGACGCCGGTGGTCGCGGGCGCACTGGCCGCCTTCTCGCTGGGACTGACGTTCAACGGGACGATGCTGATGCTGAACCGCTCCTTCTTCAGCCTCCAGACCGCCTGGGTACCCACGGCCGTCGCGCTCGGCAACCTCGCATTGAACGTCGTCCTCAACGCGGCGCTCTACCGCGTCGGCGTCTGGGGGATCCCCCTCGCTACCTCGCTCGTCAACATCGCCGGCACCGCGGCGCTCCTGCTCGTTCTCCGGCGCCGCCTCGGCCGGCTGGACGGGACTGCGATCGCCGCCTCCTATTCGCGCATCGCGATCGCGTCCGCGCTCGCCGCCGGAGCAGCGTTCGGCGCCTGGCTCGGGCTGGACGAGGCTCTCGGCCGCACGCTCGGCGCCCAGGTCACCTCGGTCGGAGTCGGAGTCCTCGTCGGAGCGGGAGCCTTCCTGCTCCTCGCCCGGCTCCTCCGGGTTCAGGAGCTCGCGGCGCTCGCCTCGCTCCGGCGCCGATCCGCTACAACGGACTGATGGGGCTCGACCGGATCCGCAACTTCTCCATCGTCGCGCACATCGACCACGGCAAGTCGACGCTCGCCGACCGCATCCTCGAGGTGACGGAGACGCTCTCCGGACGCGAGATGCGCGACCAGGTCCTGGACAGCATGGAGCTCGAGCGCGAGCGCGGGATCACGATCAAGGCCCAGGCCGTGCGGGTGGCGTGGCGAGGGCACCAGCTCAACCTGATCGACACGCCGGGGCACGTCGACTTCACGTACGAGGTCTCCCGCGCGCTCCAGGCCTGTGAGGGAGCCCTCCTCGTCGTGGACGCGGCGCAAGGAATCGAAGCCCAGACGGTCGCCAATGCGTACCTCGCGCTCGAGAACGAGCTCGAGATCGTCCCGGTCGTGAACAAGATCGACCTACCGCAAGCGAGCCCGGACGCGACCGCCGCGGAGATCGCCGACTTGGTCGGCGAGGAGGCGGGCGACGTCCTCCGCATCTCCGCCAAGACCGGAGCGGGAATCGAGGCGGTGCTCGACGCCGTCGTCGCCCGCGTCTCCCCGCCCGCCGGCGACCCGGACGCGCCCCCGCGCGCGCTCGTCTTCGACTCCTCGTACGACCAGTACCGCGGCGTGGTCGCCTTCGTGCGCATGGTGGACGGGCAGTTCACGACGCGCCAGCGCCTGCGGGCGATGGCCGCGGGCACGCGCTTCGAGGCCGAGGAGCTCGGGTTCTTCTCCCCGGACCGGAGCCCCACGCCGACGCTCGAGGCCGGCGAGGTCGGCTACGTCGTCACCGGGCTCAAGGACGTGAGCCGCCTTCGGGTCGGCGACACCCTGACCGCCGAGGCGCAGTCGGCGGCGCAGCCGCTGCCCGGCTACAGGGACGTGAAGCCGACGGTCTTTGCAGGCCTCTTCCCGACCGACTCCGACGAGTACCCCGAGCTCCGCGACGCGCTGGAGAAGCTGAAGCTGAACGACGCGTCGCTCTTCTACGAGCCCGAGACCTCGCAGGCGCTCGGCTTCGGCTTCCGCTGCGGCTTCCTCGGTCTGCTCCACATGGAGATCGTGCGCGAGCGGCTCGAGCGGGAGTTCGACCTCGACCTGCTCGTCACCGCCCCGAACGTCGCCTATCGAGTGCAGACCAAGGCGGGCGAAGAGCTCGAGGTGCACAACCCGTCCGACTTCCCCCGCGAGGTCGAGCTCGTCGAGGAGCCGTACATCCGCGCGAGCACGATCGTGCCGAAGGACTACGTCGGCTCGGTCATGGAGCTGAACAACGACCGCCGCGGCCGCTTCCACCACATGGAGTACCTGAGCGAGGAGCGCGTCCTCCTCGCCTACGACCTGCCGCTCGCGGAGATCGTCTACGACTACTACGACCAGCTCAAGAGCCGGACCCGAGGCTACGCCAGCTTCGACTACGACGTGCTCGGGTTCGAGCCCGGCGAGCTCGTCCGGGTCGACGTCCTCCTCGCCGGCGACCCGGTCGACGCGCTCAGCCTGATCGTCCACCGCGAGGCGGCGTACTCCCGCGGCCGGCTGCTCGTCGACCGGCTCCGCGAGGAGATCCCGCGGCAGATGTTCGACGTCCCCGTGCAGGCGGCCGTCGGCTCCCGGATCATCGCGCGCGAGACGATCAAGGCCCGCCGCAAGGACGTGCTCGCCAAGTGCTACGGCGGCGACATCACGCGCAAGCGCAAGCTGCTCGAGCGCCAGAAGAAGGGCAAGAAGCGGATGAAGCAGGTCGGCGGGGTCGAGGTGCCGCAGGAGGCGTTCCTCGCAGTGCTCAACCTCGACGGAGAGAAGAAGTGACCGGCGTCCGTCACCTCTACGTTCACCTGCCGTTTTGCGCGCACCGCTGCGGCTACTGCGACTTCGTCACCCTGGTCGGACGGGAAGGGAGTCACAGCCGCTACGTCGACGCGCTGCTCGCCGAGCTGGCGCTCGAGAGCGGGGCGCTGGCCGGGGAGCTCGAGACGGTCTTCCTCGGCGGCGGGACGCCGACGTTCACGGAGCCCGCGGAGCTGGAACGCCTGCTCGTGGCGCTGCCGCCGGCAGCCGAGGTCACCGTGGAGGCGAACCCGGAGACGGTGACGCCGGAGCTGGCCCGGCTGCTTCGCCGGAGGGGCGTGACCCGCGTCTCGCTCGGCGCCCAGAGCTTCCAGGCGCCGCTCCTGGCCGTCCTCGAGCGCCGCGCGGGACCGGAAGCCGTCCGGCGCGCCTTCTACCATCTTCGTGATGCCGGATTCGACAACATCTCGCTCGATCTGCTCTACGGGATCCCCGGCCAGAGCGCCGCCGACCTCGCCCGCGACATTGCAGAGGCGACGGCGCTCGCTCCGGAGCACCTGTCCTGCTATGAGCTCGAGGCGAAGCCGGGCACGCGCTTCACCCACGCCCACGGTGACGAGCTGGAACGGCAAGCGGAGGCGATGGAGGGCTACTTCGAGCTGGTCGTCGAGGCGCTGGTCGGCGCGGGCTACCGCTGGTACGAGACCGCCAACTTCTGCCGGCCGGGGCGGGAGGCGCGGCACAACCTCGCGTACTGGCTCGGACGCGACTACCTCGGCCTCGGCATCGGGGCGGTCTCCACCGTCGGCGCACTCCGCTGGAGGAACCGGCCCAGCCTGGGCGGCTACCTGGCTGCACTCGCAGAGGGCCAGGCCCCGCCGCGGGAGCTCGAGCCGCTGCCGGAGGACGTCCGCAGCCGTGAGCGGCTCATGCTGGGACTGCGTCTCGACGAGCCGATTGCGCTCGAGGCGGTCGCACAGGCCGTCGACGGGGACGGTCTTGCGCGGATGGAGCGGCTCGGTCTCGCCGAACGTCGTGACGGCGGCCTCGCGCTGACGCGGCGCGGGCGCTTCCTCGGCGGAGGAGTGACTGCCGAGCTGGTGGCCGAAAGGCCTGCAAAAAGTACAATTTGATCCCATGGTAGACGCGCAGCAGCTACGCCTGACCGCTCGCCAGGAGCTGATCCTCGCGAGCGCCGTCGAGGAGTACATCGCCACTGGGCTTCCGGTGGGCTCGAAGACGCTCGTCAGGCGGACGGCACTCGAGGTGTCGGCGTCGACGGTGCGGTACGAGCTCGCGGTGCTCGAGGAGCAGGGCCTGCTGACGCACCCGCACACCTCCGCCGGGCGGATCCCGACGGAGAGCGGCTACCGCTTCTTCGTCGACAGGCTCCTCGACCGGCTGGAGCCGCGCCCGGCGAGCCTCGACCTCGACCTCTCCGGCGTCGAGAGCCAGGTCGACACGGCCCTGCGGGCGACCACGGAGGCGCTCGCCGACCTCACACACCTGCTCGCGCTCGTGTCCGCCCCGCCGCTGGAGACGACGAGCGTCAGGCACGTCGAGGTGCTCTTGCTCCAGCCGAACGTCGTCATGGTCGTCGTCATCACCTCCACAGGCGGCGTGACGAAGCGGCTGTGCACGTTCGACGAGCCGGTCGATCCGGGCCTGGCGGAGTGGGCGGGGCAGTATCTGAACGAGACCGTCGCCGGCCTCCAGCTTGGCGCGCGCCTGCTGCGGAGCCGCCTCGAGGATCCGGCGCTCACGGAGGGGGAGCGCGCGTTCCTCGAACGCCTTCGACCGGCCTTCACCGACGTCCTCGCCTCCGAGGAGCAGACGCTCTACGTCGGCGGCGCCGCGGGGGTGCTCGACGAGTTCCGGGCGGACGAGCTGCGTACCTACCGGCGCCTCATCGAGGTGCTCGAGCACCGAGCCGCCGTGATCGGCCTCCTGCGTGCCGGCCTCATCTCCAAGCGCCCGTTCGTCAGGGTCGGGCCGGACCTCGAGGACCCGGACCTCGTGGGCGTCGCGCTCGTGGGGGCCCCCTACGGCCTCCAGCATCGCAATCTCGGCACCGTCAGCCTGCTCGGGCCGATGCGGATGGACTATGTGAAGGCGATCGCCGCCGTACGCTCGGGCGCGTACGAGCTGTCCCGCGTCGTCGAGGAGCTCTACGTCGACTGACCCGCCCCCGGGCGGGAGTACGCTTGAACCGTGGCCACGACCCGGCGCGACTACTACGAGATCCTCGGCGTGTCACGCGACGCCGACGACAAGGCGATCAAGTCAGCCTTCCGCCGGCTCGCCCGCGAGCTGCATCCCGACGTCTCCGACCACCCGGAGGCGCAGGAGCGGTTCCGCGAGGCGACCGAGGCATACGAGGTGCTGTCGAAGTCGGAGACCCGCGAGCTCTACGACCGCTACGGCCACCAGGGTCTGCGGACGGGCGGCTTCCGGCCGACCGACTTCGACTTCGGGAGCCTGGCTGACATTTTCTCCGCCTTCTTCGGCGACGATCTCCTCGGAGGCCTCGGCGGCCGGCCGGGCCGGCGCTCGGCGCGCGGGGCGGACGTCCTCGCCGAGGTCGAGATCGAGCTGGCCGAGGCGGCGTCCGGCACTCGGCGCACCGTGCCTTTCCCGGTCGTAGTCGGCTGCCCGACCTGCCGCGGCACGGGCGCGGCCCCGGGCAGCGCGCCGACGACCTGCCCGGAGTGCGAGGGCCTCGGGCGGCTCCAGTCGGTGACGAGCTCCGTCTTCGGGCAGGTCGTGCGGACGCAGGCCTGCCCGCAGTGTGGCGGCGCCGGGCAGGTGATCGAGACGCCGTGCGACGACTGCCGCGGCAGCGGTCGTGCTCAGGAGGAGCGGGAGCTCGAGGTCGAGATTCCGCCCGGCATCCATGATGCGCAGCGCATCCGCCTCTCAGGCGAAGGGCACGCCGGCGTGCTCGGCGGCCGCGCCGGGGACGTCTACGTCCTCGTCCACGTGCGTGCCGATCCTCGCTTCGTCCGCGACGGGAACGATGTCGTCTCGGCGGTCGATCTCACCGTGACCCAGGCGGCGCTCGGTGCGACCGTAACCATCCCGACGCTGGACGGCGACGTCTCGCTCGAGTTCGAGCCGGGGACCCAGCCGGGCGAGACGCGCACGCTGCGCGGCAAGGGGATGCCCGTCCTCCAGGGCCGCGGTCACGGCGACCACCGCGTCCTCGTCAACGTGGCAGTGCCGCGGCACCTGACCGACGAGCAGCGGCAGCTCCTCGAAGACTTCGGCCGCAGCGAGCACGAGCGGAACTACGGAGAGGACGGCGGCTTCTTCGACAAGCTGCGGTCCGCGTTTCGCTGAGCGGGCTCAGGCGCGTCGCCGTACGCGTGGCCGGTGAGCGCGTCGAGGAGGCGCGCGCGACGATGATCGAGCTCTTCCCCGAGGGCTTCGAGGAGCGGGACGGCGACGGGCTCGTCGAACTTGCGGCGTACACCGACCGGCCCGACGCGGTCGCGCTCCTCGGGCGGCTCGGCGCAGTGGCAGAGACGCCGGTCGCGGCCGGGTGGGAGGACGCCTGGCGGCGCTTCCACCGCCCGGTTCGGATCGGGCCGTTGTGGATCGGCCCGTCCTGGGAGCCGCATCCCGCCGGTGCCATGGCGATCGTTCTCGACCCCGGCCGCGCTTTCGGCACCGGTTCCCACCCGACGACGCGCCTGTGCCTCGAGCTGCTGCTCGACCTGGAGCCCGGCGGGCTCGTCGACGTCGGCTGCGGCTCGGGCGTGCTCGCCGTCGCAGCCGCCAGGCTCGGCTTCCGACCGGTGGTGGCGCTCGACGAGGACGGGACGGCTGTCGAGGTCGCGCGCGCGAACGCCGCCGCCAACGGGGTCGACGTCGAGGTCCGGCTGGCCGACGCGCTCGCGGATCCGCTGCCGCCGGTCGGGACGGCCGTGGCGAACATCGCCCGCGAGCCGGTCGAGCGGATCGCGGAGCGGTTCGAGGGGCGGCTCGTGGTCGCCTCCGGCTACCTGGCAGGCGAGCGCCCGGCGCCCGCCGGCTGGCAGGCGCTCCGCCGCCTCGAGGCCGAGGGATGGGCTGCGGATCTGCTCGCGCGGCCGACGACCTAGAATTCGCCGCGTGGGACAGCCTCGTGGGTGGCGCTGGTTCGCCGCCTGGATCTGCGCCGGCGGCCTCCTCTTCTTCGCGTTCCTGACCGGCTTCAGCATCGGGCTCTTCCTCTTCCCGTTCGCCGTGGTCGGCTGCGTCCTGCTCGCCCGCGCGACGGGTCTCGGCCCCCCGATGCTCGGCGTCGTGTCGGGAACGGGCCTCGTCTGCCTCGGCATCGCGCTTGCGAACCGGAGCTATGACCCGTGCCCGCCGCAGGGACAGCTCACCATCCCACCGGGCGAGACGTCGGCGACCTGCGGCGGCCTCGACCCGCTGCCGTGGCTCGTGGCCGGCGTCCTGCTCCTCGCCGTCGGGGTGGCCGGTCATGCGCTCGCCGACCGGTCGCGCCGGAGCATCTAGCATCGGCGGCTCATGGCGACCTTCACCGCCCAGTTCCTCGGCTGCAAGGTCTCGCAGACCGACGCGCAGGAGATCCGCGAGCGGCTCGTCGCCGAGGGGCACCTCGAGCGGGGCGCGGAGGCGGACGTCGCGATCGTGAACACCTGCTGCGTCACTCACGAGGCCGTGCGCAAGTCGCGGCAGGCGGCGCGCCGGGCCGCGAGGCGGGCAGGGCGGGTCTACGTCACCGGGTGCGCCGCCAACCTCCCGGGCGGCGGGCTGGGCGACCTGCCCGCGAACGTCACGGTCGTCCGGCTGCCCGGCGAGCTCGTGCCCGGGTTCGTCGCCGGCGACGTCGGCGCCCTCGGCTGCGTGCGAGCCGACGTGGGGCTCGACCGCGTGCGGGCCTTCGTGAAGGTCCAGGACGGCTGCAGCTTCTCGTGTGCGTTCTGCGTCATCCCGCAGGTGCGCGGAGCGAGCCGGAGCCGTGCCGCGGAGGCCGTCCTGCGCGAGATCCGGCGCCGCGTCGACCAGGGCCATCGTGAGGTCGTCCTCACAGGCATCAACCTCGGCTGCTTCCGCGATCGGAGCGCCGGTTTCGATCTGGTGCGGCTCATCCGGGAGGCGGGTGCGACGCCCGGGCTCGAGCGGCTGCGGCTCTCCTCGATCGAGGTCAACCACCTGAGCCCGGCGCTGCTCGACGCGATGCGTGAGACTCCGGCCGTCTCGCCGCACCTCCACGTCCCCCTGCAGTCCGGTGACGACGCGGTCCTCGCGGCGATGGGACGCCGGTATACAGCCTCCACCTATCTCCGGCGAGTCGCGGGCGCCGAGGGCTTCAACCTGACCACCGACGTGATCGTGGGCTTCCCGGCGGAGGACGAGGCGGCGTTCGAGCGGACGCTGCAGGTCGTCCAGGAGGCGGGGATCACGAAGGTGCACGTCTTCCCGTACTCGCCGCGGCCCGGGACGCGGACGGCGGCCGAGGACACGGTGCCGCCCGAGCTGAAGAAGGAGCGCAGTGCCCGGCTCCGCACCCTCTCGGCCGAGGCGTGCGCCCGGCGCTGGCGCGGGAAGATCGGCTCGGAGGACCTCGTCCTCGTCGATCGGCCCGGTCGCGGCTACGGAGACGACTACACTCCCTGGCTCGTGGAGGCGCCGGCGGGGGAGCTCGTGCGGGCGCGGGCCGTCAACGTGAGCGAGGAAGGAGTCGTTGGTGTCGCAGCCTGACTGCCTCTTCTGCGGGCTCTACGCCGAGGGCGACCACGTCCGCAAGGCCGACGGCTTCGCGGCGGTGAATGACCGGAGCCCCAAGGCTGCGGTGCACCTGCTCGTCATCCCCGAACGTCACGTGGACACGTTCCGCGACGTCGGCGCCTTCCCCGGCGACGAGGCTTCGCGCATGCTGCAGTTCGTGGCCGACACCGCCCGGGAGGCGGGGCTCGAGGACTACCGCGTGATCGTCAACGTGGGGCCGGGCGGCGGCCAGACGGTCTTCCACCTCCACTGGCACGTCCTCGGCGGGTCGCGTGGTCTGGCGGGATTCGAGTGAGCCTGATCGCGGAGATCGAGGACGAGCTGAAGGAGGCCATGCGCGAGCGCGAGCAGGTGCGCACGGAGACGCTTCGGCTGACGCTCGCGGCGCTGCGCTCGGCGGAGAAGGAGCTGGGTCGGGAGCTGAAGGAGGACGAGGAGCTCCAGGTGCTCCAGCGCGAGCGCAAGCGCCGCGCGGAAGCCGCCGAGGCGTTTCGCTCCGCGGGACGCGAGGAGCAGGCCGCCAAGGAGGAGGAGGAGCTCGACGTCATCGAGGAGTTCATGCCCGACCCGCTCGACGAGGACGAGCTCGAGCGGATCGTCGACGACGCGATCGCTGAGACCGGGGCCACGTCGCTGCGGGACCTGGGCCGCGTGATGGCGGACGTCATGCCCCAGGTGGCGGGCCGTGCGGACGGCTCCGCGGTGAGCCAGCTCGTCCGCGAGAAGCTCGCCTGACACTCTCGGGCGCGGCTTTCGACACGGTCCGCGCGCCACGCGTGCGTTCGGCCTCGCTACGGTGAAACCGGAGGGAGGCCCGCGGCCGGCCCCCCGCGGTAGGGGTGGACGTGGCCGTTCGGGGCGGCTCCCGGGAGGCCACTAGACTTCGAGGCGTTGCAGCACGTTCTCTCGGTCTCCAACGAGGTCGCAGCCGAGCTCGCCACCGTCGACGACGGCATCCTCAGCGCTCTCCGCGACCGCATGGGGTGCACCATCCGCCTGCGCGGCAACCAGCTGACCCTGGAGGGGGAGGACAGCAAGGTCGACGATGCGCGCCTCGTGCTCGACGAGCTCGTCGAGCTGGTGGAGGGTGGCCACGCGATCGGGCCGAGCACGGTCGACGCAGTGCTCGCCGCGCTCGATGCCGCGAAGGACCCGCGCGAGATCTTCGAGCACGTCGTCTGGCGGCACCGCGGCAAGAAGATCACGCCCAAGACGGTCAACCAGAAGAGCTACGTCGACGCCATCCGCACGTGCACGATCACGTTCGGGATCGGCCCGGCGGGCACCGGCAAGACCTACCTGGCCATGGCGCTCGCCGTCGCCGCGCTCGCCGACCGCGCGGTGAGCCGCATCATCCTCACCCGCCCGGCCGTCGAGGCGGGCGAGCGGCTGGGCTTCCTCCCCGGCGACATGCTCGCGAAGGTCGACCCGTACCTGCGCCCGCTCTTCGACGCGCTCTACGACATGCTCGACGCCGACCGCCTGAACGCCTACATGGAGCGCGGGACGATCGAGGTCGCTCCGCTCGCGTTCATGCGGGGCCGGACGCTGAACGACTCCTTCATCATCCTCGACGAGGCCCAGAACACGACACCGGAGCAGATGCAGATGTTCCTCACGCGCCTGGGCTTCGGGTCGAAGGTCGTGGTCACCGGGGACGTGACGCAGGTCGACCTCCCGCAGGACCAGGCGTCGGGCCTCATCCACGTCGCGCGGATCCTCGGCGACATCGACGGCATCCAGTTCGTCGAGTTCGGCAACCAGGATGTCGTGCGTCACGTGCTCGTCCAGCGCATCGTCGAGGCGTACAAGCGCCACGCCGAGGAGACGGGCACGCAGCGGCGCCGGTGATCAACGTCGAGATCGCCAACCGGAGCGGGGCGCCCGTGGACGAGTCCTCGGTGGCCGACCTCTGCCGGCGGGTGCTCCGAGCGGAGGGCATCGCCGAGGGCGACCTGGGCGTCGTCTTCGAGCCGCCGGAGCAGATCCGCGAGCTGAAGCGCCTGCACCTGGGGATCGACGAGACGACCGACGTCCTCTCCTTCCCCATCGACTCCCGCGAGGACCTGCCTGCGGGCCTGCCGCGCCAGCTCGGCGACGTCGTCCTCTGCCCGCAGGTGGTGGGCGACGCCTGGCGGCCGCCGCTCGTCCACGGCCTCCTCCACCTCCTCGGGTACGAGCACGGGGCGGAGATGGAGCGCCGGGAGCGAACTCACTCGGGATGAGCGTCCGGCGGACCCCCGCGGTCCTCCAGAGCCTCAACTGGGCCTTCGAGGGCGTCATCCACGTGCTGCGCACGCAGCGCAACATGCGGATCCACTTTGCCGTGGCGACGATCGTCCTCGTGCTCGCGTTCTCCTACGGCGTCACGAAGCTCGAGCTTATGGCGCTGCTCGTGGCGATCTCGTTCGTGCTGATCGCCGAGATGGTGAACACCGCGATCGAGGCCACGATCGACCTGGCCACGACGTCCTTCGACCCGCTGGCCAAGATCGCCAAGGACATCGCGGCCGGCGCGGTGTTGATCGCGTCCGTGAACGCGATTGTCGTCGGCTACCTCGTCTTCGCCGACCGCCTCAGCGAGCCGAGCTCCCGCCTCGTCACCCGCGTCCGCGACGCGCCCTCCAACCTCACGCTGATCGCGCTCATCCTCATCATCCTGATCGTGATCGCGAGCAAGGCGCTCACCGGGCGGGGGACACCCCTCTCGGGCGGCCTCCCCTCGGGGCACGCGGCGCTCGCGTTCGGGGGCTGGACGGCGATCACCTTCATCGTCGACGAGGATCAGCGCGTGGTCGTCTCGTTCGTGGCGCTGATCATGGCGTGCCTCGTCGCCCAGACGCGGGTCGAGTCCGGCATCCACTCCGTCTCCGAGGTCGTCCTCGGCGGCGTGATCGGTACGCTCGTGACCATGATCCTCTTCCAGCTGCTCGCGTGACCGACCGCGAGCTCGTCCAGCTTGCGGAGACCGCCTCCCGCAACGCCTACGCGCCGTACTCGGAGTTCATGGTCGGCGCGGCTGCGCTCCTGCGGGACGGGCGGGTCGTCACGGGCGTCAACGTCGAGAACGCCTCCTACCCGATCGGAGTCTGCGCGGAGAGGTGCGCGCTCTCGCGCGCCGCCGCCGAGGGCTTTCGTCCGGGCGACGTCGAGGCCGTCGGGATCACAGCCTCGCCCTGCGGCGCGTGCCGCCAGTGGCTGGTGGAGTGGGGTGTCGAACGGGTCGTGTTCCTGCACGAGGGCGAGCTCCTCGTGCGCCGCCCGGACGAGCTTCTGCCCGACTCGTTCGTCCTGTGAGAAGCGGCTTCGTCGCCGTCGCCGGGCGTCCCAACGTCGGCAAGTCGACTCTCGTGAACGCGCTCGCCGGCAGCAAGGTCGCCATCGTCTCCGACAAGCCGCAGACGACGCGGCGTCGGATCTCGGCGGTCGTGGACGGGGAGCTCGCGGGCGAGCCGTACCAGCTCGTGCTCGCCGACCTGCCCGGCTTCCAGCGCCCGCGCGATGCCCTGACCGAGCGGATGCAGCGGACGGTGGACGACGCCCTCCAGGACGTGGACGGCTTCCTCTTCGTGCTCGCCGCGAGCGAAGCGATTGCGGGCGGCGACCGCTTCATCGCCGAGCGCGTGTTCGCCGCCGGCCCGCCCGTGATCGTCGCCCTGAACAAGGTCGACCGGGTCCCACCGGCCCGCATCGCCGAGCAGATCACCGCCGCCGCGGGGCTCGGGGACTTCCACGCCCTCCATCCGGTCAGCGCGCTCCGGCGCGAGGGGCTCGAGCCGCTCCGGGACGACCTCGCGTCGCTCCTGCCGGAGGGGCCCGCCTACTTCGAGGCGGGGCAGCGCACCGATCTGCCGCTCGAGGTGCAGCTCGCCGAGCTCGTCCGCGAGCAGGCGCTCGCCCTCACCCGCGAGGAGGTTCCGCACGCGCTCTCGGTCGAGGTGGACGAGCTCGATCTCGAGGCAGGCCGCGTGCGCGCGCTCGTCTGGGTCGAGACGCCATCCCAAAAGGGGATCGTCGTCGGAAAGGGGGGCAGTATGATTCGGACAATAGGCATGCGGGCGCGGCCGGAGGTCGAGCTGCTCCTCGGTCGGCGGGTCTTCCTCGATCTCCAGGTGAAGGTCCGGCCGAAGTGGCGGCGAGACGAACGAGCGCTCGAGCGGCTCGGTATCTGAACATAGGGGGAGACGATGGTCGTCGTCAGGACGCCGGATCAGTTCGAGGCAGAGCTCGCGCGGTTCCTCTACGAGCGCTCCGAAGAGGCGCGTGCGGTGCGGGTGGGGGAGAAGGAGACGAGTGAGCAGGCGGCGATAGTCGAGCGCTACGCCGACCTCTTCAGCCGCGAGCAGCATGCCGGGCTGCGGGAGGCGGAGGAGGAGGCCGCCGGCGAGGAGCGAGAGCGCCTCTTCCGGCTGCGCGAGTCCTGCGCGGACGGCCTGATCGTCCGGGAGCTGGCGGACGAGTCGGACCGGCTCGAGAACGCGATCCTCGCCGAGCGGGTGGAGTACCGCGGCGAGTCGCTGCCACTCCGCACGGCGCAGGCCCGGCTCGCCGTGCTCGACGACTACGGCGCGAGGCAGGAGCTGGGCGACCTCGCGGCCGACGTCTCGGCGACGTTCAACTGCGGTCGCCACTCTCTGTTGCGCCGCGCCGAGGAGCTCGACGCCGAGCTCTCCGGCGATCCGGACCCGGTTCGCCGGAGCGCGGGGCGCAAGGCGATCGACCTGCACGCCCTGGCGGCCGCGCTGGCCGATGCCTCCGAGCGCCAGGTCGAGTCGTGGGAGCCGCTGCGGGAGCGCTGGACGGATCGCATCCTGGGCGAGGCGCGCGAGCCCGAGCCCGCCTCGTACCACATCTCGTATCTCCGGCGGATGTCGCCGCTCGCGGAGCTGTACGCGAAGGAGCGCTCCGTGCCGGTCTGTCTCGCCACGCTCGCCGAGCTCGGCTTCGACCTCGCGGGCGACTCGCGGATCCGGCTCGACCTCGACGATCGTCCGCAGAAGAGCCCGCGCGCCTGCGTGATCGCCTCCGACCCGCCCTCGGTGGTGCACCTGATCACGCGCGCCCAGGGAGGCCTGCACGACTACCAGGCGCTCCTGCACGAGGCCGGCCACGCGCTCCACTACGCGGGCTGCGACCCGAGCCTGCCCTACACCTTCCGACGCCTCTCGCGCGACCACGCGCTGACCGAGATCTACTCGTTCCTGCTCGAGTCGATCACGCGCGAGCCGGGGTGGCACGCGGCGCACCTGGGCCTCTCCGCCGAGGAGGACGCCGAGCGCGCGGAGGCCGCCCGCTTCCTCGAGGTCCTGCTCTTCCGCCGCTACGTCGCGAAGCTCCACTACGAGCTCGAGCTCTGGGCGGACTTCGAGAACGCGCAGGACTACGCCGAGCGCTACGCGGAGAACCTCCGCCGGGCGGTCGGCTTCCGCTACCGCCCGGACGCCTACCTGGCCGACATGGACGGCGAGTTCTACTCGGCCGACTACCTGCGCGCGTGGATCCGGACGGCCCAGCTCCGCGCGCACCTGCGCAGGCGGATCGGCGAGGACTGGTGGCGACGGCCCGAGACCGGCGCGCTCCTGCGCGACCTCTTCGCCGAGGGGACGCGCCCGACGAGCGAGGAGATCGCCGACCGGATCGGCTACGACCCGCTCGACACCGAGCCGCTGCTCGACGAGCTCGTGCCCGCCTAAAGGCGGGCTTGGCGAAATATGCGCTTGTGCCGCAGGGCCGCGCTGCTCGCCCCGATGCTGCGTCCTCAGTCGCGCCGATAGTGACGACTATCGGCGCTCCCTGTGTCCTTGCCTCGGAACGACCATCGCACCCCTGCGACGAACGACATTCCGCCAAGCCCGCCTAAGCTAGCGCAGCGCCCGCGGGCGGCCGAAGTAGGCCACCGACGCGACCGCGAGGCCGGCGAGGGAGGCCGCCAGGCCGACGAGGGCCGTCTTCGTGGTCATCTCGCGCTTCATGCCGCCTTCATCGGCAGCAGGCGCCGCGGGCCTGATAGTGGCTAGCGGAACGCGACGTGCCGCGAGCTGCGGAGGACGGCGACCTGCCAGGACTCGAGCCGCTCGCCCATGCGCTCCGGGAGCATGAGGTTGTCGGCCAGGCGCGAATGGGGGAGGCCGCACGCGTGGCCCAGCTCGTGGAGGAGCACGCGCTTCGTCCGGCCGCGGAGCGCCCCCATGTCGACCGTGACGTAGTCGACCAGCGGACCGAGCGAGCAGCCGGCCTTGCCGAGTACGTCGCGGACGACGAAGACCGTGATCGGCGCGCCCGACCCGGTCCTCGGGCCGCGGGCGGCGAAGCGGCGGAAGAAGGCGCCGCCGGGCCCGAAGTCCGCGCGCCAGGAGCCTTCCGCGCACGGCGAGTCGAGCGCCTCGGGCGGCGCGGAGTCCTCGAGCGTCGCCACCAACGGCTCGAGCGCGGAGACGAGCTCGATTCCGGCCTGCTCGCGCAGCACGCGGCGTGCCTCCTCGAGCGACGGCTCGACGTCCGCGGGCTCGGCGACGGGCACGCCGCGCTCGTCGCGGAGGATGAGGACGCGCGCGGGCATTCGCTTGAGCCGGCGCGAGCCGCCGACCGACGCCGCGAGCTCGGGCACGCGGACGACCCGGTTGCCCGTCTCCCGCAGGATGTTGGCGGCCTCGGCGAGACCGGCGGCGAAAGCCAGGCGGGCCACGGGGCGAGGATACGGGAGGGCTACACTTGCTGCCATGGCGCAGGCCCCCGCCTTGCCGAGCGGGTTCGAGCTCCCGCTCGAGCCGCGACTGCCGCGCATCGGCTCCGTCGACCAGGTCGCCGTCGAGGAGCGCGCGGCCTCGCTGGCGCGCCGCTCGATCAAGCGGGAGTCGAAGCTCTTCGCGCTCGACCTCGCCGTGCGGATGATGGACCTGACCACGCTCGAGGGCGCCGACACGCCCGGCAAGGTCGCGGCCCTCTCCTCGAAGGCGATGCGGCCGGATCCGACCGACCTGACGATCCCGCCGGTGGCAGCGGTCTGCGTCTACCCGAACCTCGTCCCGCACGCGCTCGAGCGGGTGAAGGGCAGCGGCGTGAAGGTCGCCTCCGTCGCCACCGGGTTCCCCTCGGGCCAGGTGCCCACCGAGCTGAAGGTGGAGGAGGTGGAGCGGGTGGCTGAGATGGGCGCAGACGAGATCGACATGGTGATCGACCGCGGCGCGTTCCTCTCCGGCCACTACGCCAAGGTCTACGACGAGGTGCGGCGCGTGAAGGAGGCGTGCGGGTCCGCGCACCTGAAGGTCATCCTCGAGACCGGCGAGCTGGGGACCTACGACAACGTCCGCCGCGCCAGCCTCCTTGCGATCGCGGGCGGCGCGGACTTCGTCAAGACGTCCACCGGGAAGATCCAGCCGGCCGCCACGCTCCCGGTCACGCTCGTCATGCTCGAGGCGGTCCGCGACGTCTACGAGGAGACGGGCAGGCGGATCGGGATGAAGCCCGCCGGCGGCATCCGGCACGCGAAGCAGGCCGTGCAGACGCTCGTGATCCTGCACGAGACGCTCGGCCCGGAGTGGCTCACCCCCGATCTCTTCCGCTTCGGCGCCTCCTCGCTCCTGAACGACGTGCTCATGCAGATCCGCAAGGAGAAGACGGGCCGCTACCAGAGCCCGGACTACTTCACCGTCGACTGATGGCCGAAGTCGAGAAACGCCAGGACCGCTCACCGGTCCCCTCCGCCTTCGAGTACGCGGACGCGCCCGAGTCGCGGGAGATCGTCCGCCTCGAGGAGCGGTACGGCCTCTTCGTCGGCGGCGAGTGGGTCGAGCCGCGCTCTGGGGAGCATGCGCCGAGCGTCGCGCCCCGCGACGAGGAGCCTCTCGCCGAGGTCGCCTACGCCGGCGCCGAGGACGTCGACCTCGCGGTCGGCGCCGCCCGTGACGCGTTCGCGAACGGCTGGTCCGGCCTGGCTCCGAGCGAGCGCGCGAAGTACCTGTACCGGATCGCGCGGATCCTCCAGGAGCGCTCGCGCGAGTTCGCCGTGCTCGAGTCGCTCGACGGCGGCAAGCCGATCCGGGAGTCGCGCGACGTCGACCTGCCGCTCGCGGCCGCGCACTTCTTCTACTACGCCGGCTGGGCGGACAAGCTCGAGTACGCCTTCCCCAACCGGAGCCCGAAGCCGATCGGCGTCGCCGGGCAGGTGATTCCGTGGAACTTCCCGCTGCTCATGCTCGCCTGGAAGGTCGCGCCGGCGCTCGCCGCCGGCAACACGGTCGTGCTCAAGCCCGCGGAGACGACGCCGCTCACGGCCCTCCTCTTCTGCGACGTGCTCCGCCAGGCGCAGCTGCCGGCGGGGGTCGTCAACATCGTCACGGGAGACGGCCGCGCGGGCGCCGAGATCGTCAAGCACCCGGACGTGGACAAGGTCGCCTTCACCGGCTCGACGGAGGTGGGCAAGGAGATCCAGCGCGCGATCGCAGGGACGGGCAAGCGCCTGACGCTCGAGCTGGGCGGCAAGGCCGCCAACATCATCTTCGACGACGCCCCGCTCGACCAGGCGGTGGAGGGAATCGTCAACGGCATCTACTTCAACCAGGGCCACGTCTGCTGCGCCGGCTCGCGCCTCTTCGTGCAGGAGTCCGTCTACGAAGAGGTGGTGGCGAAGCTCAAGCGTCGCATGGGCACGCTGCGGCTCGGCGACCCGCTCGACAAGAACACGGACGTCGGCGCGATCAACTCCCAGCAGCAGCTCGAGCGCATCCGCGAGCTGGTCGAGACCGGATCGGAGGAGGGCGCCGAGATCTACCAGCCTCCGTGCCGGCTGCCGGAGAAGGGCTGGTGGTTCCCGCCGACGGTCTTCACGAACGTGGCGCAGAGCTACCGGATCGCCCAGGAGGAGATCTTCGGGCCGGTGCTCTCGGTGCTCACCTTCCGCACGCCCGACGAGGCCGTCGAGAAGGCGAACAACACGCCCTACGGTCTCTCGGCCGGCGTCTGGACGGAGAAGGGCTCGCGGATCCTCTCCATGGCGCAGCGCCTGCGGGCCGGCGTCGTCTGGGCGAACACCTACAACCGCTTCGACCCGGCATCGCCTTTCGGCGGCTACAAGGAGTCGGGCTTCGGCCGCGAGGGCGGCCTCCACGGGCTTGCCCCTTACCTAGACTTCGAGTGAGCCGCCTCCCCGTCACGAAGACCTACAAGCTGTACGTCGGCGGGGCCTTCCCGCGCTCGGAGTCGGGGCGAACCTACGAGGTCGAGGGCGCAAACGTGGCGCTCGGGTCGCGGAAGGACCTGCGCGACGCCGTCCGCGCCGCCCGCGGCGGCCTGGCGAAGTGGGCGGGCATGACCGCCTACAACCGAGGTCAAGTCCTGTACCGGGTTGCGGAGATGATGGAAGGCCGGAGGGCTGAGTTTGCGGAGTTGACCGGGAGCGAAGCGGAGGTCGACTCCGCCATAGACTGCTGGGTCTGGTACGCGGGCTGGGCGGACAAGCTCGCGCAGGTGCTCGGCGCCTCCAACCCCGTCGCCGGTCCGTACTTCAACTTCACCGTCCCGGAGCCGACCGGCGTCGTCGGCATCGTCGCGCCCGAGGAGCCGCCGCTCGCCGGGCTCGTCTCGCGCCTCGCGCCGGCGATCGTGGGTGGCAACGCCGCGGTCGTCGTCGCCTCGGAGCGGAGGCCGCTCGCTGCCGTGACGCTCGCGGAGGTCCTGGCCACAGCGGACGTTCCCGGCGGGGTCGTCAACCTTCTCACCGGCCGCAAGCGGGAGCTCTGCCCGGTGCTCGCCTCGCACATGGACGTGAACGCCGTCGACCTCGCCGGGGCGACGGGCGACGTCGCCGAGCTCGAGCGCCTCGCGGCGGAGAACGTCAAGCGCGTGGTGCGAAACGGCGAGGGCCAGTCCCCCTGGCACGCGGCCGCGTTTCTCGAGCTGAAGACCGTCTGGCACCCGATCGGCGTCTAGCGACCCTCTACTCTTGATCCTGACGTGAGCCGGTTCAGCCAGGCGATCTCGGAGGGAGACGGTATCTCCGTCATCCCGGTCTTGGCCGGCGACGTCGAGGCGCTCGCGGCCCAGGCCGAGGAGGCGGGAGCCGAGGCGATCATGGTCGACTCGGCCGACGTGGCGCGCGCGCGGGGGCGCTGCGGGCTGCCGATCGTGGCGCGAGACGGCGACCCGCGCGAGGTCTCGGCGGCGGGCGGCGACGCCTACGTGGTCGCCTACGACGGCGTAGCCGAAGGCGACCGCCTCGAACAGATCTCCGCGCTGGCCTGGGATCTCGAGCTCGACTTCGCGGTCGACGTCCACGAGGAGGACGAGCTCGAGGACGTCCTCGAGCGCATCGATCCCGACATCGTGCTCATCTCCGAGCGAGAGCTCGACGAGGACGAGGAGGATCTCGAGCGAACGCTCGACCTCCTGGCGGACGTCCCGGCGGGGAAGCTCGTCGTCTCGGAGGCCCGGATCGAGTCGCGCGAGCAGGTGCTCGCGCTCGAGCGGGCGGGGGTCGACGCGATCCTCGTCCACGGTCTCGCACGCGATCCCGACTTCGCCGCGGCCCTCGAGGAGCTCGTGCGTGGACCCGAGTCGCGCCTCTAGCGAGCGCGTCGACGGCGCGCCGCTCGCCGCGGACGGCCGCGACGGCAACGGCGGCGCGCCGGAGCGGATACCCGCGCCGGGCCCGCGCGCCCGCCTGGACGGGGCGGCGGTGATGGTGGCGGTCTTCGTCTCCGGAGCCGTGCTCCTCGGCGTCGAGATCGCCGCGAGCCGTGTGCTGGCGCCCTTCTTCGGCAACTCGCTGTTCGTCTGGGGCTCGCTGATCGGCGTCGTGCTGACCGGCCTCGCCGTCGGCTACTGGGCCGCCGGCGCGCTCGCGGACCGTCTTCCGGCGCCGCAGCTCCTCATCGGGGTGATGGCGCTCGCGGGGCTCGCCATCCTCGCCGTCCCCCTCCTTGACGAGCGGGTGCTCGAGGCCGTCGTCTCCTGGGACCCTGGGCCGCGGCTCAACCCGCTCATCGCGGCGATCGTGCTCTTCGGCCCCGCGAGCGTGCTCATGGCGGGAGTCACGCCGATCGCCGTCCGGCTCCGCGCGCGCTCGCTGGCCCACGTCGGCCGCACCGCCGGGCGGCTCTTCTCGGTCTCGACCGCCGGCAGCATCGTCGGGACGCTCGCCACCTCCTTCTTCCTCATCCCCGAGCTGGGAACCGATCAGCTCATCGGCTTCGCGGCCGCCGCGCTCTTCGCCGCGATCGTCGTGGTCGCGCTCGCCGAGCGCATGGTCGTCGCGACCGTGGTCGCCGCCCTCGCGACGGCCGGCGCGGGAGTCCTCGCGATCACCCTGGCCCCGGAGACCGGCGGCACGCTCTCCGAGGCCGCGGCCCAGAACTGGTCGCCGCTCTATCGCACGCGCGGCGCCGAGGCGTCCCTCGACGCCCGCGACCCGCGCGCCGCGATCGCGCAGCCCGAGCTCCGGGTCGTCTACTCGCAGGACACGCAGTACCACCGGCTCTCGGTGGTCGAGGACCTGGACACCCGCTACCTCCGCTTCGACAACTCGCTCCAGAGCGCGATGTACATCGACGACCCCGACCGCACGCGCTTCCGGTACACCGATTTCTTCCACCTCGGAGTGGCGTACAACCCCTCGGCCCAGGACGTGCTCTTCATCGGGCTCGGCGCCGGCTCGTCGGAGAAGGCGATGCTCCGCGACTTCCCCGCCATGCAGATGCACGCGGTCGAGATCGACCCGGTCGTCGTGGACGTGGCGCAGCGCTACTTCGAGGTGCCCGAGGACGACCCGCGCCTGGAGATCAGCGTCGGCGACGGGCGCCGCTTCCTCGCGGACGAGGACGCGCGCTGGGACGTGATCGTCATCGACGCGTTCTTCGCCGACGCGATCCCCTTCCACCTGGTGACCCGGGAGTTCCTCCAGCTTGCGCAGTCGCGGCTGAACCCGGGCGGCGTGATCGTGACGAACGCGATCGGGTCGATCGAGGGCCCGGGCTCACGGCTCTTCCGGTCGATCTACCGGACGTACCGGACCGTGTTCCCGACGGTGCTGGTGCACCCGGCGATCCTCCCCGGGGACGAGGGCGACGCGACGTTCAGGAACCTGATCCTCGTAGCGACCGAGCAGGCGGCGCCCCAGCGGACCTTCCTTGCGCAGCGCTGGGAGGAGATCAGGGCGGAGGCGCCGACCGCGCCCGACCTCCGGCGGCCGATCCTCGACCGGCACGACGCCCTCGTCCCCACCGACGACGTGCCCGTGCTCACGGACGACTACGCGCCCACGGACGCGCTGCTCCTCCTCTTCCAGTAGACGCGAGCGGCGGCGGACTACCCGAAGAAGGCCTTGGCGACGTCGTACCACTCGGGCGGCACGGTCTTCAGCTCGGCGACGGCCTCCCGGAGCGGGACATCGACGATCGCGTCGCCGTGGAGCGCGGCCATGACGCCCCAGCGCTCGGCGTGCACCAGGTCGGCCGCCTTGAGCCCGTAGCGCGTCGCCAGCACACGGTCGCGGGGGGTGGGCGTCCCGCCTCGCTGCACGTGGCCGAGGACGGTGACGCGCGTCTCGTAGCCGGTGCGCTCCTCGATCTCCCGGGCGAGGAGGTCGCCGACCCCGCCCAGACGGACATGGCCGAACTGGTCTGTGGGCGAGGCCTCCTGCGCAACCTGCTGCCGCTCCCCGGAGGCGTACGTGAGCTCGTACCCCTCGCTGACGACGACGATGGAGAAGTCCTTGCCGCGCTCGTGGCGGCTGCGCAGCTCGGCGCACGCATCCTCCACGGTGATCGGCTGCTCGGGGATGAGGATGACGTCGGCGCCGCCGGCGATGCCGCTCATGACCGCGATCCAACCGGTGTGGCGCCCCATCACCTCGACGACCATCACGCGGTTGTGCGACTCGGCGGTCGTGTGCAGGCGGTCGATCGCCTCGGTGGCGATGAAGACGGCAGTGTCGAAGCCGAACGTGTAGTCGGTGCCGGAGAGGTCGTTGTCGATCGTCTTCGGGATCCCCACGACCGGAAAGCCGTGCTCCTCGTGCAGCCGCGCGGCCACGCCGAGCGTGTCCTCGCCTCCGATCGCCACGAGCGCGTCGAGGTTCTCGGCGGCGAAGTTCTCGAGCACGCGCTCCACGCCGCCGTCGGTCTTGTAGGGGTTCGTCCGCGAGGTGCCGATGACGGTGCCGCCGCGCGGCAGGAGCCCGGAGATGGCGCGGTAGTCGAGCCGGTCGAAGCGGCCTTCTACGAGACCGCGCCAGCCTTCGCGGACGCCGACGACCTCGTGGCCGCGGTCGAGCGAGCGCCGCGTCACCGCGCGGATGACCGCGTTCAGCCCGGGGCAGTCGCCTCCGCCCGTGAGGAGTGCGACGCGCCTCGCCATCCGGTCTAACTTCCGCCCGTTCCAGTCGTCTCTGGGGTCGAACCCGTCTTAGATACGGGGACGCAGCCTGGCGTGAGGAGAGGTGACCGGATGCCGAAGGCGGGGATCGAACCCGCACGGGGCGTAGCCCCACTGGATTTTGAGTCCAGCGCGTCTTCCAGTTCCGCCACTTCGGCGCGCTCCACTGCGCCCATCGTATCCGCAGGGGGGTTGCAAGGGCGCCGAGCGCGCGTTCATAATCGGGCACCTTCGAACGGTGCTCGCCGGGTGCCAGCGCCGAAACAAGAATCGGGCGAAGAGGAGGAGTAGTGAGACGAAGGACGATCTTGGCGTTTCTCGTGCTGCTCATCGGCGCGTTTGCCTTCGCGGCCGTCGGCTGCGGCGGCGACGACGACGATGGCGACGCGGGCGGTGCCGAAACCGGCGCGACCGAGGACGGCGCACCGGATCTGCCGGACGTGACCGCGCTTCCGTCCGCGTCGTGCACCGACATCGAGTTCGAAGGCGAGGGCGAGCCTGACGTGCTCATCGCCTCGGACCTGCCGCTGCAGGGATCCTCGCGGACGCAGACGCTGCAGATGGTGGGAGCGATCCGGCAGGTGCTCGAGAACGCGGGCTGGAAGGCCGGAGACGTAAACGTCGGCTACCAGTCGTGCGACGACTCCACGGCTCAGGCCGGCAAGTGGGATCCGGGCAAGTGCAGCCAGAACGCCAACTCGTACGCCGAGAACCAGGCGGTGCTCGGCGTCATCGGGACGTTCAACTCGGGCTGCGCGGCGGTCGCGATCCCGGTCCTGAACCAGGCGCCGGGCGGCGGCGTCGCCATGCTCTCGCCGGCCAACACCTACGTCTGCCTGACGGAGGGTGGCCCGGGCTGTGCGGACGACGAGCCGGACAAGTACTACCCGGCCGGAACGCGCAACTACGCGCGCGTCGTCGCGCACGACGCCTACCAGGGCGCGGCTCTGGCGGAGTTCATGCAGGAGCAGGGCACGACGAAGCTGTTCATCCTCAACGACCGCGAGGCGTACGGCCTCGGCGTCGCCACGAACGTGCGCGGCGCCGCGGAGCACCTCGGCATCGAGGTGGTCGGCTTCGAGGCGTGGGATCCGCGGGCCTCGAACTACGAGGCGCTCATGCGGAGCGTCGGCCAGGCAGGCGCGGACGGCCTGTTCCTCGGCGGCCTGATCGACGAGAACGGCGCTCAGGTCATCCGCGACAAGGTGGCCGTGCTCGGGCCGAACGACGGCGACGTGAAGCTCTACATGCCCGACGGCTTCACGACGCAGCAGACGATCGACGAGTCTGGCGTCGAGAACACCCAGGGCGCGTTCTTCTCGGTGGCGGGCATTCCCGTCGACGAGTTCACCGGCTCGGCGGCCGAGTTCGTCGAGTCGTTCCAGGAGACGCTCGGCGGCGAGCCCGTCGACCCGTACGCGGTCTACGGCGGTCAGGCGGCCCAGATCATGCTCGACGCGATCGCGGCGTCCGACTTCAGCCGTGCGAGTGTCATCGAGGAGATGTTCAACACCGAGGTGACCGGAGGCTTGCTCGGTGACTTCGAGATCAACGAGAACGGCGATCCCGCTCTGGCGAGCGGCGCGGTGATCGGCTTCACGGTCTTCCGCGGCGAGGAGCAGCTCGAGGTCGAGACTGTGATCTCACCGCAGGAGGAGAACGTCGACGCTGCCAGGGGTAACTAACCAGGCGGCGACGATCCGGGGGAGGGCTTCGGCCCTCCCCCGGCTCACTTCTGGGCCGCGTTCCCGATGAGCGTTCAAGCGGGCAGCGAGAAACCGTCCCCCCTCGACGCGCTGCGCCGGCGCGGAGGCCCGAGCTTCACGGCCGTGCTCGGGGTCGTGTTCCTCGTCCTCGTAGTCGCGGGCCTAGTGCACAACTTCATCGCGAACCCCGAGGCGTTCCTCAACGTCACGCTCATCGGTATCTCGACGGGCGCCGTCTTCGCGCTCGTCGCGCTCGGCTACACGCTCGTCTACGGCATCCTCCAGCTGATCAACTTCGCGCACGGAGACGTGTTCGCGCTCTCGGGCCTGATCTCGAGCTCGATCATGATCGACGTGCTCAATCTCTCCGGCAGCGAGGCGGGCATCGTCATCGTCGCCGGCCTCGTGGCGACCCTCGCGATGACGATGGGCTTCGGCGCCTCCCTCAACGCGTCGATCGAGTTCCTCGCCTATCGAAGACTTCGTGGCCAGCCGCGCCTGACGATGCTGATCAGCGCGGTCGGGATGTCCTTCATCGTGCAGAACATCTCGCTCGCCATCTACGACGTGAACTACCAGAACGCCCCGGATCTGCTTCCCTCGGGCGCGGTGTTCTCGGCCGGGAACGTCTCGCTCCAGTGGGACAAGCTCACGGTCATCCTGGTCACGATCCCGGTCCTGATCATTCTCACCTGGCTCGTCCGGTCGACGAAGCAGGGAAAGGCGATGCGGGCGACCGCGCAGGACCAGGACGCCGCGGCGATGATGGGCATCAACGTCAACCGCACGATCTCGTTCACCTTCCTGCTCGCGGGTGCGCTGGCCGGAGCGGCCGGGGTGCTCTTCCTGCTCCAGTTCCAGATGCGCTACGACACTGGGTTCGAGCTGGGGCTGATCGCCTTCACGGCCGCCGTGCTCGGCGGCATCGGCAACCTCGCCGGCGCCGCCCTCGGCGGGCTCCTGATCGGCCTCATCCAGGCCTACAACGAGGGTCTGGAGCACTGGACGCTGGGCGGCGACTGGACGCGCTCGATGGTCTTCGGCATCCTCATCGCGATCCTCGTCTTCCGACCCGAGGGCCTGCTCGGCGAGCGTACGCCGGAGGGCGCCTGATGGCCACCGAGGGAGCAGCGCCCGTCGGCTTCCGTGGGCGGGTGGCGAGCGCGCTGCGCCTCGGCGAGGCGCGCAAGGCCTGGCGGCGCCTGCCGAGCCTCGCGCGCACGCTCATCCCGGCGGCGATCCTGCTCGCGCTCGCGGCCCTCTACCCGGTCTACTACGAGAGCTTCCTCGGCGACCTGAGCGTCCCGGTCATCCAGTCGTTCCCGAGTGTCTCGACGGCCGTGATCATGATCGTGTTCATGATGATGGCCGTCGGCCTCAACATCGTCGTCGGCTACGCGGGGCTCCTCGACCTGGGCTACGTCGCGTTCTACGCCGTCGGCGCGTACACGGCCGGCTGGCTCGCGTCGGGCCACTTCCAGCAGGTGCAGATCCACATCGGATCGGCGGGGATCTCGCCCGAGCTGCGCGGCATCCACATCAACCTCTGGCTCGTCCTGCTGATCGCAGGTTGCATCACCGGGATCGCGGGGATCCTGATCGGCCTGCCGACGCTGCGCCTCCGCGGCGACTACCTCGCCATCGTCACGCTCGGGTTCGGCGAGATCATCCCGCAGTTCGTGCGCAACGCGGACAACCTGGGCGGCTTCAACCTCACGGCCGGCACCTTCGGGATCAATCCGATCGACTCGCCGGGCTTCGGCACCGGCCTGAACGAGGCGCTCGGGCTGCCGATCAACTTCCAGCAGTCGTTCGAGAAGATCAACCTCTTCTACTACGGAGCGCTTGCGCTCCTCGTCATCACCGTCTTCTGCTCGGTCCGGCTGCGCGACTCGCGGCTGGGGCGGGCCTGGATCGCGATCAGGGAGGACGAGACCGCCGCCGCCGCGATGGGCGTCCCCCTCATGCGCACGAAGACCTGGGCCTACGCGCTCGGCGCCTTCTTCGGCGGCATCGCGGGCGCCTACTACGCGAGCTTCAAGTCCGGTGCGTTTCCGAGCGAGTTCTTCTTCAACATCTCGGTCTTCCTGCTCTGCATGGTCATCCTGGGCGGCATGGGGAGCGTCTGGGGCGTCGTCCTCGCGGGCGCCATCCTTGCCTACCTGAACCAGGAGGGCCTCGCGAACATCGGCCGGTCCTACAACGACCTGCCGCTCCCGAACATCGAGGTGGCGAAGTACCAGTTCGGCATCTACGGCGTGATCATCGTCCTGATGATGCTCTTCCGGCCGGTGGGGCTGATACCCGAAGGCAGGCGGAAGCGTGAGATCGAGGAGGGCGTCCACGAGGGCGACACGCTCTACGGGGAGCGGCACGCCTGATGGCGGACAACATCCTCAGCGCGCTCGAAATCCGCAAGGAGTTCGGCGGCCTCGTGGCCGTGAACGACGTCGACTTCCTCATCCCACGTGGCGGGATCGTGAGCCTCATCGGCCCCAACGGCGCGGGCAAGACCACCTTCTTCAACATGCTCACGGGCGTCTACAAGCCGACGCTCGGGAAGATCGAGTTCGACGGGACCGACGTCACCGGCAAGCCTCCCCACCAGATCACGAAGCTCGGTGTGGGGCGGACCTTCCAGAACATCCGCCTGTTCGAGTACATGACCGCGCTCGAGAACGTCCTCGTGGGGATGCACCATCGCCTCAAGGGCGGCATCATCGGCTCCGTCTTCGGCCTGCCCCGAGTGCGCCGCGAGGAGCGCCAGGCGCACGAGCGGGCCCGCGAGCTGCTCATCTTCTCCGGGCTGAAGAACCGCGACGACACGCTGGCGCGGAACCTCCCCTACGGCGACCAGCGCCGGCTCGAGGTCGCGCGCGCGCTCGCCACGAACCCCAAGCTCCTGCTCCTCGACGAGCCGACCGCCGGCATGAACCCGCAGGAGACTGCCGCGTTCACCCAGTTCGTCTCGAAGCTCCGCGAGGAGGAGGGCCTGACCGTCCTCCTGATCGAGCACGACATGAAGGTCGTCATGGGCGTCTCCGACCGCGTCACCGTGCTCGACTACGGCGAAAAGATCGCCGAGGGCCTGCCGGTGGAGATCCAGAAGGACGACCGCGTCGTCGAGGCCTACCTCGGCAAGGCGGCGGTCACGGGAGCGGCGCAGTGAGCGACCAGGCGCCCGAGCAGCCGCGCGAGGAGCCCACGCCGCGGGCCGGCGGCAACGGCGTCATCCTCGAGGTCGCCGACATCCACACGTACTACGGCTCGATCCACGCGCTCAAGGGGATCACCATCGACGTGCACGAGGGCGAGATCGTCACCCTGATCGGCGCCAACGGCGCGGGCAAGTCGACCACGCTGCGCTCGATCAACGGCCTCAACCACCCGCGGCGCGGGTCGATCCGCTTCCAGGGCAAGGACATCACGAACGAGGCGCCGCACAACATCGTCGGCATGGGCGTCGCGCAGTCGCCGGAGGGCCGCAAGCTCTTCCCGCGCATGAGCGTCCTCGAGAACCTCGAGATGGGCGCCTTCCAGCGCACCGACCGCGCCGGGGTGAGGGAGGATCTCGACCGCGTCTACGGCCTCTTCCCGCGCCTGAACGAGCGCAAGACGCAGAAGGCCGGGACGCTCTCGGGCGGCGAGCAGCAGATGGTGGCGATGGGCCGCGCGCTCATGGCGCGCCCGAAGCTCCTCATGCTCGACGAGCCGTCCATGGGCCTCGCGCCGATCTTCGTCGAGCGGATCTTTGACATCGTCCGCGAGATCAACAAGCAGGGGACGCCGATCCTGCTCGTCGAGCAGAACGCGCTCATGGCCCTCGACGTCGCCAACCGCGGGTACGTGATGGAGACCGGCCACATCGCCCTCACGGACGACGC
>JBOHAM010000104.1:0-13388 GCA_050697735.1 Gaiellaceae bacterium | reverse complement strand
TCTAGCTACGTGCCCGCGAGGGCTTGTGGTAGGGATGCGCCCTCGATGAGGTCGTTCCCGCGATGCTTCCTGCGCGCACCGTGGCTCGAGGACGTCGCGGTCCTCGCCGTCGCCGCGCTCGCCACGCTGCAGGCCGAGTGGCGGATCATCAGCGGCTCGCTGACCTACCAGGGAGACGCCCAGATCCACGAGTACTGGATGCGGCGCTTCCAGGACTCCGCCCTCTTCGACGACGCGTTGACGAACGCGCTCCTCGACACCGGCTACAGCCCGCTCGGCTTCCGTGGGCTCTACTGGCTCGCCAGCCACGTCGTCGACCCGGTCTTCTTCGGTGAACTGCTGCCCCTCGTCCTCCAGCCGCTTGCGGTCTGGCTCGTCTTCCGGATCGTGCGCGACCACAACCCGTGGCGGCCGGCAGCCTGGCTCGGCGCGGCGCTCTTTCTCGTCCCCTGGGACATCCACCGCTTCAGCGGCGGCCATCCGCGGGCCTTCGCGCACGTCGTCCTCCTGCTGACCGTTCTCCTGCTCATGCGCAGGCGGAGCCTCCTCGCCGCGGCGGTGCCGGTGCTCGGCTTCCTCTTCTATCCGCCCGCCGGCGTCACTGCGCTCGCCGTTGTCGGGCTCGCCTCGCTCGAACGGCTGCGGCTGCCCTTCGTGAACCCCCGCCGGGCCGCCTGGGCGGCGCTCGGCGCGGCGGCGCTCGCGGTCGCCGCCCTCGTTCCGCGGCTCCTGGGCGAGGCCTCCGGAGAGCTCCTCTCCGAGGCCGAGGCGCGCGGGTATCCGGAGTTCGGCCCCAGCGGGCAGTTCCACTTCTTCGCCTCCTCGACGGTCCAGTACCTGAAGCAGAACTACAGCGGCTTCTCGCTGCGAGAGTCGGGCGGCATGCTCGCGGTCGCGGCGCTGGCGCTGCTCGTCGTCCGCCCGCGCAACGTGCGCCTGCTGCGCTGGGACGTCTGGTGCCTAGCGATCGCAGCGCTCGGCCTCTTCGTGCTCGCGCACGCCGTCCTCTTCGACCTCTACCTGCCGCATCGCTACACGTACGGGCTCGTCCCCTTCTTCTGCATCGTCATCGCGCTCGCGCTGCCCGCCACCTACGAGGCCGTGGCGCGCCGCAGCCGGGCCTTGCTCATCGCGGCGGTGCCGCTCTTCTCCCTCGGAGTCGTGGCCGTCGTGCTGACCGTCTACCCCCTCGGAGCGCAGCGCTCGCTCGCCGGCCTCGGCGACTGGCTCACGCGAGCCACGCCGTACCTGCTCGTGGGCTTCGCCGTCGGTCTCCTGGTCGCCGCGGCGCTGTGGCTCCTGGGCGGCCGCGAACGGAGCGCGGGGGCGGCCGCCGCGGCCGCGACGGTCGTGGCCGGCTCGCTCCTTGTCGGCGCGGTCACCTTCGAGGGCGGGCGGACGAGCGTCGAGAGACGATGTCAGGACGCCGACCTCTACGAGTACCTGCGGACGCTGCCGGAGAACGCGATCGTGGCCGGTGACGCCCGCGATGTCGACTGCATCCCCATCGCCGCCCGCCGCCCCGTCGTCATCTCCAGGAAGCTCTACCAGCCCTGGGACAAGGAGTACTTCGAGTTGATCCGCGAGCGGATGTTCCAGACCGTCGATGCCATGTACGGCGACTCCGTCGAGAGCATCGTCGCGCTCCGGACGCGCTACGGTGCGGACTACCTGGTCGCCCGAAACCGCATCCGGGAGCGCCCCGCAGGCGGCATGGCCCCGTTCAGCCGCGAGATCAACCGGCTCCGCCGCACCGTCGAGGTACCCGCTTCCTCTCGTCTCCCGAATGAGTGCGAGACGTGGAGGGGCGAGAAGTTCACGGTCTACAGCCTCGCGTGCGTCGCGGGCGAGCCGTCCCGGTGAGCTCCCGGGCTCGCGGACGGCGGGCGAAATGGGGCTCGGCGGCGCTCGCGCTCGCGGTGACCGTGGGGCTCGGCTATCTCGCGGTGCGGGACGTGGACCTCGACGAGCTCGGCGAGTCGCTCCGGGAGATGAACTACTGGTGGCTTCTCCCCGGGCTCGCCACCCTTGCGCTTGGGTTCTTCATGCGGGCGCTTCGCTGGCGGCTGCTCTTCACGCCGTCGAAGCGGCCGGCCGTGTGGCCGACGACCGAGGCGCTGCTCATCGGCCAGTTCCTCAACAGCGTGCTGCCGCTGCGTGCGGGCGACGCGGCGCGCATCGTCGCGCTCCACCCGCTTGCCGGCACGTCGCGGGCGGTGACGACCGGGACGGTCGTGACGGAGCGCTTCTTCGACGTCCTCTCGCTGCTCCTGCTCCTGTTCGTCGCGCTCCCCTGGTTGCCCGAGCTCGGCTGGCTCCGCGCCGCCGGGCTCCTCGCCATCGCGCTCACGCTTGCCGCCGTCGCGGCGGCCGTCGTCCTGCGGGTCTACGGCGAGCGCCCGCTGCGCTTCCTCCTGCGGCCGCTCGCACGCCTGCCGTTCCTCTCCGTGAAGCGGGTCGAGGACGCGGTCCGGAACCTGACGCGAGGCCTCGCAGGCTTGCGGAGCGCGCGCCTCGGCCTCGTCGCCTTCCTCTGGACGATCGCCTCCTGGCTCGTCCTCGGCGTGTCGTTCTGGCTCGTCATGCTCGGCTTCGACCTCGGCCTCTCGCCGGCGGCCGGGCTGCTCGTCGTCATCGCCACGGGCCTCTCCATGATCCTCCCCTCGGCGCCGGCCGCCGTCGGAGTGTTCGAGGCGGCGGTGGTCGTGGCGCTCTCCGCCTACGGGATCTCGCAGTCGGAGGCCCTCTCGTACGCGCTCGTCGTCCACGCGCTCAACGTGCTGCCGTTCGTGGTCGCGGGCCTAGTCGTGCTGAACGTCCGGAGGGACGTCCTCAGCCTCTCGGGACGCCCGCGCGGAGGCGGCGAGCGCCCTGGCCCGCCCGCGGGCGCCGGACCGGCGCGCCTGCGCGCTGGAACCCGCCGTGACCGGAGTCGGACGGGCGACCACGAGCACGATGTCCCCCAGCCAGCCGACCGGCACGCGGAAGTCGACGAGGTGCGAGAGCCGCGCTGAGGCCTCGCCCAGCAGCCCGAGGTTGGTGCGGGCCCGCTCGGCGATGTACGAGAGGTGGAACGAGCGGGGCACGAGGCGCCACTCGACGAGCTCGAACCCGGCGTTGCGCAGGAGCGCGTGGAGGGTCGCCGGGGTGAAGTAGTGGAGGTGCGGGCGGATCAGCCACGGCCAGCTCTCGCCGCGGAGCCGCGCGTGGAAGCCTGCGAAGTTGATCGTCGAGAGGACGAGCAGGCCCTCGTCGGCGAGCAGGTCCTTCAGCCGCCGCAGCGCGTCCAGCGGGTCGACGACGTGCTCGAGGACGTCGAGGAGGACGATCGCGTCAGCGCTCGCGCGCTCGTCCGCCAGCTCCTCGAGCGCCTTCTGCTCGAGCTCGACCCCGAAGCGCTCGCGGCCCGTCTCGACCGCCCACCTGGAAGGCTCGATCCCGCGGGCGCTCCAGCCGCCCTCGCGGGCGGTGTCGAGGAAGAGGCCGACGTTCGAGCCGACCTCGAGCAGGCGCGTGCCGGGCACGAAGTAGCCCTTCATCACGTCGAGGACCCAGCGGAAGAGCTCCCGCCGCGCGGGCTCCTCGCTCAGGTACTCGTGGTCCTCGACGGCCGCGTAGCGCTCGAGGATCTCCGTCGCCCCGAGCGGCGGCCGCGAGCTGACCATCCCGCAGTGGACGCACTCGAGGATGTCGTCGTGCTGGGCGAGCGAGCTGCTCGTGCAGCGGTACTCGCTCGCGGGCGCCTCGTCGGCGACGTTGGCCGGATAGAGGAGCACCTGCTCCTCGGCGCCGCAGACGGCGCAGCGGCGCACGATCCGCTCGCCGGGCGCGGCCGGCTTCGCCTCCGGCGCCCGCCGGGCGAGGAGCGACCGTCGCCCGCGGCGCCCGCGCGCGGCCGACTGGCGCGCGCAGTAGGCGAGCGAGTGCGCCACGTACTTGAGCGAGCGCCCGACCGAGATGGAGGAGGACTCCTGCGTGTAGCGGGTCGGGATCGGCACCTCGACGACGCGCTGCCCGCCGGTGACGGCGTCCACGAGGAGCTGCGAGTCGAAGCTGAAGTCGTCCGTGTAGCGGTGGAACGGGAGCGAGAGCAGGCACTCGCGCGTGTAGGCGCGCAGGCCGCTGTGCATCTCCGTGAAGCGGGAGCCGAGCATGAGGTTCTCGAGCCGCGTCGTCAGCCGGTTGCCCAGGTAGCGGTACATCGGCATGCCGCCGCCCAGCGGGTCGCTGAGGCCGGCGAAGCGCGACCCGAACGTCATGTCCGCGTAGCCGCCCAGGATGGGCGCGATCAGGAGCGGCACGGCCTTCGGGTCGTACTGGTAGTCCGGGTGGAGCAGGACGACGACGTCGGCGCCCTCCTCGAGCGCCCGGGTGTAGCAACTCTTCTGGTTCCCCCCGTAGCCGCGGTTCTCCGGGTGTACGTGGACGTGGATGCCCAGCTCGCGGGCCAGCTCGACCGTGTTGTCGGGGCTCGCGTCGTCGACGAGGATGAGCAGGTCGGCGACGCCGGCCGGGATGTCCGCCACCGTCTTCTCGAGCGTCCCCTCCGCCCGGTAGGCGGGCATGGTGATGACGACTTTCGCCACGAGGGGCGACACGATATCCCGCGCGCGGTCGCTCAGGCGTCTTCGACGACGTCGACGTCGCCGACGTCGAGGAAGCGGCGGTAGGCCTCGATCACCGTCGCCGGATCGTCACGCAGCATGAGCCGGCCCTCGTGCAGCCAGATCACCTCGTCGCACAGCCGGCGGATGCCCTTGAGGGCGTGGCTGACCACGAGGATCGTGCCCGCCTGCTCGCAGAGCTCGCGCATCTTGTCGAACGACTTGCGCTTGAAGCGCGCGTCGCCGACCGAGAGGGCCTCGTCGATCAGGAGGATGTCCGGGTCCATGTTCACCGCCACCGAGAAGGCGAGGCGCCCGTACATGCCCGAGGAGTAGCGCCGCATGGGCAGGTCCATGGCGTCGCCCAGCTCCGCGAACTCCGTGATCGCGTTGTAGCGCTCCGCGAGCTGCTCGCGGCTGAGGCCCGCCGCCAGCCCGCCGAGGACGACGTTCTGCCGCCCGCTCAGGTCGGAGTTGAAGCCGACGCCGAGTGCGAGCAGCGTGCTCACCCTGCCCTGCACCTCGACCCGGCCCTTGGTCGGCGGCAGGATCCCCGCCACCGTCCGCAGGAGCGTCGACTTGCCCGCCCCGTTGACGCCGATGACGCCCAGGACCATGCCGTGCGGCACGGTGAAGGAGAGGTCGCGCAGCGCCCGGATCTCGCGGACCGACCGCTCCCGCCGCCCCAGCCGCAGCAGCCTGTTCCGCAACGTCGGCCGCTTCTCGATCGTGGCGCGGTAGGTGACTGAGAGCCCCTCGACGCCGATCGCCCAGTCGTCGCCGGGCGGGGCCTCGTGCTCGCCGGTCCCGGGCTCCTGATGCTCAGAGACGGACAGCGAACTCCCTCTCCCTCGACATGAAGAAGAGCGCCCCGGCGATGAAGAACGCCAGCGCCCAGGCGAGCCCGCCGAGGAGGAAGCTCGTGCTCGGCGTCTGCCCGAAGTTGACCGAGTCGCTCAGGGCGCCCAGGAGCGGGTAGAGCGGGTTCGCGGCGATGATCGGCTTGAAGCGGTCGGGCACCTCGTGGGCGTAGTAGAGGATCGGCGAGAGGTAGAGCCAGATGCGCAGGAAGTACGGGAGGATGTTCGTCAGGTCGCGGAAGTAGACCTGCGCGGCCGCCGCCAGCATGCTCGCTCCGGCGGCGAGCAGCAGGAGCATGGCGACGATGGGAAGCGCCCAGAGCAGGTTCGCGTTGACCGGGAGGCCGACGATCAGATGGGCGACGACGTAGACCGCGAGCATGGGCAGGAAGCGCATGAACGAGGTCATCACGGACGCGAGCGGCAGGAGCGTCCGCGGGAAGGCGGTGTTGAGGATCAGGCGCCCGCCGCCGATCACCGAGCGCGACCCCTGCTTGATCGAGTTGCTCACGAGGCGGTAGGCGAAGAGCGTCAGCATCAGGTGCGCGAAGAACTCCGACCCCCGGCTCCCGCTTCGGATGAGGTCGACGAGCAGGAAGTAGACGAAGGCCAGGAGCACCGGGTTGAGCACGAGCCAGAGCTGGCCGAGGACGGTGTTGAACTGCTGCGCGCGCAGGTTCGTGCGGGCGAGCTCGAAGGCGAACTCGCGCCGGCGCCACAGCTCCCGCAGGTACGGCCCCAGGGGCGGGAGCCCGACGCGGTGCGGCTCGTAGACCTGGCGGGCCGCGAGCCCGTCGTCCATGCGCGGCTCAGCGACCGCCATCGGTGCCTGTTTCGGGATGCTTCATCGGATTCAGGTTAGTCGGTGGTCCCGGCGGAAGGGTCAGCGGAGCCGGTCGGAGGAGAGAACGGCGACCAGGTGGCCGGTCACCGCGAGCACCGCCGCGGCGGCGAGGGCGACCAGGAGCACCCGGGTCCCGTCGAGCCCGTCCACGAGCGCGTCGGCGACGGCGGCGGCGAGGGCGAGGAACGACGCCTCCACCGCCTGGAAGGGCCGGAGGAAGGGCAGGAGTCTCACGCCCTGGCGCAGCGCGACGCGGCGGCCGCCGGCGGGGTCGGCCGCGGGCTCCTCGATCGCCGGCAGGCCGGAGCGCGCGCGTGCGATCGCGACGAGGTGCGTCTCCGCCTTCAGCAGGAGGATGAGGACGGCGACCGCGAGGCCGAGCGCCGTCCAGCCGCCGATCGAGCCCCAGCCGCCGTCGGCGCGCACGCCGAGCGCCGCCGCGAGCGCGGCCTCGGTCGAGTAGTGGCCGATCTGGTCGAGGTAGACGCCCTTGGGCGAGAACGTCCGCCGCCAGCGCGCCACCTCGCCGTCGGAGCAGTCGAGCAGGAGCTGGAGCTGGACGAGCAGCACGGCGCCGATCGCCGGGAGAACGCCCGCGAAGCTGACGCACAGGGCGGCGGCGAGGCCGACGGGGAGCATGAGCGCCGTGACGCCGTTGGCGCTCAGCGGCGTCTCCAGCAGGAGGCGCGTCAGGTACGGCGACACGCGCCGCATGTAGAGCCGGCCTGCCCAGTGCTCGGCCCCCGGGCGCTGCAGGTGCGCCTCGGGCTGCGTGACCGCCTTCAGCTCAGCGAGCGACGGCACCGGCGAACTCGCGCACCCTGGTGCGGATCCCGTCCTCGTCCAGGTCGAGGTGCTCGAGGATGGTGTAGCGCTCGGGACGGGTGGAGGGAGCGTGGGCGACCGCGGCGGCGAACTCATCGTCCGTCAGCCCGAGGTCGCCGGGCCGGCGCGGCACCCCGTACCGGCCGAGGGCGGCGTCGAGCGCCGCCAGCCGCTCGTCCCCGCGCAGGAACGAGGCGAAGAGCGCTCCTACGGCCACCTGCTCGCCGTGCGTGGAGCGCTCGGGGTAGAGCGCGTCGATCGCGTGCGAGATCTCGTGGCAGGCCCCGCTGCACGGCCGGCTGCTCCCCGCCGCCGCCATGGCGAGTCCGCTGAGCACGAGCGCCTCGGCGAGCGTCGTCAGGAACGCGTCCGCGTGGAGATCGTCGGTCCGGTAGAGGAGCGACTCCGCCCCGGCGCGGGCGAGCGCGGCTGCGAGCCCGTCCACCGGCTCGCCACGCTCCCGCCCGGCGAGCTCCCAGTCGGCCAGGGCGCTCAGGTTGCTGAGCGCGTCGCCGATCCCGCCGCGGAGCTGCTCCGGCGGGCAGCGGCGCACGTAGTCGAGGTCGACGACGACCGCGATGGGCACCTGCACGCCGTACGAGCCCTTGCGGCCGTCGTGCTCGAGCGAGGCGACGGGCGAGGCGATCCCGTCGTGGGCCAGGTTGGTCGCCACGGCGACGAGCGGCAGGCCGGTCAGGCTCGCCGCGTACTTGGCGACGTCCAGCGTGCGCCCGCCGCCGATGCCGACGACGGCGTCGTAGCCGCCGCGGAGGCTCTCCGCGAGCTCGAGCGCGGCCGTGACTGTGCCCCCTTCCACCGGGAACATGCCCGCGTTCTCCAGCTCCGGCCGGAGGACGCTGACGATCTCCTCGCCCTGGCCCGGGCCGACGACGACCGCCACGTGTCCGTGGGAGGAGATGCGCCTGTCGCTGAGCAGCGCCGCGAGCGACTTCACCGCGCCGCTGCCGACGTCGACCGTCAGCGGGCACGCGACCAGGCGGGCTAGGAGAGGCACTCGAGCTCCCGGGCGCGCGCCAGGTCGGCGTGGTCGTCCACCTCGACCCAGTCGACCGTGCCGATCGCGGTCGCATGGACGGGCCCGCCCCGGTCGGCGAGCTCCTGGAAGCCGTCCTCGTAGTAGAGGGACGGATCGCGGCGCCACGTCGCCTCTAGCGCGTCCGCCAGAGCCTCGGCCGCCGCCGGCTCGATCAGCGTGACGCCGATGTACTCGCCGTCGGCGCTCGCCGGGTCGACCTCCTTGCTGATGCGCCGGACCGCGCCCTCCTCCGAGAGGACCACCTTCATCTCCTCCTCGCCGAGCCGCTTCTCCCGGTCGACCGCCAGGACGACGCCGTCGCGGCGCCCGGCGAGCAGGCGCTCCTCCACGCTGGCGGGATGCACGGTGTCGCCGTTGACGAGGATCGCTCCCTCCCGGAACGCCCCGCGGGCCAGCCAGAGCGAGTACGCGTTGTTCCACTCCTCCGCGCGCTCGTTCAGGACGAGCTCGAGGCGCACCTCGTGGCGGCGCTCGAGCTCCTCCGCGCGCTCCTCCACCCGCCCGGCCGCGAACCCGGTGACGACGACTACCTCGTCGAGGCCCACCGAGCCCAGGTTGGCGAGCGCGAGGTCGAGGATCGTGCGGCCGTCGCTCAGGGGCAGGAGGGTCTTCGGCAGCGACTCCGTGAGCGGATGGAGCCGGCGGCCGGGGCCCGCCGCCAGCACGACGCCCTTCACTCCACGACCTCGGCGTCGTCCTCGAGCGCCGCGGCGCTCTGTGCGTCAGCGAGCCCGCGCCAGCTCCAGGCGGCCTCGCCGACGTAGACGAGCCCGAGGCCGACCGAGGCCACGAGCAGGCCGGGACCGAGGACGCCGGCGAGCGCGAGCAGGGCCGCGACGACGAGCCGGCCGTCCCAGCCTCCCCCCGCCCAGCGCACCCAGGCGGGCGGCCCGAGCGCGAAGAGCCTCAGCCGGTAGACAGTGTCGTAGTGGTGGAACGCGAGCACGCCGAGGAAAGCGAAGCAGAACGGCAGGGCGTCGGGGTCGGAGAGCGCGGTCAGCGCGATCAGGCCTCCGTACTCGGCGATCCGCACGAGCGGGGGCACGAGCCACGCGAGCGGGTGGGCGAGGGGGGAGCCCGTGCGCCGGCCGGCCACCCACGCGGCGAGCGGCCCGTCGTCCCGGTAGACCTGCAGGGCCGTCATCGCGCCAGCGACCTCAGGATCCGGGTCCCGGCGGCGGTCGAGAGCACGACGCGCACGGACTGGGCGTAGAGGGCGGCCGTCCCGCCCCAGACGAGCAGCGCGACGAAGGTCACCTTCGGGGAGGCGACCGCCGCGGTCAGCGAGATGAGCGCGAAGCGCTCTCCGATCGGCAGGCGGATGATCTCGTTGACCCGTCGCACCCAGCCGGGCCAGCGCTCGGTCGTGCCGTGCCGGCGGCCCGCGGGGACGTCCAGCGTCCGGTCGAGCGGATCCTCGCGCGGAGCGGGGGCGCTGTCGCGGCCCGCCACCCAGGAGACGTCCGCCAGGTGGCGCACAGTGAGGATCCCGAGGGCGCAGGCGGCGAGGAGCCAGACGTCGTCGTCGAAGCCGCGCGTCGCGCCGAGCGCGAGGCCGCCGTAGACGACGTACTCCTTTGTGCGGTCGAAAATCAGGTCGAGCCAGCCGCCGAAGCTCGTGGATTGCCGCGTGAAGCGTGCGAGTTGGCCGTCGACGCAGTCGAGCGTGAAGGAGGCCTGTAGGAGCAGGGCCCCGGCGACGAGGCCGGCGCGGCTGCCGAGCGCGAACGCCGCGGCCGCAGCGACGCCGACCGCGAAGGCGGCGACCGAGACGGCGTTCGGGCTCCAGCCGCGGCGCGCGGCGAAGCGCACGATGTGCCGCGAGTACGGGCTCACGAGGTAGGTCGTGAAGGGCGAGTCGGTCGCCTTCACCGCCGAGTCCAGGAGCGCGCGCTCCTCGTCCCGGGCCGCGAGTTCCTCCTCCGCCGCGCGGGCCGAGCCCTCCGAGTCCGGGGCGTCGAGGAAGAGCTCCCGCAGTTCCCGCGGGAAGACGCGGACGCCGCTGCGCACGAGGCCGACGAGCAGGAGCGCGGTCGCGTCGGGCTCGGGCTCCGGTCGCCCGGCTTCCGCCCGGCGCGCGACCTCCTCCGCCCAGGCCCCCGGAGGATCGGTCGCCAGGGCGGCAAGCTCGACGGCTGCGGTCGCCAGCCGGGCGCGGTCGCCCGCGTCGACCTTGACGAGGCCGAGGAAGGAGTCGGTCGCGCCCTCGACACGGTGGAACGGCGACCCGGCGCTCGCGATCCTCGTCGAGGCCGAGCGGATGGGAAACGCCCAGTAGTCGTCGGCAGGCGGATGGCGGACGAGAGCGCCCGAGGCCATGCGCCGGTCGCCGACCAGTCCGGCGAGCGCCTGCCCGTGAGCGAGGACGTTCGCGTTCCCGACGAGGAGTGGGGCGGAGCCTCGTCCCGCGATCTCGGCCGCGCGCCCCAGGTCGTCGCCGAGCCCGCTGGCCGCCACCACGGCCGTCTCCGGCCCGCTCCCGGCTGCGGCCGCCCCGAGCGCCTCCTGCCACTCGGGCCGGGTGACGAGCCAGGCGCGCTCGATGCCGAGCTCCGCGAGCTGGCCGAGAAGGCGGGCGACGAGCGTCGTCCCAAGGACGCCGAGGAGCGCCGCGGGCCCGCCGTCCTCCGCCCGCGCGGTCGCGAACAGGAGCGCCTCGGGAGGTCCGGGCTCCCGCCCTGCGGGCACCGGCATCGACACGGGTGCGGGTTCCGTGCGCACGGTGGGACGGAACTCTAACGAGGCGCTCTCCGGCTCCCGCGGCGATCATGTGGCCGTGCAAGCCGGAGACGCGCCCTTCTTCGTCGTCGGGAACGACCGCTCGGGAACGACGGTCCTGCGGCTCGTGCTCGACCGGAGCCGCGAGGCGGCGGTCCCGCCCGAGTCCATGTTCCTCCTCGACTTCGCGCCGGTTCGGCACCGCGGGGGCCTCGACGACCCCGCGCGGGCCGCGCGCTTCGTCGCCGAGGTCTGGGCTCATCCTCGGGTCAGGCTCTGGAACCTCCCGGATGGCCCCCCGCCCGTGCCGGCCGGGCTGGGGCATGCCGAGGCGTACCGCTTCGCCGTCGAGTCGCCTTTCCGTGCCTACGCCGCCCGGGAGGAGAAACACCGCTTCGGCGACAAGACGCCCGCGTACGTGCACGCCGTGGACGAGCTGCTGGCCGTGTGGCCAAAGGCCCGTGTGGTGGTGCTCGTGCGCGATGCCCGCGACATCGTCCTCTCGATCAGGCGGATGCCGTTCGGGCCCAACAACGCCTACGCGGCAGCCCGCTGGTGGGTGCGGGGGATCCGGGCCGGCCTGGAGGCGGAGCGGCGTCATCCGGGGCAGGTCCTCACGCTCCGCTACGAGGACCTCGTCGCCGACCCGGCCGCGCACGTCCCGCGCGTGTGCGAGCACGTCGGGCTCGGCTATAACAGCGAGATGCTGGCGATCGAGCGGACGGAGCCCGGGAAGATCGTCGAGAGCCAGGCCGCCTGGTTCCCGAAGCTGGCCGCGGGGATCAGGTCGGAGGCCGGCCGCTGGCGGACCGAGCTACCCGAGTCGGACCGGCGCGTGGTCGAGGCAGTCGCCGGGGCGGAGCTCGAGGCGCTCGGTTACGAGCCGGGGGAGTCTGGGCAACCGGTGGGTCGCGCGCGCGCGGCTGCCTACACGGCCCACGACGGCGCGCTGCGCGCGGTGAACGCCTTCCGCCTGCGCGTCGTGCACGAGCGGGGGCGCGAGCTGCGCCACGTGCTCCGGCGGAAGGTGCGATGAAGCGGCAGCCGGTGCAGCGGGCGGGGAAGGTCGTGCTCGATCGCGTGGGCGCCGGGCTGGGCCTCGTCGTCCTGAGCCCGCTCCTGGCGGGGATCGCCGTCGCGGTGCTGGTCGACTCCGGGCGGCCGGTGGTGTTCGTCTCGCCCCGTGCGGGGAAGGACGGGCGGCCCTTCGGCATGCTCAAGTTCCGCACGATGGTGCCGGACGCGATCCGGGTCGGCCGGACCCTGCGGCTGAGCGAGGACCCGTTCGGGGTCGTGAAGGACGACCCGCGCGTGACCCGCGTGGGACGTTGGCTCCGGCGCACCGGGCTCGACGAGTCGCCTCAGCTCGTGAACGTCCTCTTCGGCCGGATGAGCCTCGTCGGCCCCCGCGCCGACCTCGTCGAGCAGGCCGCGAGCTACGGCGAGAAGGAGCGCCGCCGCCTCACCGTGCTTCCGGGGATCACCGGCTGGGCCCAGATCCACGGCCGCGACTCCGTTCCCTGGAAGGAGCGCTTCGAACGCGACCTCTGGTACATCGACAACTGGTCGCTCTGGCTCGATCTCAGGATCCTGGTCCGGACAGTCGGCGAGGTCTTCCGGGCCGAGCCCGAGCCGGTCGTCGACAACCTCAACATCGAGCGGGCGAAGAAGCGTGCGCCGAGCCCGTGAGCGGGCTCGCCGAGGTCGCCGCGCCTGACTGGGACGAGCTGCTCGAGCGGCTCGGCTGCGCCGACGTCTACCTGCTGGCCGAGTACGTCGAGAGCGCCTCGCTGCTCGAGCCCGGCCGGCCGGCGTTCCTCCACCTCGCGGAGGGCGGCGGCGACGTCGTCTTCCCGTTCCTCCTCCGCGACCTCCCCGCGGGCTCGGGTCACGACGTTGTCACCCCGTACGGCTACGGCGGCCCGGTCGCCGTGGGGCTGGAGCCTCCCGCGGCGCGCTTCTGGGAGCTCTACGAGGACTGGTGCCGGGCGAACGGGGTCGTGACGAGCTTCGTGCGCTTCCATCCGCTCTTCGCCAACCACCGCTACGCGGGCGCGAGCGTCCGGCTCGAGCCGCTCGCGGGCACGGTGGGCTGGCGTCTCGACCTCCCCGACCTCTTCGCCGCCATGGACGGGAGCCACCGCAACGTGTGCCGCAAGGCAGAGCGGGCGGGCGTCGCCGTGTCCGTCGAGGAGGGTCCCGCGGACATCTCCGCGTTCACCGCGCTCTACGAGGAGACGATGGAGCGGGTCGACGCCGACGGCTTCTACCGCTTCCCGGCGAGCTACTGGGACGCCCTGGTCGCCGGGCTGGGCGAGTGGCTCGCCGTGTTCCACGCCGCGGAGTCCGGGGAGGTCGTCGCCTCGGCGCTCTGCTTCGCGACGCCGCCCTGGCTCCACTACCACCTGGCGGCCACGAGCGAGCGCGGGCGGGCCCTCGGCGCCAGCAACCTGCTGCTCTTCGAAGCGGCGCGCTGGGGT
>JBOHAM010000103.1:0-7381 GCA_050697735.1 Gaiellaceae bacterium | reverse complement strand
TCCTAGCCGTGCTCCCTGGATCGGGGCGGCCTCTCCCGGCGGCCGCCCCGATCGCCCCCGCGCGAGGTTCAATTACGGCTGTGACCACCGTGCTGGTCGTCGACGACGAGCCCATCGTCCGCGAGGTCGTCGTCAGCTACCTCAGGCGCGAGGGCTTCCGCACCCTCGAGGCCGGGGACGGGAACGCCGCCCGCGAGCTGCTCGAGAGCGACGAGCCGGGTCTCGTCGTCCTCGACGTCATGCTTCCGGGCGCCGACGGCCTCGAGCTCTGCCGCTGGATCCGGGCACGCTCGGACGTGCCCGTGATCATGCTCACCGCGCGCGGCGAGGAGGCCGACCGCATCGTCGGGCTCGAGCTCGGCGCGGACGACTACGTGACGAAGCCGTTCTCGCCGCGGGAGCTCGCTGCTCGGGTGCGCACCGTTTTGCGGCGGACGGAGCCGACGCTCGCCCGGGCGGAGCGGCTCTCGTTCGAGGGCCTCGAGATCGACGCGCGCACGCGCGAGGTCAGCAAGGGCGACGCGCCGCTCAGGCTCACCGCCAAGGAATTCGACCTGCTCTGGTTCCTCGCCAACCACCCGCGCCAGGTGTTCTCGCGCGACCAGCTCATGGACCGCGTCTGGGGCTACGAGGCGGCGCTCGACACCGGCACGGTCACCGTCCACGTGCGCCGGCTGCGCGAGAAGATCGAGGACGACCCGTCCCGGCCGCGCTTCCTCGAGACGGTCTGGGGCGTGGGCTACAGGCTCGTGCCGTGATCGGCTTCGCCCTGATCGTGGCGGCGGCGACGCTCGGCGCAGGCCTGGTCGCGGCACTCCTCCTCCGCCGCCTGCCGACGCTCCGTCTGCAGCTCGCCGGGCTCGGTCTCGTCGCCGTCCTCCTCCCGCTGGGCGCCGTTCTCGTCTCCGGAGTTGCCATGTTCGACTCGGAGCATGACCTGACGATCCTGGCGGTCGCCACTGCGTCCGCCACCGCCGCCCTCGCCGCCTCCTTCCTGCTCGGCGGCTCGATCCTGCGGTCGATCGAGCGAGTGCGATCCGCCTCCTCTGCGCTCGCCCGCGGCGACCTGGCGGCGCGGGCGCCCCGGGGCGGGCCCACCGAGCTGGACGAGCTCGCGGAGTCGTTCAACGCGATGGCCGCGAACGTCGAGGGGCTCTTCGACGCCCGCCGGCAGCTCGTCGCCTGGGCAAGCCACGACCTGCGCACGCCGCTCGCCTCGATGCAGGCCATGCTGGAGGCGCTCGAGGACGGGCTCGCCGAGCCCGAGCACTACCTCCCGGCCATGCGCGAGCAGGTGCGGACGCTCGGCCTGCTCGTCGACGACCTCTTCGAGCTGGCCCGCATCGACGCCGGCGTGCTCACACTCGAGCTCCGCGACCTCGCCCTCGGCCCGCTCGTCGACTCCTGCCTGCGCGGGCTGGAAGCGGAGGCGGCGGCCCGCCACGTGACGCTCCGCGCGAAGCTGGACGGCGCCGACTCGCGCGTTCGGGCCGCCCCCGAGAAGGTCGAGCGCGTCCTCTACAACCTGCTCGCCAACGCCCTACGCCACACGCCCTCCGACGGGTCGGTGGCAGTGCTCGTCGAGCCGCTCGCGGAAGAGGTGCGCGTGACCGTCGAGGACACGGGCGAGGGCTTGTCGACGGAGGCCGTGCGGCGCATGTTCGACCGCTTCTGGCGCGGCGACCGGGCGCGGACGCGCGAGCGCGGGGGCGCGGGTCTCGGCCTCGCAATCGCGCGCGGCCTCGTCGAGGCGCAGGGCGGGCGCATCTGGGCGGAGGCGCGCCCCGAGGGCGGCGCCCGCGTGTCGTTCACGCTGCCGCGCTCGGCCTAGAAAGGTCTAGGCACGGCGGAGGAGGGCGACCGCCTGGGCCGCCAGGCCCTCCCCGCGACCGGTGAAGCCGAGGCCGTCGGTCGTCGTCGCCCGCACGGCGATGCGCTCGCGCTCGACACCGATCGCACCGGCCAGGCGCTGCTCCATCTCGCGGCGGACGTCGGCGATCCGCGGCCGCTCCCCCACGAGCACGCAGTCGGCGTTGACGAGGTCGAACCCGGCTACGCGAACGCCGGCGCAGGCATGCTCGAGGAGTGTGAGCGAGGAAGCACCTTCCCACCGCGCCTCGCCGGAGGGGAAGAGCGAGCCGATGTCACCGAGGCTCGCCGCTCCAAGCATGGCGTCGATGAGCGCGTGGGCGACGACGTCGCCGTCCGAGTGCCCCGCCAGACCCGGCTCGCCGGGGAACTCGACCCCGCCGAGGACGAGCGCCGCCGCGTCCGAGAACGCGTGCGCGTCGACGCCGATGCCCACGCGAAGGTCGTCCACTGCGCCAAACCTAGCCGAGCGGCTCCTGGCGGGCCACGCGGCCTTCGAAGACGGTGACGGTCTCGTAGCCCGCCCCGCGGAGAAGGTCGAGCGCGGCGGGGAAGTCGCGGCCGACGTCGTGGGCGACGTGCGCGTCCGAGGCGAGCGTGGCCGCGGCCCCTCCGGCGCGGCAGCGGGCGAGGAGCTCGGGGGCCGGGTAGAGCTCGCCGACGGGCTTCCGCAGGCCGGCGGTCGAGACCTCTACGGCGATGCCTGCCTCGCCGACGGCAGCGGCCACTTCGGCGTGGTGCGCGGTGACCACGTCCGGAGCAGGGCGCCGGCCGAAGACCTTCGCGAGGTCGAGGTGAGCGAGGACGTCCACGAGCCCGCTCGCCGCCAGGTGGCGCACGGCCGCGAAGTAGCGCGCCCAGACGTCCTCGACCGAGTGCCGCGCCCACAGGCCCGGCTCCATGTCGACCGCATCGCCGTCCACGATGTGGACGGAGCCGAGGAGGAAGTCCCATGGGTACGGGGCGAGGAGGTCGGCCAGCTCGCCCTCCCGTCCCGGCACCCAGTCGACCTCGATGCCGAGCTTCACGGGCAGCCCGCGGCGCTTTCCCTCCGAGACCGCATCGACGTAGGAATCCAGATCGTGTCCCAGCTTCGACCGCTGGTACGGGTGCTCCACGAGGCCGTCGAACTCCCTGAAGTAGTACACGTGCTCGGTGAAGCCGATCTCGTCCACCCCGCGGGCGGCCGCCGCCTCGGCGAAGCGCTCCACTGCCGCGACCGTGTGCTCGATCGGCCCCTCGCGGCCCTCGGCGGGACCGCGAAGGTGCATGTGGTAGTCGACGATCACGCCTCGCCCCGGAGCAGGGCCTCCACGAGAGCCAGGTCGGCCGGCGTCGTCACCTTGAGCAGGCGGCGATCGCCTTCCACGAGGCGGACGCGGCCGCCGGCCGCCTCCACCAGCCCGGCGCAGTCGGTCGCGTCGGCGCCGCCGGCGAGCGCGCGGCGAAGGACGTCGGCGGCGAAGGCCTGCGGGGTCTGCGCGCCGTAGAGGCCCTTGCGCTCCACGGTTGCCGCCACCGTCTCGCCGTCGGCGCGCTTGACCGTGTCGGCGAGCGGGACGGCCGGCACGGCGCCGTCCCAGCCGTCGGCCAGGCCCGTGACGACGCGCTCGACGACCTCCTCGGACAGGAGCGGCCGGGCCGCGTCATGGACGAGCACGACGGCCGCCTCGTCCGGCACCTCGGCGAGGCCCGCGCGCACGGAGTCCGCGCGCGTCTCGCCGCCCGCGACGACGGCGTGCACCGAGCCGGCGCCGAGCTCCTCGGCGAGGAGGATCGTCGGCTCCTCCCAGTCCACAGGCGCGACGACCACGACCGCCTCGACCCACGCAGAGCCCTCCAGCCGTTCGAGACTCTCGGCCAGGAGCGGACGGCCCGCGAGGTTGGCGAAGGCCTTGGGCCGGTTGCCGCCGAAGCGCTCGCCGCGGCCGGCCGCGACCAGCACCGCCCAGACGCCGGTCGCCTCGCCGCTCATCCGAGGAGCGCCAGCTCGCCGCGGCGCTCGACGAAGACCTCGGAGCTCAGCGGATCGTCGGCGGTCTGGTAGTCGCGTTGCAGCTGGGAGCGGAAGCTCCTCTCGGTCGCGCCGGACTCCAGCACCTCGAGCGGAAGCGCGATGAAGACGTTCTCCATTGGCACCGCGTAGGCGGCCGGGCCGCCGATCTCCTCCTCGATCTGGTCGCGGAGCTCCGGGACGACCATGCGCGACGCGTCGTAGCCGTCGCCCGAGGCCCAGCCGCACAGCTCCTGGTCGCCCGACGGCTCGCAGAGCAGCGGCTCCTCCTCGTTCGTCCGCCGGAGCAGGTTGCCGGTGGCGAGCTCGTGCAGCGACTCCTCGGTCGTCTCCCAGCGCTCGACGTCCTCGGGTCGGACGAGCGTGAACGCCTCGCCGTCGTCGACGGCGTAGACGACGGCCAACCCGCCGGCCATGGGCGTCCGCGCGGTCTCGAAGCCGTACGTGCGGAGCTCGAACGGCGCCTTCAGGAGCGGCATCACGTCGCGGCGAACGTCGGCGAGCGCTGCGTCGGAGATCCCCTCGGCGAGCCTGCTTCGCGTCTCCTCCACCACTGCCTGCACGATCTCCTCCTCCCGCTCCGGAGCCGCCTCGTACTCGGCGTAGGCGTCCGTCAGATCGACCTCGACCCGGTTCGGGCCGTCTGCCACGCTGAGCTCGAGTTCGGCGCCGGGCTCGACCTCGTAGTCGGCGCTCCGCAGCTCGGCGGAGACGACCTCCGCGAACGACGAGTCGGCGAGGAGGGTCTCCGTCGTCGTCTCGGCGGCGCCGTCGTCACCGGCGCAGCCGCCCGCGAGTACGGCGAGCAGCGCGAGCAGGCACGAGGTGAGGGCCGAGGGCGGGCGCACGCGACAAGGATGCCTGCCTGCGCGGCGGGCGGGTCGCAGTGAGGGCGGCGCGCTAGGTGGCTACCTTGGCGCCGACCGAGTCGAGCTCACCGTCGAGCCAGACTGCGGCCTCGTCCTCGTCCATGGCCTTCGCGTACATGAGCTCGGAGGCGAGGATCTTCTTCGCCTTCACGAACATCTGCTTCTCGCCCGTCGAGAGGCCCTTCTCCTGGTCGCGCAGGGAGAGGTTCCGCACGACCTCCGCGAGCTCGAAGATGTCCCCCGTCTTCATCTTGTCGCGGTTGTACTTGAAGCGCCGGTTCCAGTTCTTCGGCATCTTCGTGCCGTTTCCGTGGAGCACCGTGACCACGCGCTCCACCATCTCCTCGTCGATCACCTTGCGGAGGCCGACACGGTCGGCGTTTTCGGTCGGGACGTTCACGGTCATGTCGTTGTGAAGGATCTTGATCGTCAGGTACTCGCGTTCCTGACCCAGAATCGTCCTCGTCTCCTTCTTCACGACCGTGCCGGCGCCGTGGTGGGGGTAGACGACCTTATCGCCGAGTTTGTACAACCTCTCCTCCTCTGGGAACGCGGGCGCGAGAACGACGCCCAGGACGCCTGCGGAACCCGGCCATTGTACCGGAAACCCGCTTGAATAGCCAATTTTAGGCGCTTTCAGAGCTGCAGATAGCGATCGACGACGTTCAGCACGGGGGAACCCATGGTTCCCCCGTGGGCCCCTCCTTATCGGGATCACAGCTGCAAATAGCGATCGACGAGGTTATGTTCCTGCAGTCGGCGCAGGCCCTCGCGGATCTCGCGGGCCCGCACGGAGCCCACGCCCTCGACCGCCTCGAGGTCGCGGTGGCTCGCCCGCACGACCGAGTCGAGGCTCTCGAAGTCGTGCACGACATGGCGGATGACGGAGTCCGGCAGCCGTGGGATCCGCGAGAGCACCCGGTAGCCGCGCGGCTGCACCGTCTGGTCGAGCGGGTTCGTGTCGCGGCCGTAGCCGAGCAGCTCGACGAGCTCCTCGAACTCGAGCAGGCGGGGGTAGTCGAGCTTCGATAGTGCCTCGAGGACCGCGGCCCCGCTGGCAGTCTCCCCCGTCCGCTCGTAGTCGTAGACGACGGCGGCCTTCTCCCGCGGGACCTCCTCCATGAGCTCGTCGAGCTGCATGCGGATGAGCCGGCCTTCCTCGCCCAGCTCGACGCAGTTGCGCTCGATCTCCTCGGCCATGCGGGTCGTCATCTCGGCGCGCTGGAGCACGACGAGCACGTCGTCGAGCACGACCGCGCTCTGGAACTCGAGCGCGGTGAGCCGGGTGAGCCCCTGATCGAGCCGCGTCCGGTACGTCTCGAGCGTCCCGAGCGCCTGGTTCGTCCGCGCCAGGGTGTCGGAGATCTCGCCGAGCTGGTAGCGGATGTCGCCGATGAACACCGTCACGGTCTCGCGCTGCTGCGAGATGGAGACGACGAGCGCGTCGGTCTGCTTGGCCACGCGCTCGGCGGTGCGGTGCCGGGTGCCCGTCTCGCTGGACGGGATCGCCGGATCGGGCATCAGCTGGACGTTCGCGTACACGAGCTTCTGCGAGTCGCGGCTGATGATGATGGCCCCGTCCATCTTCGCCAGCTCGTAGAGGAGCTGGGCGGTCAGGGGCAGGTCGAGGCGCATCCCGCCCGAGAAGAGGAACGCAAGCCCGTTCGGGTCGCCGATGACGATGAGCGCCCCGTGCTCGGCACGGATGATGTCGTCGATCCCGGCGCGCAGAGGCGTCCCGGGCGCGACCTGCTTGAGCGCCGAGAGGAGGGTCTTATCCTTCCGAGGATCCGCTCGCATCGAGCCCCGCTGTGATCGCCGTTCGCAGCGTGGCCGCTGCGGTCAGGCGCATTCTGCCACGGGACTCCGTGCCCTCCGGCACGACAACCTCTGCGAAGCCGAGCTTCGCGCACTCCCCCAGACGCCGCTCCGCCTGGCTCACAGGGCGAATCCGGCCCGTGAGGCCGATCTCGCCGAAGCACGCTGCGCCGCGCTTGACAGGCACGCCGCGTGAGGCCGAGGCGATGGCCAGCGCGACGCCCAGGTCGGCGCCGGGCTCGTCGATGCGCACCCCGCCGGCGACGTTGACGAAGACGTCGGCGCTGCCGAGCGCGATGCCGGCGTGGCGCGAGAGAACGGCCACGATCATGGCCAGCCGCTTGGGGTCGACGCCGGTGGCGACGCGCCGGGGCATGGCCAGGTCGGTCGGCGCCACGAGGGCCTGGATCTCGAGGAGGATTGGCCGCGTCCCTTCCAGTGCGGAGGCGACGGCAGCGCCCACCTCCCCGGCCTCCGTTCGGCCGAACAGCTCCGAGGGATCGGGCACGCCGACGAGCCCCGCCCCGGTCATCTCGAAGACCCCGAGCTCGTTGGTGGAGCCGAAGCGGTTCTTCACCGCGCGCAGCACGCGGTGGGCGTGGTAGCGATCGCCCTCGAACTGGAGGACGCCGTCGACGAGGTGCTCGAGGACGCGGGGCCCTGCGACCGCCCCGTCCTTCGTCACGTGACCGACGAGGATGGTGGCCACGCCGGCCTCCTTCGCCACCCGCAGGAGGCGGCCTGCGGCCTCGCGTACCTGCGCCACGGACCCCGGCGCCGAGCCGAGGTCCGCCGCGTAGAGCGTCTGCAC
>JBOHAM010000102.1:0-4668 GCA_050697735.1 Gaiellaceae bacterium | reverse complement strand
GCGCGGCCGACCCCGACAACGCCGCGTATGCGGCCCTGCGCGAGCAGCCGCCCGGACGCGTCCTCGAGCTGCCGATCTTCGAGCGCGGGGAGGGGCAGTTCGGGAGCGTGCACCAGTACTACACCCTTCAGGCGCCGCGCGAGCGACCCACGGGCTATTCGCTCGCGCCGGAAGAGGTGTTCGCGTTCACGGCGCGCTTCAACCGGCTCGAGTGCGGCGCCTGGCTCCCCGGCGACCGGGAGGAGCTCGAGCGCCTCGGGATCCGCTACCTGGTCTGGCACCGCGGGCTCTACCAGCAGTCGCGTACGCCGGGAGCCTGGTTCGGCTGGGAGGGGCTCACGCGCGGGGGTCTCGGCCCAGTCGCGGGGAGCCCGGTCGTGCTCCTCTTCGTCCCCGGCGAGGATGCCGCCTCGCCGCCCTCAGCGCTCGAGCCCGACCGCGCACAGCCCTTCCTCTGCGACGGCTGGCGGGACGGCGTGCTCGTGCAGGAGGAGGGAGCGCTCTGGCTCTACGGGAGCGGGCGCGCGGAGCTCGTCTTCGAGGCACCGGCGCCCACGGCCGCGGCCGTCTTCGCCGACGGCGAGCTCGTCGCCGAGCACATTGTCCTCGGGCCCGCGACCGTGACCGTGACGGCGGACCTCTCCGGCAGTGGCTGGCATGCCTTCGTCGTCCGCGGCCGGCCGGGCCTCCGGCTCGTCGAGGCGAGCCTTCCCTGACGGCGCGGCGGCGGCGGCGGCCGCTTAACCTTTAGGATCCCGCGACCAGCCACCAGGGAGGGATTGTGGGCGGAATCACGCTCGGCGGCGTCATCGTGATCGTGGGCATCATCCTGATGATCATCTGGAGCTTCTGGATCGGCCTGATCATCGCGCTCGTCGGACTGCTCGCCTTCGGCGGCTTCGCCAAGGGACGCTGGTACTGACCTAGCCGCGACCCGGGAGCGGCCTCGTCCAGCGGTTGCGGCCGACGACGGAAACCGTTCGCCGGTAGGAGGCCCGCAGGGCGGCCGCCTCGGCGCCGCCGCCCAGGCCGATTCGCTCCAGCCGGGCGAGGCGGCGCCCGACGGGGAGGACGACGAAGTCCGGGCGCCGGACGTAGATCGGCACGTAGTGGACGCGGGTCACCCAGGCCCGGTTCTCGGTGGCGCGGAGGCGGATCACCGCGATCAGGCCGTCCTGGGTCGGCCCCGGGCAGCAGGCGCTCGTCTGCGCGGAGAGCAGGTTGCCTTCGCCGAAGACGACGAAGCGGCGGTGGAGGCGGCGGATCGGCTGCACCACGTGTGCGTGCTGGCCGACGATCAGGTCGACCGCCCGCCTGCGGAGGAGCCGGTCGGCGAGCGCGCGTTGCGCCGCAGTCGGCTGGTGCACGTACTCGGCGCCCCAGTGGAGGTTGACGACGACGAGCTCGGCGCCGCGCCGCCGCGCCCGCCGTCCGTCGCGGGCGATCGCCCGCGGGTCGATCAGGTCGACCGACCACGGGCGCGGCAGGGGGATCCCGTTCGTCCCGTAGGTGTAGGAGAGGAACGCGACGCGGACGCCGTCGGCGTCCAGGAACAGGATGCGGCGGTCCTCGCGCCGCGTCCGGGCCGTGCCCGTGTGGCGGACTCCGGCGCCGGCGAGCGCGCGCAGGGTCGTCCTGACGCCTTCCCGGCCCTGATCGACCGAGTGGTTGGAAGCGGTCGAGCACGCGTCCCACCCCGCCCACGCGATCGCGCGCGCGAGCGCGGGCGGCGTGCGGAAGACCGGATAGCCGCTGGGGGCGCCGGGGCGCATGGGCGTCTCGACGTGGCAGAGGGCCAGATCCGCGCCGCGCACGACCGGCCGGATGGCGCGGAACATGGGGCGGAAGTCGTAGCGATCGCCGCCGTTTGCGAGCGCACGCGACCAGACGGGCTGGTGGATGAGCAGGTCGCCGCTCGCCACGAGCGTCAGCTCGCGCACCGCGATCTCGTCGGAGACGGCGAGTACCGCCCCGGCGGAAGGCGCCGCCGCGAGGACGATGATCGCGAGGGCGGAGGAGAGGACGGTCCGCACGTTGCAGTCGATACCACGCCGGGCGGACGCGGCCGAGCGGGACGGGGTCAGCGCGCGGCGGCGAGGCCGGGGCGGATGAGGCGCGCAGGGCGCTCGAGGCCCGCCTCGCTCACGCCCGGGTTGACCGGCTCGGCGAGCGCGGGGGCGCCGAACGAGAGCCGCGTGCGCCCGGGCTCCGGCGTCCCGTAGAGCGTCGTCCGCTGCCGCGGCTCTCGGCCGGCGGCCCGGATCGTCGCCTCCATCCGCTCGGGCGGCATCTCCTGGCCGTGCGCCGCTCCGGCCGCCCGCGAGATCGACTCGTTCATGAGCGTCCCGCCGAGGTCGTTCGCTCCCGCGCGGAGCGCCGCCAGGGCGCCCTGCGGGCCGAGCTTCACCCAGGAAGCCTGGATGTTCGTGATCCACGGGTGGAGCGCCAGCCTCCCGACCGCGTGCATGAGCACCGCCTCCCGGAACGTCGGCCCCGGGCGGGCCTCTCCGCGCAACGAGATCGGCGCCTCCATGTGGACGAACGGGAGCGGGACGAACTCCGTGAACCCGCCGGTCCGCCGCTGCTGCTCGCGCAGGGCGAGCAGGTGACGCGCCCAGCTCCTCGGCGTCTCGACCGCGCCGAACATGATCGTCGTCGTCGAGCGCAGCCCGGCCCGGTGCGCGGCGTCGTGGACGTCGAGCCACTGGCCGGTGGTCACCTTGTCCGGGCAGAGGATGCGGCGGACGTCGTCGTCGAGGATCTCGGCAGCCGTCCCGGGGAGCGACGCGAGCCCGACCTCGCCTAGCCGCGCGAGGTAGACGTCCAGGGGGAGGTCGAGCGTGGCCGCGCCCTGCCACACCTCGAGGGCCGAGAAGGCGTGCACGTGGAGGTCGGGCAGCGCGTCCTTCACCGCCGCGCAGATCCCCAGGTACGTCTCGCCCGTGAACGCCGGGTGGATGCCGCCCTGGAGGCAGATCTCGACCGCGCCGCGGTCCCACGCCTCCCGCGCGCGCCGCACGATCTCCTCGACGGGGACGACGTACGGCCGCCCGCGCAGGTTGGCGGCCAGCTTCCCCTTCGAGAACGCGCAGAAGCCGCAGCGGAAGTAGCAGACGTTCGTGTAGTTGACGTTGCGCGTGACGACGTAGCTGACTCGGTCGCCGCAGACGTCGCGCCGCAGCGCGTCCGCGGCGTCCACGACGGCGGCGAGATCTGCGCCGCGCGCCTCGAAGAGCTCGGTGACGTCGTCCTCGTCGAGCTCGACGCCTTCTCGCACCTTCGCAAGCGCCGCCGAGACGGGCTCCCCGAGGGCGCGCGTCCCGCCGAGCCGCAGGGGCCGAGGCGCGGCGAGCCCGCCGGCCGCCCAGCCGTCCTCCCGGGCAAGCCCAGACGCGTCCGCGTGCCGGCGGATCTCCGCGGCCACGCGCGGATCGGCCCAGCGCTCGGGGTCGTCCACGAACTCGGGGTAGATCGGCAGCCGCGCCGCCAGCTCGAAGCCGTGCGCTTCCGTCGCAGCGCGCAGGCGCTCGACCTCGGGCCACGGCGCCTCGGGGTTGACGTGGTCGATCGTCACGGGCGAGACCCCGCCCCAGTCGTCGATGCCGGTCTCGAGCAGGCGCGGGAAGTCGTCGTAGGAGAGGTTCGGCGGCACCTGCAGGTGGACGTCCGCGGGGAGGAGGTCGCGGGCGGCGCGCGCCGTCCAGAGCAGCTCGTCGAGGGACGGCTCGGGGTGCGAGGCCATCTTCGTGCCCGGCTTGGCGCGGAAGTTCTGGACGATCACCTCCTGGACGTGCCCGTAGCGCTCGTGCAGAGCGGCAATCGCGGCCAGGGCCTCGAGCCGCTCCTCGCGCGTCTCGCCGATCCCGATCAGGATCCCGGTCGTGAAGGGGACGGCGAGCTCGCCGGCGAGCTGGATCGTCTCCAGGCGCGCAGCTGGCAGCTTGTCCGGCGAGCCGAAGTGCGGGCCGCCGCGCTCGCCGAGTCGCAGCGACGCGGTCTCGAGCATGAGCCCCATGGACGCGGACACCGGCCGCAGGAGCTCGATGTCCGCCCTCGTCATGACGCCCGGGTTCACGTGCGGTAGGAGCCCGGTCTCCGAGAGGACGAGGTCGCACATGCGCGCCAGGTACTCGATCGTCGTCCCGCAGCCGAGCGCGGCGAGCTCGTCCCGCGCGGCGCGGTAGCGGAGCTCGGGCTTGTCCCCGAGCGTGAAGAGGGCCTCGTGGCAGCCGGCCTCGGCGCCGGCGCGCGCGACGGCGAGCACCTCGTCCGCAGTCATGTACGCGCGCTCCCCGCGGCGCGGCGGCTGCGCGAAGGTGCAGTAGTGGCAGACGTCGCGGCAGAGCTTCGTCAGCGGGACGAAGACCTTCGGCGAGTAGGTGACCAGCCGGCTCATCTCGAGGCGAGCAGGAGGTCGTAGTCCGCCGGCCGGTCGACGTCGAGCGCGAGGAGCGGGTCGTCGAGGACCGTGGTCTCGAGCCCGGCGGCACGGGCCTCGGCCAGGGTCGTCGCCGCGGGGACGCCGAAGCGGGGCCGGAAGTCGTTCGGGGAGCGGAGCGCGAGCGCGTTCACGCCTCCGTCCCGTGCCGGTGCGAGCGCCAGCGGGCGCGCCGCCTCGACCAGGGCGTCGAGCGCCTCCGCGGTGACGAGCGGGCAGTCCGCCATGAC
>JBOHAM010000101.1:0-23923 GCA_050697735.1 Gaiellaceae bacterium | reverse complement strand
TCACGCCCGTGCCCGACCGGCTGCGCACGCTTTCGACCCTCGACGTCGGGCTGCTCTGGGGCAACCTCGGCATCAGCCTGCTCGTGCTCTTCACGGGCACGTTCCTCGCCGGGCTCGGGCTCCAGCGGGCGCTCCTCGCCACGGTGGTGGGGGCAGCGCTCGGGACGGCTCTGCTCGGGCTCGCCGGCCTGATCGGCTTCGACCGCCGCGTGCCCGGGATGGTGCTCCTGCGCGCGCCGCTCGGTCACCGCGGGTCCTACGCGCCCACCGGGCTGAACGTCCTCCAGAACCTCGGCTGGGCGGTGTTCGAGCTCTACGTCATGTCGCTCGCAGCCAGCGCGCTCGCCGACGAGCTCTTCGGCTTCGACGAGCGCTGGGTCTGGGTGCTCGCGTTCGGCGCCCTGACCACGTGGCTCGCGCTGGCCGGGCCGATCTCCTTCGTGCGTCGCTGGGTGCGGCGCTTCGCCGTCTGGGTGGTCGCCGCCTCGATGGGCTACCTCGTCTGGTGGGCGGTGGACGGAGCCGACGTCGGTGGCCTCTGGTCGGCGCCGGGAACGGGCGGGATCACCTTCTGGCAGGGCGTCGACCTGACCGTGGCGATGGCTGCCTCGTGGCTCCCGCTCGCTGCCGACTACACACGCTTTTCGCGCAGCGGCAAGGCCGCTTTCTGGGGAACGTCGGTCGGCTACTTCGTCCCGCTCGTCCTCCTCTACGGCCTCGGCGTCCTGCTCGCCCTCTCGCGGGGCCTCGACGACCAGGCAGCGATCTTCGCCGCCATCGCCGGGGGCGGCGCGGCCAGCGCGCTGGCCCTCCTTGCGCTGACCGTGGATGAGACCGACGAGCCGTTCGCCAACGTCTACTCGGCGGCGGTGTCCCTTCAGAACGTGCTCCCGGGCGCCTCCCAGCGCCTGCTCATCGTCCTCGCCGCGGCGGCGGGAACGGTCGGCGCTCTCTTCGTCGAGATCCTCACCTACGAGACGTTTCTCCTGCTCCTCGGCTCCTTTTTCGTACCGCTCTTCGGCGTCCTGGCCGCGGACTTCCTGCTCGGAACGGCACGGGCGGTCCCGGTTCGCTGGAGCGGCCTGGCGGCGTGGGCGGCGGGCTTCGCCCTCTTCCAGTGGATCCATCCGCTGGGCCCAGCCTGGTGGACGGATCTCGTCGCGTCCCTGCCGGGATCCGGCGAGGCGACTATCGGCGCGTCACTGCCCGCGTTCGCGCTCGCCTTCGCCCTCTATGCGGGATTACGCTCCGCGCATGCGCCGCTTGGGCGTCGTCGGGCTCGTTACGTTGGATCGCGTTGACGGCGGCCTCCCGCGGCTCGGCGGAGCCCCGGTCTACGCCGCGCGCGCGCTCCGCCTGCTCGGCCACCCGGCGATCGTGGCGACGAAGCTCGCCGACGAGGACCGGCCGCGGCTGGCGGCGCTCGGCGTCCCCGTGGTGGCCAAGAGCGCCGAGGAGACGATCGGCTTTCGGATCGAGAACGACGGCGACGTCCGCCGCATGGAGATCGACGCGCTCGGCGAGCCCTGGACGGAGAAGGACGCCCGCGGCTGGCTGGGCGACGCGCTCGCCGGCTGCGACTGGGTCCATGCCGGCGCGCTCACGCGGGCCGACTTCCCCGCGGCGACGCTGGCGGTCCTGGCGCGCGGCCGCCAGGTGAGCATCGACGGCCAGGGCCTCGTGCGCTGCGCGCAGGTCGGCCCGCTCACGCTCGACGACGAGTACGACCCGGAGGTCCTACGGCACGTCGCCCTGCTCAAGCTCGCCCGCGACGAGCTCGAGGCGCTCGGCTGCGAGCTCGACGAGCGCTCCCTCGCGTCGTTGGGGGTGCGCGAGATCGTGGTTACGCTCGGGCGCGAGGGCGCCGTCGTCTTCGCGGACGGCCTGGCGGAGCACGTGCCCACCTTCCCGCTCGAGGGCGTCGACCCGACCGGTGCCGGAGACGCCTGGACGACCGCCTACGTCGAGCACCGCCGGCGGCGGCACTCGCCGGTCTCGGCCGCGCGGCTCGCCAACGGGGCGGCGAGCGCGCTCCTCGGCCGGTGGCCCGTCCGCTGATCGTCCTGGCCGGCTGCGACGACGGCACGTACCTCGTCGAGGTCGGGGCGAGCGCGGACGAGGATCAGCTCGCAGGGCGCCAGCCGGGGGCGGCAGTGGAGCGCGAGCGCCCGCTCGGCCTGGCACCGACGTGGGCGGCCGGCCGCGTCCTCGACGTGGACGCGCGCGCCTCGACGGTCGTCCTGCTCCTCGACCGCCGCCCGCCGCTGGTCGTCTCCCACGACGGAGGCGTCACCTGGAACGAGCGCGGCGGCGGCCTCCCGCCCGGCCGCGCCGTCGCACTCGACGAGAACCCCGACCACGTCCTCTACGGCGCCCGCAACCGCCTCTACGTCTCCGGCGACGGCGGCGTCTTCTGGCGCGCGCTCGGCGTCGAGCTCCCCGAGATCCGCGACGTCGCCTGGGGCTAGAACGGCCATGCCCTGGTGCCTGGCACCACGGCATGTCCGGGGTGGACGGTCAGAGGCGGAACTCGCCGCGGGCGACGATCACCGCCGCGCCGCCGACCTCGACCTTCTCGATCCGCTCCGGGGAGCCCTCGGCGCGCGCGTAGAGCGTGCTCGGGCGGCCCACCTCCTCCCCCTGGCGGATCTCGATCTCCTGCCCGAACTCGATGCGGCCGTGCCGCGCGAGGTGGACCGCGAGCGGACCCGCCGCGGAGCCGGTCGCCGGATCCTCGGGCACGCCGTCGGCGGGCGCGAACATGCGCGTCTTCCAGCGCGTTCCCGAGCCGGCGAAGCAGTTCACGCCCACGATGCCCGTGAGACGCTTGAGCGCCGCCAGGTCGGGCTCGAGCGCCGCGACGGCCTCCTCGCTCGGGAGGCCGACGTAGACGAAGCGGATGCCGAGGTCGTACAGCTCGATCGGCAGCTCCGACGACTCGACGCCCACCGCGGCGAGGAGCTCCTCCTGCCGGTCGAACGCCTCGACCTTCGGAATGGGCTGCTCCATGCGCCCGAAGACGATGCGAGCGCCGTCGCGCTCGAGCCGCACGGGCACGACGCCGACGCCCGTCTCGAGCCGGATGTCGGGAAGCTGGAGTGGGCCGGCGAGGACGAACGCCGTCCCCAGCACCGGGTGGCCCGCGAACGGAAGCTCGTCCATCGGCGTGAAGATGCGGATGCGCGCGTGCCCGTCCGCCTCGGGCCGGTAGACGAAGACCGTCTCGGAGAAGTTCATCTCCCGCGCGAGCGGCTGCAGCTGCTCCTCCGGGATCTCCCGGGCATCCGTGAAGACCGCGAGCTGGTTGCCGTGGAGCGGCCGATCCGTGAAGACGTCGGCGACGACGTAGCGATACGTCGGCACGCGCCCAGTGTCTCAGAACGAGCCGGCACGGGCCGCGCGGATCCGAATCCGCCCCGGGCACGTTGAGCCTCCGTGCTCGCCAATGCGCTTGCCACCATCGTGGTCAGGCTGCGGTGGCTCGTCGTGGTCCTCTGGATCGCCGCCGCCGCAGCCGCGACGATCTGGCTGCCCAGCCTGCAGGAGGCCGAGAGCGCCTCCCTCGCCGACCTCGTCCCGGAGGATGCCGAAGCCGTCCGTACCGCCCAGCGCTCGGCCGAGCTCTTCACCGTCCCGGTCACCGCCCAGACGGTTGTCGTCCAGCGTGACCCGGCCGGGCTCGGGGAGGAGGCGCAGGCCCGCGTCGCCGAGCGCGCCGTCCAGGCCCGGGAGGAGCAGGCGGACGGGATCAGCTTCGCCCTCCCGCTCGTCAACGCCCAGGGCCTCGTTCCCGCCTCCCGCGAGGACTCGACCACCGCGCTCACCTTCCTCTTCTTCGAGCCCGGGTCGTCGATCGGCGAGGAGACGGACATCGCCCGCGACTGGGCCCAGCAGCAGGTCGGCGAGCCGGACGACGCGCTCGTCGGCGTGACCGGGAGCGTGCCCGCGCGTCTCGCCCAGTGGCGGGAGATCGAGGACAACCTGCCCTGGGTCACGCTCGCCACGATCCTGGTGGTCTTCTCGATCGTCGCGCTGAACTACCGCGCGTTCGGCGCCGCGGCCGCAACGCTCGTCGGCGCGGGCGTCGCCTACCTCGTCGCCGTTCGCCTGGCCGCCTGGATCGGCGAGACCGCGGGCGTCGCGATCCCGAGCGACGTCGAGCCGATCCTCGTCGTCCTCCTGCTCGGCATCGTCACCGACTACTCGGTCTTCTTCCTCTCCGGGATGCGCCAACGTCTCGGCGAGGGCGAGCCTCCGCTGGAGGCAGTGCGCGGCGCGACCGCGCAGAACCTCCCGATCGTCGCCACCGCCGGCCTGATCGTCGCCTGCGGAGCCGCCGCGCTCCTCGCCGGCGAGCTCGAGTTCTTCCGCGCCTTCGGGCCCGGCATGGCGATCACCGTCCTCGTCGGCCTCGCCGTCTCCCTCACCCTCGTCCCCGCGCTCCTCGCGATCGGCGGCCGCGCGATCTTCTGGCCGTCGGCGTCCCAGGCCGAGCGCGAGGCCGGTGACCCGAGCGTGCCACGCGTCCGCGTCGAGACCTGGTCCCAGAGCCTCGCCCACTTCGCCACGTCGAAGCCGGTGGCGCTCGTCGTCCTCGTCGTCACCGTCGCCGTGGGGCTGCTCGCGAGCCGCGGCCTGGCGAACACGGAGCTCGGCTTCACCGCCATCCGCGGGCTGCCCGAGACGGCGGAGGAGCGGGAGGCCGCGCTGGCGGCCGGGCAGGGCTTCGCGCCGGGGGTCCTCGCCCCGACGGTCCTGCTCGTCGAGCAACGCCGGGGCCCGCTCGACGAGCGCGCCCACGGCGCGCTCGAGGAACGTTTGCGGGAACTGCCGGGCGTGGCCACCGTGGTCGGGCTCACCGACGAGGCGGCGCGCGAGGTCCCGGGCCTGGTCGTCTCCGAGTCGGCCCCGGCTGCCCGCTACCTGCTCGTGCTCGAGGACGAGCCGCACGGCGGCCCGGCGATCGAGACGCTCGACCGTCTCCGGGACGATGTCGACGCGCTCGCAGTCGAGAGCGGCCTCGAAGACGCGACCATCGGCCTCACGGGCGAGACTGCTCTGGCGGCGGAGACGGTCGACACGCTGACCGGCGACCTCGTACGGATCGCGGTCGCCGCGTTCGCCGTCAACCTGATCCTGCTCATGATCTTCCTGCGCGCGGTCGTCGCGCCGTTCTACCTCCTGTTCGCGAGCGCGCTCGCCTTCACCGCGACCCTCGGCCTGACGACCTTCGTCTTCCAGGACCTGCTGGGCAACGACGAGATCACCTACTACGTCCCCTTTGCGGTCGCGGTGCTCCTGCTCTCGCTCGGCTCCGACTACAACGTGTTCCTCGTCGGACGCATCTGGCAGGAGGCCGAGCGGGTGAGCGTGCGCGAGGCGGTGGCGATCGCCGCGCCGCGGGCCTCACGCACGATCGCGGTCGCCGGGCTCGCGCTCGCGTTCAGCTTCGCCACGCTGGCGATCATCCCGCTGCGCGAGTTCCGCGAGTTCGCCTTCGCGATGACCGTGGGTGTCCTCCTGGACGCGTTCCTCGTCCGCGCCTTGCTCGTGCCGTCGCTCGTCGCGCTCTTCGGCGACCTCTCCTGGTGGCCGGCGCGCAGGCGGCAGGCGCTGCGGCCGACCGAGGAGCCTCCGCCGGCCTGACGCGGCTATCCTCGGCCCGGTGAGCGCGATCGCGGTCTCGGGCCTGCGCAAGTCGTATGGCGCGCGAGAGGTCCTGCACGGCCTCTCGTTCACGGTCGAGACCGGCGAGGTCTTCGCGCTCCTCGGCCCGAACGGCGCCGGCAAGACGACCACCGTCGAGATCCTCGAGGGCTACCGGGCACGAGGCGAGGGAGACGTGGAGGTGCTGGGCGAGGATCCGGGCCGCGCAGGGAGCGCCTACCGCGCCCGCATAGGCATCGTCCTCCAGTCCTCGGCCGTCTATCCCCTTCTGACCGTGCAGGAGATCGTGGCCCTCTTCGCCGGCTACTACCCCTCGCCCAGGCGGCCCGAGGAGGTGATCGAGCTCGTCGGCCTCGGCCCGCAGCGCGATGCGCGCGTACGCACGCTCTCGGGCGGCCAGCTTCGCCGGCTCGACCTCGCTCTCGCGCTCGTCGGCGATCCGGAGCTCGTCTTCCTCGACGAGCCGACGACCGGTTTCGACCCCGCGGCTCGCCGCCAGGCCTGGGAGACCATCCGCGACCTCCGATCGCTGGGCAAGAGCATCCTCCTGACCACGCACTACATGGAGGAAGCTCAGCGCCTCGCCGACCGGGTCGCCATCCTGCGGGCCGGCGAGATCGTCGGAACGGGGTCGCCGCGGGAGCTCCTCTCGGGCCACGCCTCCGTCGAGATCCGCTACCGCCGCAACGGCAGCGAGGTCGTCGTCTCGACCGAGGAGCCGACGCGCGTCCTGCACGAGCTCACCTCACAGGCCCTCGCGGACGGGGTGGAGCTCGAGGGCCTCGAGGTACGCCGGCGGTCGCTCGAGGACGTCTACCTCGACCTGACCCACCAGGAGTCGCCGTGAGGGTCTTCCTCCACGAGCTGCGCGCCCAGCAGCGCCTCTTCTGGCGGAACCGCGAGGCTGCGTTCTTCAGCTTCGTCTTCCCCATCCTCCTCCTGGCGCTGATCGGCTCGGTCTACGGGGACGAGCCGATCGAGGGCGTGAGCGCAGCGACCTTCATCCTCGTCGGGCTCCTCGGCTACGGCGTCGCCGCGAACGCGTTCGCCGGGCTGGCGATCACGCTCGTGGTGCGCCGGGAGGCGGGCCTTCTCAAGCGAGTGCGCGGCACGCCGCTCGAACCGGCGACGTACCTCGCGGCTGTGATCGCCTCGACGGTGACCGTGATTGGCCTCCAGGTCGTCGCCCAGCTTCTGCTGGGCGTGTACCTGCTCGACGCCGACTGGCCCGAGCGGCCCGCGTCCCTCGTCTTCGCCGTCCTCCTCGGCGCGGCCGCCTTCGCCGCCCTCGGGATCGCGGTAACGACGCTCGTCCGTACCGCGGAGGGCTCCTCGGCGGTCGTGAACGCCATCTACCTCCCCATGGCGTTCATCTCCGGGGTCTTCTTCTCCCGGGAGGACATGCCCGCGTTTCTGGAGGCGATCTCGGACGTCCTGCCGCTCACCCACCTCCTCGCCCTGATCCGCGCCGCGTTCGTGCCCGACGAGAACTTCGCGCCCTCCTCGGTCGCGGCGGTCGTGGTCTGGGGCCTGCTCGGGCTGGTCGTCGCCGTGCGCATGTTCCGTTGGGAGCCCCGCGAGGGTATGAGCGGTGCATGAGGCAACCGGAGCTCGTCTTCTTCGCCCCCGTGGCCGACGGCGCCGCCGAGCTCGTCGTCAACTTCGGCGTCTACGCGGGCCGCGAGGCGACCCAGGCCGAGGTCGAGCGCCTCTCGCGAGACTTCCTGCCCGACGTGGACCTGCTCGAGGTCGTGTGCGAGCGGCGCTACGAGTTCACGCCGGACACGGAGGCCACCGTCTTCCGGATCCGCGTCTCCGCGCCGGGCGCGGTCGAGCGGGCCGGAGAGCTGCGCGACGCCGTCACCGCCTGGGCCGAGGACTGCATCGAAGAACGCTACGTGGCGCCGTAAGAGACCGGGGCCGGCGAGTGGCCGGCCCCCGGTCTCCACGCGTGCGTACGTCGGCTAGAAGCCGCCCGACTCCTCAGCAGCCTGCTTCCCGCCTTCGACGGGGAGGATGATCCTCGTCTGCTTCAGGTCCACGGTGATCGTGGGCCGTGTCTGCAGCGGCACCGAGTAGCTCGGATAGCTCCCGACGAGGATGACGCCGATCCGGCTCCCCGCCGAGAAGGTGTAGTCGTTCGGGTAGAGCCGGAAGTCGAACTTGTACGACTCTCCCGGGATGAGCGGCTCCGCGACCGCGTAGGAACTGCGGTTCTGGCCGTCGAGGATGCCGCGCGCGACCCGCCACTGGGACGAGGTCTGGAGGCGCTTCGTCACCTGGAAGTAGCAGGCGTCGTCCGTCGCGCTCGACGCCCCCCAGCAGTCCTCCACGTCCTCGGTGTTGATGCCGTTGCCCGAGCGCGAGATCCGCGTCTTCTCGCCGTAGTCGACGAGCACCGCGCCGAGATAGGCGGTGTCGAGGCTCGAGCTGGCCGTCATCCTGATCTCGGGCGCGCCGGAGATGCGCAGATCCTGCTCGAGCGGCTCCGAGAGGAAGACCAGCCTGTTCTCGTCGAACTCCTCGGGATCCGAGATCGCCGAGTTCTCGCTCTGGGACGGGGTGTCCAGGAACGAGCGGACCTGCGGCTTGCCGGGCTGCGGGGAGAGCGCGAGCGTGCCCGGGCCGTCCTCGTCGCCTGCGCGCAGCGAGATCCTCACGTTCCGGGTCCCGGGAACCGGCCAGTCCGCGTAGGTCTCCCAGAGGTCCGGGCCGACCTCCACGTCGGCCATGGGCTCGTCCATGATCGCGTTCGGATAGCCCTGGAGCCAGTAGTCGAACCAGCGGTGGATCGTGTACACCCACTCGGCGCGCCGGAAGTCGAAGCCCTCGACGTGCCCGGTGCCGGTCAGCCAGATCTTGCGCGGGACCTTGCGGGCCGAGAGCTCGTCCCACCACTTGCCGAAGTCGTCGGTCTTGACGTTGTCGTCCTGCAGGCCGTGGACGGCGAAGACGCTCGTCGCCACGTTGCCGACGTCCTTGACATAGTCCCGCTCGACCCAGAACGGAGTGTAGTCGCCGGTCTCGTCGCCGTCGTTGGCGCTGAAGAAGTCACGGATCGGCTCGCAGTGGTCCTGGTTGTCGTCGTCCGTGATCGCGCCCGCGAGGAACGCCGGGTAGTTCGTGTTGAACCGGATGCCGTTCGAGCGCGAGTACTCGTACCAGCTCGAGATGGCGGAGATCGGCACGATCGTCGTCAGCCCGGCGACGCCCGTCGAGGCGGTGCCGTTGGCCAGCGTCCCGTCGTAGGACTTGCCGACCATCCCGGACTTGCCGTTGTGCCAGTCGGCCGTGACCGGGTTGCCCGCGGCGTCCCGGCCGGCGCGGCGGCCGTTCAGCCAGTCGATCACGACGCGGCCGCTGCCGATGTCCTCGAGGCCGCCGTGGCGCGGGCAGCCCGTCGAGCTCGCCGTGCCGACCATGTCGAGCAGGATCACGGCGTAGCCGCGCGGGACGAAGTAGTTGTCGTAGAAGAGCGGCCAGCGGTCGAGGCGGCCGTCCCCGTCCACGTCCTCCTTCAGCTCGCCCTCGTTCCCGCGGCCGAGCGTCGTGTAGTACGGGCTCGCGTCGATGATCACCGGCACGTCCAGCCCGGCATCCGTCTCCGCGGGCCGCATGATGTCGACCGCGATCTCGTCCAGCGCGCCGTCGAGGTCGCTGTCGAAGTCCGACTGGACCCAGACCCGCTCCCGGATCGCGTTCTCGTAGTCGAAGACCGGCTGCGTCACGCCGTCGGTGACCACGACCGAAGGAGCCTGCGCAAGCGCCGACCCGGCGCCCACGAGTGTTACGAGCGTCGCCGCAGCCGCAACCGCGAGACGCCCAAGCCTGCCTACCTGCATGTCCCCCTCCTTGGGAAGAGCAATGGGCAGCCGCATTCTGTCAGACGCGCGCCGCCCATTTCCGGCGTCCCGACGGTGCTACCGTGACCCCGCCGCCCCCGTAGCTCAGTGGATAGAGCAGCGGTTTCCTAAACCGCGTGCGCAAGTTCGATTCTTGCCGGGGGCATCAACGATTCATCTGCAAGAAGCGGTCAGTTTGCAGGCTTTCTTACTTTCTTTCTTACTCATCGGCGGCCGGTGGCGTCGACACCTGAGATGGCCAGAGGCGTCGGGAGACTGTCGCGCGACTGTCGCGCGGAACGTCCGACAACCGGAGTAGCGTCACCCTCATGGGGCAACGAACGGGCATCGAGCTGAGGCACAAGAAGGCGTGCGGCTCTCGTGATGGCGGGCGCTGCAACTGCCAGCCGACGTACCAGGCGAGCGTCTGGAGCGCCCCTGAATCCAAGCGGATCCGGAAGACCTTCCTAACCCTCGCCGAAGCACGAGCATGGCGCTCAGAGACACAGACGGGCGTCCGGCGAGGCACACTCCGCGCGCCGGCGCACACGACCGTCCACGACGCCGCCGGGGAGCTCGTGGCCGGTATGAAGTCCGGCCGCGTCCGTACTCGCTCCGGCGACCTCTACAAGCCGAGCGCCATCCGAAGCTACGAGGCCGCCGTCCGCGACTACATCGTCCCGCGGCTTGGTCCAACCCGCCTCGGCGACGTTCAGCACCGCGACGTCCAGCGGATTGCGGACGACCTCCTCGCCGAGGGACGCGATCCGTCGACGATTCGAAACGCCCTCATGCCGTTACGCGTGGTCTTCCGACGGGCCGTCGAGGACGGCGATCTCGCCGTGAACCCGTGTGCTCATCTCCGACTCCCGGCCGTGCGCGGCCGACGCGATCGCATCGCATCTCCGGAGGAAGCACAGCGACTCCTCGCGGCACTCGCCGACCGAGACCGACCCGTCTGGGCAACGGCGCTCTACGCCGGACTGCGGCGCGGCGAACTCATGGCCCTCCGGTGGGAGGACGTCGATCTCGCGAGCGGCGTGATCCGAGTCGAGCGCGCCTACGACGACAAGGAACGCGTCGAGATCGAGCCCAAGAGCCGGGCGGGCCTCCGGGCCGTCCCGATCGTGGGAGCGCTTCGCGACGTCCTCGTCGAGCACAAGCAGCGCCAAGGACGGGACGAAGGGCTGGTCTTCGGCTCGAACCCGGAAGCACCCTTCCAGCCGTCCAACCTCTGGCGCCGAGCCCAGCGAACGTGGAAGCGAGCCGGCCTCGAGCCGATCGGGCTCCACGAAGCCCGCCACACGTTCGCGTCGGTCCTCATCGCCGCCGGCGTCAACCCGAAGGCAATCACGACGTATATGGGCCACGCGTCGATCCAGACGACGTACGACCTCTACGGCAAGCTGATGCCCGGCTCGGAGTCGGAAGCAGCTGCCCTCGTCGACGCCTACCTCGCACGGGCGGAGACGGCGACAGGCTTGGTTCAGGTCAACTGAAACCCTTGCCGAACGGCCGACACAACAGTATCATTGTGTTGTGACGATCCCGCCGTTCCAAGAGGGCGGGAATCTGCCACCAGGAATCCATGGAGCAACGTGGGAAGAGATCATCGAGCGGTTCGGCGGAACCGCGTGGCGCAGCGAGCTGCTCGCAGGCCTTCGAGACGCGCTTGAGAACCTGCGACACGCCGGCTGCCGCCGCGCCTACATCGATGGCAGCTTTGCCACCGCAAAGGAGGCACCGCGCGACTTCGACGCATGCTGGGAGGCGGCTGACGTCGACCCCGATCGGCTCGACCCTGTCCTGCTCACCTTCGCCAACGCCCGCGCAGCGCAGAAGGAGCGATTCCGCGGCGAACTGTTCCCTGCAGAAGCGGCGGCTGACCCACACGGGACTCGGTTTCTCGACTATTTCCAGCAAGACAAGCTCACCGGAGAGCCGAAGGGGATCATCGCCATCGACCTGGAGGAGCTGCCGTGATCACGAATGAACGTCAGTACCGAATCGCAAGGTCGGAGGCGAGGAAGTTCGAGGACGCGATCACGGCGGCGACCGAGCGCGGACCGGGCCCCGACGTCCATCCTCGCATTCACCAAGCGATGATCGAGTCGCTCGAAAGCGAGCTCGCCGTCCTCCGCGACCAGCTCAAGCAATATGAGGCCCTGAAGACCGGCAAGGTGCAGAGCCGCAAGGTGCAGTCGCTGAGCGATTTGCCGGTCGTCCTCATCGAGGGCCGGGTTGCCGCCAGACTCACCCAGAGAGAGCTCGCCGAGCGCCTCGACCTCCCTGAGCAGCAGATCCAAAGATATGAAGCAACGCTGTACGGAGGGGTCAGTCTTGAGCGACTTCAAGAGGTAGGCGACAAGCTAGGTCTTGAGATCGAGGCGACTGTGACCTTCTCAGTTCCCGTCGAAGGCGGCTCGAAGCTCCAAGTTGCCAAGAGCGATGATGGCCAGCCGGCGGAGGAAGCCGCTCCCGTCAACATTGAACTTGTAGGCAGACAGGAGCTTCTTTACGAGGCGCTCGCCTTGAAGGACCAGCAACTCGCCGATGTGTACCTCGGAGCCCTCGCGGCGCTCCATCTCAAGGGCAATCCCGAGCGATTGGTACACGCAGCCCACAGCCTGCGCGAGGCGATGAACGGCCTACCCCCGGCACTCGGGTTGCGAGTCGAGGCTCTCACCGCTCGCCTAGGTGACCAGGTACAGCGCATCGAGAGCACATGGAAGGAGGCCGTCGAAAAGAGTCGCTGCTTCAACAATGGCCGCTGGGAAGGCGAGATCGACCGTCCGCTGGCACGACTGATTGCGAGAGCTGGTGAGTTGGTCGAGTGGCGACAGGAGAATCGGCCTCGACGACGCGCAGAGGCGGCAGATGCTATCCGCCTTCTCTCCGTCTCCCCCGAACCTCTTCTCGCTCCGCTTGAAGAGGTCGCTGTACGTCAATGGATGGAAGGTCGCGAGTACTTCGTTGCCGTGGCCCACCACGGGGCCGTCAACGAAGAAGAGTTCGCGCGACGGCTTGCTGGGTTCGAGGACTTCGTGCTCGATCGATTGAGGCCGCAGACGTTCGCCGACTTCGACACGATCGACTCGCTGATTACCGAGGTCGAAGCTGCCGCTGCCGCCTGAGCTCGTCGACCGAGCGTTGACTGAGGCCGCTAAGAGTCCCGCTCACTCTGCGTACTTCTTCGAGCGCCTGTCCTCTCCCCAGTGGATCGAGCCACTTCGCGAGCGCGGTTTCTTCTCTAGCCCGCCTGAACTCGCGATCGACGAAGGCTACGTCTCAGCGCCACGCTGGCCTCTGTCCGAGTTCCTTGCCCGGGTGGCCAGCGAGGCGCCAGAGCAGGTTCTCGAAGTCGCCCTTTCCATCGAAACGACGAACGAGCGAGTTCACGAGGATCTGACTGACGCCGCGCTCGGGATGCCGGGCGCACTTGCCGCGCGTTGGGCTGACCACGAAGTTGCCTGGATTCGCGACCGCAGCCAGCTCTTCTTCTTGCTCGGTAGCAAGCTGGCGAAGCTCGTCGTATATCTCACCGATTCCAGTGAGGTGGCCGCAGCACTCCGGCTCTTCCGTGAACTGTTCCGGCCCGTTGAGGTGGTAGGTGAGTCAGGCCGCTCATTGGAGTTTCGATCGGCACGCGCTCGGGTTTCCCACTACGAGTACGACCAACTACTCGAGGCGACCGTCGAGCCGCTGGTAGCGGCGGCGCCCTCGGAGACGATCACGCATCTCGTGGATCTCCTTACAGACCTACTGGATCTCGCCGAAGCAAGCGCCGAGGATCCCGCGGAAGACTATTCGTACATTTGGCGGACACGCATCGAGGGTGAACACCGCGACGAGAACGAGCTCCCGCAGGCTCTTGTGTCCGCCCTTCGTGATGCGGTGGTGATGGTGCGAGGCCGAAGCCTCCTCGATGACGACGAGTTGCTCTCGTTGCTCAGTCGACGTGACAAGCGGGTGCTTCGCCGGATCAAGCTGTACGCATTCTCGACGCCGCCCGCCGGCAAGCGAGAGACAGTCGCGCAGCTCGTACTCCATCGCGAGACATTCCTCGACACCGAGCCAAGCCCCGAGTATCGGACGCTGCTGGAGAGGAGTTTCGGGTCGTTACCCGAGTCCGCGAGGAATCAAATCCTTGACTGGGTTGAGCACGGACCCGACCTCGAGTCGTACGTCGAGCTCCGGAAGAGACTCGACGGCGTGGAGCCATCACCTCGGGAGCTTGAGGGGTACGCCGCAGCTTGGCGCGTGAGGCGACTCCGGCTGGTCCAGGACACGCTTCCCCCTCACTGGCGTGCACGCTATGAGGAACTCATCGATGAATTCGGGGAGCACGAGTTCATCACGAGTTTCGAGGTGCAAACCATGGTCGGACAGCGGAGTCCTCTAACGCTGGACGAGCTCCGCGTCATGAATGATCTCGAGCTTCTCGCGTACCTACGCGATTGGGTGGCGCCGCCAGGACACTTCGAGCCCTCCGTCGAAGGCCTCGCGCGAGCGCTCTCAGAACTAGCGCAGGCTGACCCAGAACGCATTTCCAGAGTCGCTAGCGATCTCCGCGGGCTCAACGCCCACCACGTCTACTGGACGCTCATTGGCCTGACTGCGGCTGTTAGGGACGGCAAGAGGGTTCACTGGCCGCCTCTTCTCGATTTCATCGAGTGGGTACTCCAGGCTTCTCTCGATTCAGGCACCGACGAGGACGACAACGAGGTTGTTGATAGCCCCGAAGCCGTCCTTTCATGGGCACGCAAAGAGGCCGCCGGCCTCTTGGAGGCTGGCCTGTCTTCGGAGATCGCGCCACTCCCTTTTGACGCGCGTGATCGAATTTGGGCGTGCCTTGCACAGCTGGCGGCTGATGCTAACCCGACCCCGGAGCACGAAATGCGGTACGGCGGCTCAAATATGGATCCGAGCACGCTCGCCCTCAATACGACCCGGGGGCGGGCGTTTCATGCACTTGTGGACTACTGCTTCTGGGTGAAGCGCAATGTCGCACGGGAGACCGAGGAGGAGGCGCGGGAAGGGTTCTCGCTCGTTCCTGAGGTTCGGGAGACGCTCGAGAACCATCTCGAGCCCGAGGTCGACTCTTCGTTGGCCGTGCGAGCGGTCTATGGTCAGTACTACCCCTCATTCGTTGCCTTCGACCGACGCTGGGCAGAGTCTCGGCGTGTCGCTATCTTCCCGCAGTCGTCAGCCCAGGTGGAGTTCTGGGCGGCAGCGTGGGGCGCCTACGTGACCTTCTCGCGGCCCTACTGGGACCTCCTGCCGATTCTCTATGGAGAGTACGCAATGGCGATAGAGCGACTCGGCGAGATCGGCCGGCTCTCTCGCTGGCTGGGAAGCAGCGAAACGCCCGACGAGAGGCTCGCCGACCATCTAGTGACCTTCTACTGGCACGACCGACTTGCCCTGGATGATCAGCTCATCACAATGTTCTTCGCGCGTGCCCCAGGAGATCTGCGCAAGCACGCGCTCGCCTTTATCGGTCGAAGCGCGCGGGATCAAGAGGAACTTGAACCGGAGGTTTCGGAACGGCTTGCTCAGATGTGGCAATGGCGTATGGGTGCCACGTCGGACGAGGACGAAGGAGCATCTGACGAACTTTCTTCGTTCGCGTGGTGGGTGAATGCGTCAAGTCTTGATCTCGACTGGCGAATGCGCGAGCTCGAGCGAGTTCTTGCCCGAGGCGTCTTGCCACAGCCCGACTTCTTGGTCTTGGAGGCGCTGAACGAGGCGGTAGCCGAGCGCCCGCTCGAAGCGACACGGCTATTGCGGCAGTTCCTGGATCTGGCGAGGGAAGGCTGGACGCTCATGGGCGGGCGCTCCGAGATTGAAACCCTTCTTGTCTCGGCTCTCGCGAGCGACAGTCGGGAGGCGCAGGCAGTCGCCGAGGAAACCGTCCACTGGCTTGGAGCACTGGGTCACCAGAACTTCCGACGCCTTCTTCAAGCCGGTCAGCATTCAACCTGATACCCCGAGTCCCCATACAGTCCAGGGAGCCATAGCAGGCGCGACACAGATGCACTTAAGTGCAACATCGCCTCAGCATTTGTGTACGGTGGGGCGGTATGGCCGAGAAGCGACGCCGTAGGCGGGCGGACAAGCGTCGCCGCCATGACGGTTCATCGACAGCGAGCCGCCCCGGATCGGCGATGCCGGCTGAACAGTTCCGCCTCGTGGAGGACGTACGGCGGTTGGTCTACACGCGGCAGCAGGCAGCCGAAGCACTGGGCATCAGCATCGCGACGCTCGACCGCCGCGTCGTGCCAGCGCTGAACACGGTCAAGACGCCGTGGGGGACGCGAATGATCCCCGTCCGCGAACTCGAGCGGTTCCTCGATGAGCACACCTCGATCGCCTCGGTCGAGTTCTCGCCGCGGCGGCGCGCGGGGCGGCGTCCCATGGTCCCGCCTCAGACCATCGAACGGATTAGGCGCGAGCAAGCTCAGGGCAGGAGTCTCAGTGAGATCGCGCGTGGCTTGACTGCGGATGAGGTTCCCACCGTCCACGGCGGCCGCCGCTGGTGGCCGTCGACTGTTCGAAGCATTCTCTTGCGTCAGGAGGACTCGCCCGGATGAGAGGCCGAAGCAGTCGGGACGAGGTAGTCCAGATCGAAGACGTTCCGCAATCGTCCATCGGGGCGCCGCTGCCCGTGCTACTCAGCGACGAGCAGCGGGTTGTCCTTGCCTACCTGCTCGAAGAACCCGACCCGAGCTGGGACGGCACGGAAGTCAGAGTCGTCGATCAGCAGTCCGAGGGCGCGATCGCGATCGTCACGTTCGACGGATACGCGTCCTACCGCTTTGGCATGCCCAATGACGAGGCGTTCCACGGCCATCCCCTGGCCTCCCGCGGACTAGGGCCCTATCGCGTCTTCGAGGTCAGGCGCTCGTCGTGGGTGAGGGAGCTCGAGCGGATGAACTCGGTGCACCCTCAGCACAGACCCGAAGACTTCGACGCACTAAAGCATTTCGTCTTCGCCTTTCACGACTCGACCTTCGAGTGTGCGGCTCGAGCGTTCGAGATCGAGATCGTCAGGGGCACCTTGGAGGGAGTTCTGCCCCGGATGCAGGAACTCCTCGGCTGGTAGCGGCCGGGACTGTCGCGCCTTCTGTCGCACCGAGCCCGGCAGGGCGCCGAGTTCTCCTTGACTATGCGGCTTTCCGCCCCACCGATGTGCCGCTTCCTAAACCGCGTGCGCACGTTCGATTCGTGCCGGGGGCACTCTCGATTCCCCGCGCCCGCCGGCTAGCCGCGCCGGCCGACGTCGCCGAGCGCGCGCTCGAGCGAGTGGAACACGCTCTCGTTGATGTCGTCGGTCATGCGCTTGGCCAGCTCTTCGGCACGGCGCTCCCAGTCGCGCTCGGGTTCGACCGGTGACGGAGGCTCGCTCTCCGGCAGGTCGACGCCGTCGATGGCAAGCGCGTAGACGCGCTCGGGCTCCTCGATGTCCTTGAGACGTCGCTCGCCGACCGGGTGAACAGAGACGCCGTCGGGGAGCGACGATCCGACGAGCGCCCGCGTCGTCTCCGACAGGAGGACGTAGCCACCCTGCCCGACGGTGCAGAGCCGCGCCGCCCGAACGACGTCGAGCCCGAGGTAGCCCTCCTCGCCGAGGACCGGCTCGCCCGTGTGGAGACCCATACGCACGCGCACGTTCTCGTCGCCGGGCCACGCCTGCTCGGCATGAGCGCGCTGCGCCGCGACAGCCGCCGCCACGGCATCGCGGGCCCGCGCGAACGCGAAGAAGAAGGCGTCGCCCTGCGCGTCGATCTCGACGCCGTCATGCGCGCCGTACGTCTCGCGCACGATGCGGCGGTGCTCGGCGATCAACTCGCCGTAGCGCTCGCCGAGCCGCTTCAGCAGCCCGGTCGAGCCCTCGACGTCGCTGAAGACGAACGTCACGGTGCCGGACGGCAGCGTCCCCATGGAGGCATTGTGGCAACGAAGCGAGATCGCGGCGACCCGACGCGGATTTCAGGGCTTGAACCGCGTGTGACAAAGGCCTACCCTGGACTTTCTGCGACGTTTGTAGGGATTGCGACGAAGACCGCAGCGGCAGCCGTCACCCTGTTGGCCGTGCTGGGATTGGCCGGTGCGGCGCTCGCGCAGACGCCGAGCCCGGATCCGGCGCCCGTGCCTGCGCCGCCGCCGCCCGTCTCCCCGCCACCGCCGCCGGCGCCGCCGGTCGCCCCGCCGGTCACGACCCCTCCCACGCAGGAGTCCGAGCCGGCGCCGAAGTCGAAGCGTCCTCGCTCTCGAGCGAGAGCGCGCGACCGGGACGACGATGCCGCCGGGGCCCGCACTCCCCCCGATCCCGCGCGCGGGGAGCTCGGCGCGGCGAGCGGGAGGAAGACCTCCGCTCCAGCGACCCGCCCGGCCGCGATCGCCCACATCCCTCGCGCGCTCGCCGAGCCCGAGCGCAGGTGGCCCGCCCAGGCAGCACTCCTCTTCGTCTTCGCTGTCGGCCTCGTCGGCCTCGTGCTCGCGCTGGCTCCGGTGCGCGTACTCGGGTCGATCTCGGCGGACTTGCCTCGGCATCGCCAGGACTTCGGGATCGCCCTGGTGCTGGTGATGGCCCTCGGCGCGGGGTTCCTCGTCCTCCTCGCGGCGGCGTAGCGGTGCGAGGCCGGCTCCGACTCGCTCTCATTCTCGGCGCAGTCGGCATCGCCGCGTTGCTCCTGCCCGCGCCCGCCGCGGCCCAGCCCGCGCAGCCGGTGCTCTCGGCGAACGTGCCGCCCTGGACCCGCGCCACGGACGTGATCTTCTCGTTCACGAGCGACGCGGGAGCGACGTTCGAGTGTCGGCGGGACGTGACCGCATACTCCCCCTGCTCCTCGCCCGACTCGCATGCGGGCCTTTCCGAGGGCGCCCACTCGTTTCAAGTCAAGGCGCTCGCCGGGTCGGAAGAGAGCGCTCCGACCAGCTTCGACTGGACGATCGACCTGACGCCCCCCGTGCTGCCGGGGAACGCGGTCGTGGAGGCGACGTCGCCCGCCGGGGCGACGGTCACCTTCGCTGCCACCGACGTCCTCGACCCCGCGCCTCAGCTGCTGTGCACTCCCGGCTCGGGCTCGACGTTCCCGCCCGGCACGACGACCGTCCCCTGCACCGCCACGGACGCCGCCGGCAACGTGGCGAGAGGGGACATGACGGTCACCGTGCGGGACACGACCCCGCCGCTCCTCGTGCCGCATGCCGACGTGGTCAGGGTCAAGCAATCGCCGGCGGGAGCCACCGTCGACTATGCGCTGCCGCTCGCCCAGGACGCCGCCGACCCCGACCCCGACGTGGCCTGCGCCCCGGCGTCGGGCTCGCTCTTCCCCGTCGGCACGACGACCGTCAGCTGCAACGCCACGGACGCGTCCGGCAACGTCGGCGGCCCGATCACGTTCGCCGTGATCGTCCAAGAGGGCCCGGTCCCCGCCAGGCCGAGCGTCAGGACTGCCGTTCCGCGCCTCAGCCGCAGCCGAGCCGCCGAGTTCACCTTCAGCGCCGAGCCCGGCACCACCGTCGCGTGCAGGCTCGAGGGCCCGTCCGGAACGGGCACGTTCACGCCGTGCGCGAGCGCGAGCGGGCAGACCTACTCCGGCCTCGCCGACGGCGCCTATCTCTTCACCGTGCAGGTGACCAACGGGATCGGGAACGTCAGCCAGGCCAACTACGCCTGGACGGTCGACCGCACCCCGCCCGCGGCCGTCAAGGGCTTCGCGGCCCGCGGCCGGGACGGGCTGGTGAGGCTCAGGTGGCTGAGGCCGACCGACCTCGACTTCCGGCGGGTGCGCATCGAGCGGGCGCGAGCGAGGAGCGGGAGGACCAGGCTCGTCGCGGAACGGAGGACGGCGGTCCGTTTCACCGACCGCAGGGCGGCCAACGAGGTCCGCTACCGCTACGTGATCAGGAGCCTCGACAGGGCCGGAAACCGCTCGCGCGCCGTGTCGGCGATCGCCCGCCCGAGCGCCGTCGTCTCGCCCGCCTACGGCTCCCTGGTCCGCCGGGCGCCGCTCGTCGACTGGCGCTCGGTCCGAAGGGCTACCTACTACAACATGCAGCTGTGGCGGAACGGACGGAAGCTCCTCAGCGTCTGGCCCCTCCGCTCGGGCTACCGGCTTCGATCCTCGTGGACCTTCCGAGGCAGGCGGCACTCGCTGACGCCCGGGCGCCTCACCGTCTACGTGTGGCCGGGCTTCGGCGCGAAGGCGGCGGTCCGGTACGGCCCCTTGCTCGGCTCGACCTCGTTCCGCGTCGGCTGATCCGGAGACGGCTAGCCCGCGCGCCGCCGCAGTGCGATCCCGGTGAGGATCTCGCGCACGATCCGGTCGGCGGCCAGCGCGGTCACGTCGGCCGAGCCGACCGCGGTCGGGATCACCTCGACGACGTCGGCGCCGACGAGATCGAGCTCCGCCGCGACGGTGCGGGCGGCCCACAGGAGGTCGACCGTCGTCATCCCGCCCGGCTCGGGGGTGCCGGTGCCCGGGGCGAAGGCCGGGTCGAGGACGTCCACGTCCACGGTGAGGAAGACCGGCCCGGCGCCGACCGCCTCGACCGCCCGGCGCACGACCTCCTGGATCCCGTGATCGCGGACGTCGTGCATGAAGAAGCTCGTCACGCCCCGCTCGGCCTGCCAGGCGAGCTCGGCCTCGCCGGGCCAGTAGCCGCGCAGGCCGATCTGGACGTAGTGACGCGGGTCGAGGTGGCCTTGCTCGACGAGCCGGTAGAAGGGCGTCCCGTGGGAGACCTCGACGCCGAAGACCTCCGTCCCGGTGTCCGTGTGCGTGTCGAAGTGGACGGCGCCCACCGGCCCGTGAGCCGCCGCGCACGCGCGGATGCTCGGCTCGGAGATGGAGTGGTCGCCCCCGAGCACGACCGGGAGCGCGCCGGCAGCCAGCACCTGAGCGACCAGGCCCTCGATCGCCGCGTGCGAGCGCACGGGGTCCGCCGGGATCACCGGGGCGTCGCCGAAGTCCACGACCCGCAGCGCCTCGAAGGCGTCGATCCTCGCCTCGAGGTGAGCGCCCTCGGGATAGCTCGCGGAGCGGATCGCACGCGGGCCGAACCTGGTACCCGGTCCGTCGGAGACGAGGTCGTCGGTCGGCGCGCCGACAACGGCGACGTCGACGCCGGCGAGCTCCGCCGGATCCTGCGTGTAGGGCTGGGCGCCGTACGTGAGCAGCCCGGCGTAGTCCGGCTTCTCCTCGTGCCCGCGCGGCCAGCGCTCGGTCGGGTCGATCACCGGAGGAGTATCGTTGAACCCGTACGGAACGGGCCGTCGTCGACGGCGTCGAGCTCGCCTACGAGCTGCAGGTCGCATCGGAACCGAGACCCCGGCCGCGCTCCAGGAAGAAGCTCGCCGGCGCTCGGACGCCGGCGAGTTCTTCGGTCACATCGCCTACGCGAGCCTGCTGGCGCGCAGGCCTGCATAGGTCGGCTAGGCAGCCTCCGCGAGCCCGGCTCCGGCCAGCTCGCGCCGGAGAGCGGCGACCTCGCGAGGTCGGTTGGCGAGGAGCGCCGCGAGCGGGCGCCCCTCGCCGTCGAGATAGCGGGCCGTGAACGAGTCGGGGTCGCCCTCGATCTCGACCGCTGCCCATTCCTCCGCGTGCCCGACGTGCTGCAGACGGAGACCGAACTGGTCCGACCAGAAGTAGGGCAGGTCGTCGTACGGCCGCTCCTCTCCGAGGATGGCGCGGGCGACCGACGCGGCCTGGCCCGCCGCCGACGTCCAGTGCTCCACGCGGATCTGGCGGGAGACGGACGGGCGCCAGGCGCTCGCCACGTCGCCGCACGCGTAGACGCCCGGCAGGGCGGTGCGGCCGCAGGCATCCGTGGGGATGCCGCCACGGTCGGCCTCCACGAGCTCGACGGCCGGCTCGGCGCCCACGGCGACAAGCGCGCTCGCGCACGGCACGGTCGTGCCGTCGGTGAGCTCGACGCCGATCACGCGACCCCGGTCGTCCGCGACGAAACGGGCGAGGCCCGTCTCCGCGCGGAGGTCGACGCCCTGGGCCCGGTAGCGGTCGGCCAGGAGGCCGCCGACTTCGGGGCCGAGCACGCGCTCGAGCGGGACGCGGGCGATGTCGAGCACGGTCACCTCCGCGCCCAGCTTCCGCGCCGTCGAGGCCACCTCGGCGCCGACGAAGCCGGCGCCGACGATCACGAGCCGGCACCCGGGCTCGAGCTCCGCCCGGAGAGCCTCCGCGTCGGCGACCGTGCGGAGCGTGTGCACGCCGGCGGGCACCTCGAACGGCAGCCGGCGCGCGCGGGCGCCCGTGGCGATCACGAGCGCGTCCCATTCGAGCCCTTCGCCGGCCGTGCGGTGGAGCAGATCGACGGACTCGATCCGCCGGCCGAGGACGAGCTCGATCTCACGCTCGGCCCAGAACTCCACGGGCCGGAGCTCGACGCTCTCCCGCTCGCCGGCGAGGAACTCCTTCGAGAGAGCCGGCCGCTCGTACGGCCCCGTGGGCTCCTCGCCCACGAGGACGATGCGGCCACCGAAGCCCTCGGCGCGGAGCGTCTCGGCGCAGCGTGAGCCGGCGAGGCCCGCGCCGATGATCACGACGCTGCGCGGAGTCATGCCGCCTGCTCCCCGCTCGCGACGTCGTAGATGGCGATCGCGGCCATTGGGCACTGCGCGGCCGCCTCGAGGACGGCGGGGTCGTCCGACGTGCCCACGCGGGCCTCGGCGATCCCGTCGCCGGCGACCTCGAAGACCTCCGGAGCGAGCTCGGCGCAGGTGCCGAAGCCGCTGCAGAGGGACCGGTCGATGACGATCTTGTAGGTGCTCATGACGCTCCTTCCGTGGTCGTGGACGCAGGTTCGGGCCGGGGCCGCGGGCGCGGCCCGGCCGGGACGAGGACACGCCAGGCCGTCGCGAAGACGACGGCGCCGACGGCCCCCACGTACAGGGCCTGGGCCCAGGGCTGGCTCGAATCGGAGCCGGCCAGGAGCCCGTGCAGCGTTGCCGCTGCGAACGTCCCGTAGGTGGCCCAGTGCAGACGGCGCCAGTTCTTCTGGCCGATCCGCCGCCGCAGTGCAAACGAGACGTAGACGATCAGCATCAGCTCGCCGGCGAGGACGCCCAGGCCCGTCCAGAGCGGCCGGTACGGCGCGAGCCCGGGCACGAGCAGCGCCCCGAGGCCGATCTCGACCGTCTGGTCGAGGACGAGCGTGAGGCCGTGCAGGGCGAGCGCGAGCAGGCCGAGCAGCGCCAGCAGCTTGTGCAGGTCGACCGTGGTCGCCGGCTTCACCGCCTTGCCGAAGGGCCTGGACTTGACGACGAGGCCGGCGAGCACGGAGGCGGTCAGCAGGACGTAGGCGGTCAGCCCCGTCGCGCGAGCGAGGAGCCAGAAGGTCGGGTCGTGCTTCATGCGAGCCCTCCCGCCATCTGAACGCGGTCGTCCACGGTGACGAGGAGCGCGGGCACGCCGAGCGCCTGGGCCTCCTCGACCGCGGCGTCCTCGCCCGCGAGGAAGAGCGCCTTCGCGAGCACCTCGGCCTCGACGGCGGTCTCGGCGGTTACCGTGACCCGGAGCAGGTCGGACTCGGACGGGCGGCCCGTCGCCGGGTCGATGAGGTGGTGCTGGTCCTCATCGCCGGCGCGCCAGCGGCGGCGGTCGCTCCCGGAGGTGGCGAGCGCGCCGCGCGCCAGCCCGAGCGTCAACGTCCCGGACGGAGTCTCGACCCCGACGGGCCAGACGCCGCCTTCCAGGACGCCGGCCACGGCGAGATCGCCCCCGGCGTTGACGAGGCACGGCCCGAGCGGGGCGAGCAGCTCGAGGGCCCGGTCGACCGCGTAGCCCTTCCCGATGCCCCCCAGGTCGAGCCGGACGCCCGGGTCGAGCTCGATGCGGCGTCCCCTGATGCGTACGCCTCCGCTCGTGCGTGGCGGCGGCGCGGTCGCTCGGCCCGTGATGAGGTCAAACGTGCGGTCGTAGCCGGCGGCGACGAGCGCGTCGTGCACCGTCGGGTCGAAGCGGCCGCCCGTGCGCTCCCGGGCCGCGAGCGCCAGCTCGACGACGGCAACCAGGTCGTCGCCCGCCTCGAGAGCCCCGGCCTCGTTCAGGCGCGAGAGCTCCGAGCCGGGGTCGAAGCGCGTGAGGAGCCCTTCGAGCCGGCGAAACTCCCGCTCGACCGAGGCGAGGCCGAGCACGGCATCGAGGCTGGGCGGGACATCGAGGAGGGCCTCGACCCTCGTCCCCATGGCGTGAAAGGCGTGCCGCTCCATCAGGAGCTCTCCGAGCTGGTCACCGGAGGCAGAGAGACGACGCCGACCGACGGCGGAGCGGCCGCGGCCGCTGCGGCAGGTGCGGCGGGCACGGCCGCAGCCGCGTCGGCGTTGGCGGCCTGGACGGCCGCGATCGCGCGCTTCCGCTTGCGGAGGCGAACCTCGTAGGCGGCGA
>JBOHAM010000100.1:0-8882 GCA_050697735.1 Gaiellaceae bacterium | reverse complement strand
CGCGCTGGGGCGACAAGCGGCCGAGCCACGTCCAGCAGCTCCACGCGATCTTCGCCATGTTCCCCGACGCGCAGTTCGTGAACGTCGTCCGCGACCCGAGGGCGACGGTCACGTCGGTGCGCAAGATCGGCTGGTACGACGGCGACCTCGCCGGCGGAGTCGACCTGTGGCAGCGCTCGATCCGGGCGGTCGACCGCTGGCGCGGACGGCTCGCTCCCGACCAGCTCTTCGAGATCCAGTACGAGCAGCTCGTCCACGATCCTCGCGGCTCGCTCGAGCGCATCGCCGCCTTCCTCGGCCTGGCGCCGGGGCACATCGACGCGATGCTCCTCTTCCACGAGAACTCCGACGTGCCCAAGGACGCCCCATTCCATCCGCGCGTGTCGAAGCCCGTGACGACCGACCCGGTCCGCGCCTGGGAGGACGCGCTCACGCGAGAGGAGATCGCGTTCGTCGAGCAAGTGCTTGCGGCGACCATGCGACGGTATGGCTACGAGCCCGCCGCCGCCGGCACGCCGGTTCCGGACGAGATGGTGCGGAGGTACAGGAAGCTGAGGCGCTTCCGGGCGCGCAAGCGCCTCGGCCGGCGGCTCGGCCAGGCGAAGCTGAAGCTGACCTACCGCCACCCGGTCGCCGCGCGGCCCGGCGCCCCGTCCTGACGCTCGCGGGCGCGGGCGCATGGCAAGATGCCGCCGTGGCGAGGGCGGAGCGTCTGTTCCTTCCGGGCGCCGCCCCGCGGGCGCGTAGCTCCGTGCCGGACCCGGGGCCGGCCGGCCCAAGGAGCGTAGCCGCCCCCGCATGACGGTTGCGATCGTCGTCGTGGCCGCGCTCGTCCTCGTGCCGGGCGTGGGAGCAGCGCTCGCGCTCGCGCCGCCGGGCGCGATCACGATCGAGAGCAGGATCGCGCTCGCCTTCGGCCTGGGCTACGGCCTCGTCGCCGCGGTGGCGACGGCCCTCGCGCTCGCGCACGTCTTCCACCTGCCCACGTTCGTCGCCGGCGTCGTCGTCGCCACCGCAGCGGTCTGGGCGGTCGCCCTGCGGCGAGCCTCGGCACGCGCGCATGCGGCAGCGCTACGCATCCAGGCAGCCGAGGCGCCCTTCGTGCTCGCGGGCGGGCTCCTACTCCTTCTCGCCGTCGCGGTGTGGCGCCTCCTCTACCCGTGGGAGCGGACCCTCGCGATCCGCTCGGCCTGGCGGTACTGGGCGGACGGGCTCGAGGTCGCCGAGGCGGGCCACGTGCCGCCGGAGACGCAGCAGTGGGGGATCGAATTCCCGACCACCGTGAGCAAGGTGGTGCTCAACTCCTTCGAGGGCGGCGTCTCGTTCCTCCTCGGCGCCGATCCGGCGGAGCCGATGAAGGCCATCCTGACCGTCGCCGTGATCGGGGTCGTGGCCGCGCTCCTCGCGGTCGGTCGCGAGCTGGGCCTCGGCGCGTACGCGCCCCTCCTGCCGGCGATGACGGTGCTCGTGCCGGACTCCATCCCCCTGGGCCGGGCCTTGGCAGGCGACGTCAGGTGGTACACGGCCGAGAACATGGGCCGCCTGGCGGCCTTCGCGGCGCTCGTGGCGGGGATCTACGCCGTTCGCTCGCTCGACCGGCGTGCGCCGGCGATCGTCACCGGGGCCCTGCTCGCCCTGGCCGGTCTCTCGCACCTCGTCCCGGCGGTGGTCTGCGGCGCGCTGCTCGCGCTCTACGCCCTCGGCACGGTGATCCGCGACCGGGGCGGCCTGCGCCGCATCCTCGTGCGCGGAGGCCTCGCCGTTGGCGTCTTCGCGGTCTGTTACGTCGGCATCCTCGGCCTGAGCGGAGGCGATCTCGGCTTCCAGAGCGCGGGCGGCGCGGAGTTCGAGGGCTTCCCCGAAAACGTTGACCCGACCCGCTCGCTCTCGCGCGGAGAGCTCCGTGAGGTACCCGTCGAGGGCACGTTCCTGATCCCGCCGAGCAAGCTCGTCAGCCGCTTCGCCGAGGAGGCGGTCGGGAGGCCTGCCTGGGGATGGATCGGCTTCGCCGTGCTCGTGGCGCTCGCCGCGGGGACGATCCTGCTCGTCCTGCTGCGACGCCGCTTCCTGCCGCTGGCGACGATGGCCTGGGGGCTCGCCGGCATGCTGCTCGTGGCGGCGTTCTTCTTCAGCTACCGCTACGACACGCGGATCCCGGGCGACTTCGGCGCGCGCCGGCTCTACGACTATGTCGCTCTCATTCCCGCGCTCCTCGTCCCGGCCTTCCTCGCCGCCGCGACTGGATCGTTTCTGACGCGGAGCCGCGTCGCCGGAGCCGTGGTGCCGCTCGCCGTCGCGCTCGTGGCCGTCGGCGCTACGTACGAACTTCTCCCGCGCGACCGCACGTACGAGGCGGCCGAGCGGGGGAAGGAGGCAATCGAGCTGGTCGCGGACACCGTTCCCTGCGACGCCCGGATGCTCTCCAACGGGCGGACGGCCGGTGCCTGGGAGGCGCTTACGGGGCGGAGGGCGATCACCGAGGGCCACGCGGTGTATCTGCGGCCGGAGGTGATGGAGCGTGTGCTCCCGATCCTGATCGGCGCGAACGAGTTCTGGGGGGACCCGCAGGCCAACAGCGACTTCCTCGAGGAGCTCGACGTCGACTACCTCGTCGTCCTCGAGCCCCTCGTCTGGGTGGGGACGAACGGGAACCGCCTCCCGGAGAGCGGGGACGCCGAGGCGATCGCCGCGCTGCCGGACGTCCACCAGGTGGCCGAGAATGACTCGGTCACGATCTTCGCGGTCGGCGAGGAGGCGGCCTCGGCCGCCGGTGGGCAGCCGAGCCGCTGCTCGCTCGACTGACCCGGGACGCCCGTGAACGCTGCTATCGTCGCGCGCGGCGACGACGACGACGAATGGAGGCTAGGCGAATGCGCGTGTTGATTCTCGGCGGCGACGGCTACCTCGGCTGGCCGACCGCGATGCGCTTCTCCGGAGGAGGGCACGAGGTCGGCGTGGTCGACAACTTCGCCCGTCGCCGGTGGGTCGAGGAGGCCGGCTCGCACTCGCTCACGCCGATCGCCACGCTCGACGAGCGGATCGAGGCCTGGCGCGAGGTCGCCGGCAAGGAGATCACTCCCTACGTCGGGGACATCTCCGAGGGCACGTTCGTCACCGACGTCGTCCAGGAGTTCGAGCCCGAGGCGATCGTGCACTACGGCGAGCAACCGAGCGCTCCCTGGTCGATGAAGACGATCGACCACGCGGTCACCACGCAGGCGAACAACGTCATCGGCTCGCTGAAGCTGCTCTGGGCGATGCGCGAGCACGCCTCCGACGCGCACCTGATCAAGCTCGGGACAATGGGCGAGTACGGCACGCCCAACATCGACATCGAGGAGGGGTTCATCGAGATCGAGCACAACGGGCGCACGGACACGCTGCCGTTCCCGAAGCTGCCCGGCTCGCTCTACCACCTCTCCAAGGTGCACGACAGCCACAACATCCACTTCGCGTGCCGCATCTGGGGCCTGCGGGCCACCGACCTCAACCAGGGAGTCGTCTACGGAATCGAGACGCCGGAGACGCGGCTCGACGACCGCCTCGCCACCCGCTTCGACTACGACGAGCTCTTCGGCACCGCCCTCAACCGCTTCGCCGTGCAGGCCGTCATCGGCTACCCGCTCACCGTCTACGGGAAGGGCGGCCAGACGCGCGGCTTCCTCAACATCCTCGACACGCTCCAGTGCGTCGAGCTCACGGCGGCGAACCCGCCGGCCGCGGGCGAGTACCGCGTCTTCAACCAGTTCACGGAGGTCTTCAACGTCGGCGACCTGGCCGAGAAGGTGCGGCACGCCGCCGGCGAGCTCGGGATGGAGGTCCAGGTCGACCACGTCACGAACCCGCGGCTCGAGCTGGAGGAGCACTACTACAACCCGACGCACACGAAGCTGCTCTCGCTCGGCCTGCAGCCGACGCTCCTCTCGGAGACGCTGATCGAGTCGATGCTCGAGGTCATCCGCCGGCATCGCGACCGCGTCTCCGAGGACGTGATCGCGCCGGTCACCCAGTGGCGGCCCGAGCCGCTCGGTCAGACGGCGACTTAGCCGATGGACCTGACGCCGCTTCGCGCCGCCGGCCTCCTGGCCGCAGTCGCGTTCGCGGTCGTCTCGATCTGGGTCTACCGCCGCGGCCGGATCGGCAACGGCGACCTGCTCGTCCGCTTTGCCTTCTTCGTCCTGCCGCTGCTCGTCGTCTCGCTCGAGCCGGCCATCTTCGGCTGGTTCCTCGACCAGCTCTCGTTCCGGAGGGGCGGGGGCGGGCGGATCCTCGGCGCCGCGATCGTGGCCGTGGCGGTCCTCTACGCCTTCTCGTACATGCTCGCCTCCCGCCAGGAGCGCACCCGCCGCGACCTGACGCGGCTGATCGAGAACCTGGCGCTGAACGAGTTCAAGGCGACGGCGAACGTGGACGAGTTCGCGGAGGGGATCGCGGTCGTGATCCCGGCCTACAACGAGGCCGCCAACATCGGGCCGGTGATCGCGTCTCTGCCTGCGGAGGTCTCGGGCCTTCCCCTGCACGCGATCGTGGTGGACGACGGCTCCTCGGACGACACGATCGAGCGCGCCCGCGCGGCCGGCGCGGCGGCGGTCCATCTGCCGCTCAACCGCGGTCAGGGAGCCGCGCTCCGCACCGGCTACCGCCTCGCGCTGTCGACGGGGGCGCGGCTCGTCGTCACGATGGATGCGGACGGGCAGCACCAGCCGAACGAGCTCCCGCGCCTGCTCGAACCGATCCTCGCCGGCGAGGCCGACGTGGTGAACGGCTCGCGGGTTCTGGGCGCCGCCGATCCCTCGCACGCTGCGCGCAAGCTCGGTATCAAGGTCTTCGCCTGGGCGCTCTCGGTCCTGACCGCGAGCCGCGTGACCGACCCCGCGTGCGGATACCGCGCCGTGCGGACCGAGGCCTTGCGCGGCCTCGAGTTCCACCAGGACCAGTTCCACAACTCGGAGTTCATCCTCGAGGCCTCGAAGCGCAAGCTCTCCTCGATCGAGGTCCCGGTGACGGTGTCGAGCCGGCTCTCCGGCGCGTCGAAGAAGCCGCCGCACTTCCGCTACGGGCTGGGCTTCGCCAACGCGCTCCTGCGCGCGTGGCTGCGCTAGGGGTCTGTCTGGAAAGTGGCCACGGTGAATGACACGCGACACGTGGTGCGAGGCAAGGACGCAGGGAGCGTCGATATGCGGGCATATCGGCGCGACGGAGGACGCGGCCTCGCGCCGCGTGGCGCCTGTCAGGCGCCCTGGTTCATCTTCCGGACAGGCCCCTGGCGAAGGGCAGGAGCCGTGCCAAGTAACACGGTGTTACTTGGAACGAAGGGCGCGCGCCTTCGTCACGTTTTCGTCGCTGCGCTGGCGGCGCTGGGGATCATTCTCGCCCTTCCCGCGGCGGCCGAGCCGCCCTCGGGCGGGACGTTCACGCCGGGGCTGAGCCTCGCCGGCGTCCGGCTCGGGATGACGGCGGCCGAGGTGCGCGCCGCCTGGGGCGCCCGGCACGGCGTCTGCCGCGACTGCCGGCAGGCCACCTGGTACTACAACGAGCGGCCCTTCCAGCCGGACGGGGCCGGAGTGGTGTTCGCGCGGGGCCGCGTCGTCCATGCCTTCACGGTCTGGCAGCCCGAGGGCTGGACGACCCCCGAGGGCCTGGCGCTCGGAGCAGCCGCGGGCGAGATCGGCGCCACCTACGGCGAGCTCGCGCAGGAGGACTGCGGCAACTACCTCGCACTCGTGGAGGACGAGCCCACGGCGCGCAGCGCGTACTACGTGTACGAGGACGAGGTCTGGGGCTTCGGCCTGGTCGCGCCCGGCCGCTCGCCCTGCCTCTAGGCCTCGAGGAGCGCCGGCAGCGCCAGCAGGGTCGGGAGCGCGTCCTCGCGCTCCGGGAACCGCTCCTCGCGGTCGATCAGGTAGCCGCGGATGCCCAGCGCGCGGGCGCCCTCGATGTCGTCGAGGGGGGAGTCGCCGACCATCACCGCCCGGCCGGGCTCGACGCCGAGCAGCTCGAGCACGGCGAGGAAGATCGTCGGGCTCGGCTTCACCTTCCCGTGCACGCCGGACGAGATCCAGGCGTCCACGTCGAGCGCGAAGTGGAGGACGAAGGCGTCGAGGTCGCGGCTCGTGTTGGAGACGAGCCCGATGGCCAGACCGCGCTCGCGCAGCAGCGACAGCACGGGCAGCACGTCCTCGTAGAGCTCGAAGTTCTCCGAGTGGAGCCAGCCGGCGGTGATCGCCTCCGCCACCTCGCGCACGCGCGCGCCCTCCCCGCCCATCCCGCGGACGATGTCCTCGGTGAACCGCACCCAGATCTCCTCGTCGTGCTCGAGCTCGGGGTGGTGCTCGAGATCCTCGACCGCCGCGGCGCGTGCCTGGCCGTAGAGCGCCGGGTCGAGGGTCAGGCCGTGGCGCTCGCCGGCGGCGCGGTAGCCTTCGGGCCCGAGCAACGGGCCCGGCTTGACGAGCGTGAAGTCGACGTCGAAGAGGACGGCATCGACGCCCGCCGCGCCTAGACCTCGGCCGGCCACGAGTAAGCGGCGGGCTGGCGGTTGGCGAGCGACGGCAGGGCGCGCCGGACGCGCTCCAGGTGGGCGCGGTCGAGCTCCGCCGAGACGACCGAGTCCTCGTCGGGGGCCTGCGCGAGCACCACGCCCCAGGGATCGACGATTGTGCTCCGTCCGTACGAGGCCTTCCCCTTCGCGTGCACGCCCCACTGGTTCGCGGCCGCCACGTAGCACTGGTTCTCGACCGCTCGCGCCCGGAGCAGGAGCTCCCAGTGATCCTTGCCGGTGTAGAGGGTGAACGCGGCCGGGACGGTGACGAGCTCGGCGCCCTCGACCGCCAGGATCCGGTAGAGCTCCGGGAAGCGGAGGTCGTAGCAGACGGTCAGGCCGACCGCCCACCCCTCGATCTCGCAGGCTACCGGCCCGTCGCCGGGCTCCTCGGACTCCGACTCGCGGTAGACGTGGCCGCCGACCTCGACGTCGAACATGTGAATCTTCCGGTAGACGGCGACGACCTCGCCGTCGGCGTCGAAGACGACGGACGTGTTGGAGAGCTTCTCCCGACCCTCGCGGCGCTCGGCGATCGAGCCGCCGACGAGCGCGATCCCGTGCGTCCGCGCCCAGCGGCTCATCGCCTCGACGGTCTCGCCGCCCTCGAGCGGCTCGGCGACCTCCTGCAGGATCTCGTGCGAGCCGAGGCCGTTCCACTTCTCCGGCAGGAGGACAACGTCGGCGCCGGTCGCGGCCGCGCGCGCGACGAGCCCCTCCATCCGCTCCAGGTTGTCCGCCTTGGAGCCGGAGGAGTTGATCTGCACGCACGCAACCCGCATCAGTGCCACCTCCGGTAATGCTGCCCCCCGCCCGCGTCGTGAGCACCAAGCCAGAGTTCGCACTCGACCGAAGCCAAGGCTAGAAGCCTTGGTGAGGGCGAGGGTGGGCTCTGGCGCCGCGTGATCGCGGGGCGGGCGCGGGCGTGTATTGCCGGAGGGGGCACGGGGTCGGCCATGTGCCGAAGGATAGCCTTGAGGGCGTGGCCCGAACCGCGCTCGAGATCCTGGCCGGCGCCCGCACGATCGCGCTCGTCGGCGCCTCCCCGCGGCCCGAGCGTCCGAGCAACTCGGTGCTGCGCTACCTCCTCGACCAGGGCTATCGCGTCATTCCCGTGCGCCCGGACGGGCCCGCCGAGATTCACGGCGTGCCCCGCGTCGCCTCGCTCGCCGAGATCGAAGAGCCGATCGACGTCGTGGACGTGTTCCGCCGCTCCGAGTTCTGCCCCGGCGTGGCCGAGGAGGCCGTCGCCGCGGGCGCCGGCGCGCTCTGGCTCCAGCTCGGCGTCGTGTCCGCCGAGGCCCGGCAGATCGCCGAGGCCGCCGGGCTCGACTACGTCGAGAACGCCTGCACCGCGATCGTGCACAGCCAGCTCTGAGGAGGGGGCTCACGGGGGAACCAGGGGTTCCCCCGTGTAAATCGGGGTGCCCGGATTTGAACCGGGGACCTCGCCGACCCGAACGGCGCGCGCTACCAGGCTGCGCTACACCCCGAGCGCGGAATAGGGTATCGGAACCGATGAGGGCCCTCTGTCTCGGCCTCGACGGGGCCGACTACGACCTCGTCCGCAGGTTGCTCGCACTGGGACGGCTGCCGACGCTCGCCAGGCTCTCGCGCGAAGGGACCTTCGGAGCCCTCCGGTCGACGATCCCGGCCTTCACGCCGACGGCGTGGTCGTCGTTCCTCACAGGGCTCAATCCGGCCGGCCACGGGATCTTCGCCTTCACGGCGAATCCCAACCGAGGAGGCGGCGGCCGGCTCGAGAATGCTGCCAGCCGCGCGGGTGCGCCGCTCTGGCGGTACCTCGGCGCGGGAGGCGTGCGGTCGGCCTTCGTAACGGTGCCGTTCACCCATCCGCCCGAGCCGCTCAGCGGTTTGATCGTGACCGGGTTCGGGGGGCCGCGGCGCCCGGAGATCGTCCCCCTCTCGGCCCGGAACGCCATCCTCGCGGCCCACCCCGACCTGCGCGCGTCACGGCACCCCGCCGACCTCGCCGACTTCGCGGCGGCGACCGAGACGCTCGTGGAGCACGTCGACGAGATCGCGGACGTCTGCTTCCTCGCCCTCGAGCTCGACCCCGACCTCGGCCTCCTGTGCGTCGACTTCATGAGCTCGGACATCGCCGGGCACCTCATGTGGCACCGGCTCGACCCCACGCACCCGGCCAACCGCGCGGGCGAGGCCGGGGACGAGCTCGTGCGGGTCTACGAGGCGGTCGACGCCGCGTGCGGCCGCCTCGTCGAGCAGGCGGAGTGGCTCTGGGACGAGCAGCCCACCGTCCTCGTCCTCTCCGACCACGGCATGAAGCCCACCCACTGGCTCTTCCGCGCCAACCGCTGGC
>JBOHAM010000099.1:0-4601 GCA_050697735.1 Gaiellaceae bacterium | reverse complement strand
TCTTCGGAGTCAGCCGCCGGTTCTTCGCCCACTCGATCTCGGTGGCCAGGTCGGCGAGCGGGCGGAAGCGGAACGGCACCGGCAGGGCCCGCGCGATGGGAAGGAGCAGCGGCGCCTTCGAGGGGAGCACGTCGCCGACCGTGCCTTCGGCGAAGTAGTGGAGCTGGGCGAGCGCGGCGGCGTGGAAGGTGCGCGCCGGCACCCCGGCCGCTCCGAGCTCCGCCAGGCGCGACCGCATCTCCGTCGCCGCCTTGTCGGTGAAGGTGACGGCGAGGATCTCCGTCGGCGCGAACGTGCCGGTGGCGACCTGGTTGGCGATCCGCCGCGTGATCGTCGTCGTCTTGCCCGAGCCGGCGCCCGCGAGGATGCAGACGGGACCGCGCACCGCCTCGACCGCGCGCCGCTGCTCGGGGTTGAGCCCCGCGAAGATCTGCTCGCCGACCACCGGCGCCGACACTACCGGTCGGGCATGTCGACGACAGCGCCGAGAGTGTGAAACCTAAGCGGCCGACTCGGCCGCGAGCCCGCCCGCGCCGCTCGCGCGGTAGAGCGCCTCGATCTCGGCCGCCGGTACGGGGCGGCTGAAGTGGAAGCCCTGACCGAGGTCGCAGCCGTGGGCGAGGAGGAACTGTCGCTGATCCTCGGTCTCGATCCCCTCCGCGAGCGGCTCGAGGCCGAGGTTTCGAGCGAGTTGGACGATGGAGGAGGTGAGCACCGCCGTGCCCGCGTCGTCCTCGAGCCCACCGACGAACGAGCGGTCGATCTTCAGCATGCTCACCCGCATCTGGTTGAGCCGGCTGAGGGAGGAGTGCCCGCTGCCGAAGTCGTCGATCGCGAGCCTGAGGCCGCGGTCGTGGAGCTCGGCGAGCACGAACTCCATGGTGCGCCGTGCGTCCACCATGAACGCGGACTCCGTGATCTCGATCATGAGCCGGTCGGGGTTGAGGCCGAAGGTCTCGATCGTGGCGAGCACGTGCCGCATGGCGGTCGGCTGCCAGAACGAGGGCGGGAGGTTGACGGAGACGTAGAGGTCGAGCCCGCGATCGCGCCAGAGCGTCGCTTGCCGGCAGGCCTCGGACACGACCCAGTCGCTCAGGCGGCCCATCAGGCCCATGCGCTCGGCGAGAGGGAGGAAGTCGGCGGGCGGCACGAGTCGGTCCGCGTCCTGCCAGCGGATCAGCGCCTCGACCCCGACGACCTCCGCCGAGTCGAGCCGCACGAGCGGCTGGTAGTGGAGGACGAGGTCCTCCTCGCGGTCGAGCGCGCCGCGCAGCCGCCCGGCCATGGAGAGCTGGGCGAGCGCGTCGTCGCCTTCGACGGCGTAGACCTGGTACCGGTCGCGGCCCTGGTCCTTGGCCCGGTACATGGCCGCGTCCGCGTGCTTGAGCAGCGTCTGCGCGTCAGGGGCGTCGAGCGGGAAGACGCTGATGCCGACGCTCGCGCTGACGACGATCTCGACGCCGGAGACCTCGAACGGCGCGCGAAGCGCGCGGCGCACCCTGCGGGCCACGGCCTCGGCCGCGTAGCGGGCACCCTCGACGTCCGGCTCCTCGTTGGCCCGTGCGAGGGTCGAGACGAGGAGGAGGAACTCGTCGCCGCCGTGGCGGGCGACGACCTCCTCGGCGCGGGTGGCGCGGCGGAGCCGCTCGGCGACGGCGCGGAGCAGCTCGTCGCCGGCGGTATGCCCGAAGCTGTCGTTCACGAGCTTGAAGTCGTCCAGGTCGACGAAGAGGACGGCGACGGCCGGGGCGGGCTCGGACGCGAGCGTCTCCTTCAGCCGCTCCTCGAACGCGATCCTGTTCGGCAGGCCGGTGAGCGGGTCGTGGTAGGCGATGTGCCGGAGCTGCCGCTGCGCCTCGGCGAGCGCCTCGGCCGCGCGCTTGCGGTCAGTGATGTCGACGACGATCCCGTCGACGAAGATCCGGCCGTCGTCGGTCCGTCGGGGGTGCATGCGGTCCCAGACCCAGCGCGTGCGGCCGTCGTAGCCGACCAGCCGGTACTCGACCTCGGAGGGCTCGCCGCGCTCGATCGCGTCGTTGGTGGCGGCGTAGCTGGCGCGGTCGTCCTCGTGGACGGCCTCCTCCCAGGCTTCCTCGGGCGTGCGGCCCGCCGGCAACGGCCCGATCAGGCTCTCCAGCCCGGCGCCGATGAACGTGTTGCAGACGTAGTCGCCGTCCACCTGCATCTCCATCTCGTAGAGGTGGATGGCAACGGTTCCGGCGACGCGCTGGAGGATCTCGCTCGTGGCGAGCGCCTCGGCGAGCGCACGGTGGTTGTCGTCTGCGGCAGTCACGTCGTCGAGTGGCACGAACCGGCGTGTCTTGCCTCCATCGGCACGAAGCGCTCGGAAATCAACCCCCGGCTAATCTCGGGCCGTGCGTGAGCGGCCACACCGGCTGGAGCGGCTTCCGGAGCAGTACTTCACCGGGCTCCTCGCCCGCGTGGCCGCCGCGGCTGCGGAGGAGGGGGAGGAGGTGGCCGACCTCGGGCGCGGGAACCCGGACGTGCCGCCTCCGGCGCACGTGGTCGAGGCGCTCGCGGACGCGACCCGCGACCCCGGCGCGCACGGCTATCCGCCGTTTCGCGGCATCCCGGAGCTGCGCGAGGCGCTCGCCGCCCGCTACCGAGAGGTCTACGGCGTCCAGCTCGATCCGCGCGCGGAGGTCGCGGTCGTCCCAGGAACGAAGACCGCCATCGTCGAGCTCGCGCTCTGCCTCGCGGAGCGCGGCGACGCGATCCTGCTCCCCGACCCCGGCTACCCCGACTACACCTCCGGCGTCGCGCTGGCTGGGGCGCGCGAGCTACGGCTGCCGCTCGACCCGGACGCGGGCTTCGCGCCGGACCTCGCCTCCGCGCCGCGGGCGGGCGTGGCGGCTGTCTACCTCAACTACCCCTCGAACCCGTGCGCCGCCTCGGCGCCGCCGGACGTCTTCGCGGCGGCGATCGCCTACGCGCGCGAGACCGGCGCGGCGGTCGTCCACGACTTCGCCTACGGCGACCTCGTCTTCGACGGCCTGCGCCCGCAGAGCTTCCTCGCCGAGCCGGGCGCGCGCGAGGCAGGCGTGGAGCTCTTCTCCATGTCGAAGAGCTACGGCATGGCCGGCTGGCGGCTCGGCTTCGTGGGCGGAAACGCCGAGATCGTCGAGCTGGTGAACCTCCTCCAGGATCACGCCCGGGCGGGCGTCTTCCGGCCGGTCCAGGAGGCGGCGGTGGCGGCGCTCGCCGGGCCGCAGGAGACGGTTGAGGAGCGTCGCGCGCTCTACGAGCGCCGGCGCGACCGCGTGCTGGCGGCGCTGCCCGGCGCGCGCTCGGACTCGACCTTCTACGTCTGGTGGCTCCTCCCGGACGACCTCACGCCGGAGCGGCTGCTGGCGGAGACGCGGGTCGCCGTCGCGCCGGGCGAGGGCTTCGGGCCGCAGGGCGCGGGCTGGGCGCGGATCTCGCTGGCGACGCCCGACGAGCGCCTGGACGCGGGACTCGAGCGCCTCAGGCGTCTCGTGGCGACCTGAGCTGGTCCGAGATCGTCCGGTACTCGGTCGCCATGAGCTTGTCCTTCGGCCGGCCGGCGGCCTCTTTCATAGCGATCAGGTGGTCGAGCGAGGCGACTCGGACCTCGTGGCCGCGTACACGGATGACCATCGCCGCTGCGCGCAGCTTCTCGTAGGGAGGGGCGCCGGCGGGATCGCCGAGGAGATCGATCGAGCCCAGCTCGGTCGTGAACGTGAAGTTCGCTCCGGCCTTCAGCGTCTGCGCGTCGAGGAGAAAGGGCACGTCCGCAGGTGCGCCGCGGAGCGTTGCGCCGAGCGAGCGAAGCACGGCGGTGATCTTCTCCAGGTTTTCCGCCTCGCGGCTGTACGCGAGGTCGACGTCGAACGTCCCGAAGGACGATCCGTGGATCCCTCCCGCGACTCCTCCGATGACGACGAAATCGACACCGGCCTCCGCGAAACGCTGGAGGACGGGCCCGGGGTCGAACGCTTCCTCAGCCTCGGGCACCGCTCTGTAGCTCTTTCATGCCGCGTGACCACTGCGCTTGCCGCTCGATCCGCTCCTCGGGCGTGAAGCGGAGGTTCACCTCGGTCAGCGTCCGGTCGTGGCCGTAGTCGATGGGGGTCGCGGAGAGCTCCAGCTCCTCACCAAGGAGGTCGAGCAGCGTCGCGAGCGTGCTCACGGAGGGGGAGACGAGGCCGCGCTCGATGCGTGAGACGGCTGCCTGCGACGTACGTGCGCGGGCCGCGAGCTGTTCCTGGGTGACGCCGTGGCGACGGCGCGCCTCGCGGAGGAGCCGGCCTGGTGTCATGGCTGCAGTATATCTCTTATGACGTAGAGAGCGGCAGCGGGCGAGGCGAGACCGGCGCCGAATGGACGATCGAGGTCGTCGTCTGCCCGAAGGAGACGAAGCGGTCGAGGATCGCCTCGAGGTCGTCCATCGAGCGCAGATGCAGCTTCACGAAGAAGCAGTCCTCGCCGGTGATGCGGTAGCACTCGACCACCTCCGGGAGCCCGCGGGCGACCTCGGGGATCTTGTGGAGCTGCCGCGACGCCGGACGGACGCGGACGATCGCGGCGAGGGGGAAGCCGATCGCCTTCGGATCGACGCT
>JBOHAM010000098.1:0-9588 GCA_050697735.1 Gaiellaceae bacterium | reverse complement strand
CGACTGCCGGGCGCGCTCGAGCGTCCGGCGGGTGTCGCGGGCGAGCGCCGCCCGCTGCCGCTCGAGGCCGGCGCGCAGCTCTCGTTCGTCCGGGACGACGAGGCGGGCGGCGGCGGTCGGCGTGGAGGCGCGCGCGTCGGCGGCGAGGTCGCAGAGCGGCGTGTCCTGCTCGTGTCCCACCGCCGAGACGACCGGCACCGGACAGGCGGCCACCGCGCGCACGACCCGCTCGTCGCTGAAGGGGAGGAGATCCTCGAAGCTCCCGCCGCCGCGGGCGAGGACGAGGACGTCGATCTCGGGCTCGCGGCAGAGGGCGGCGAGCGTCGCCGTGATCGCCCCGGGCGCCTGCGGCCCCTGCACGTACGTCTCCGCCACGAGCACGCGCGCCGCAGGGAAGCGGGCGGTCACGGCCGTGACGAAGTCGCGCTTCGCGGCGGCCTCGTTCCCGGTCAGCAGGCCGATCCGGCGCGGGAGCAGGGGGAGCGGCCGCTTGCGGGCGGGGGCGAAGAGGCCCTCGGCGGCGAGCGCCTGCTTGAGCCGTTCGATCCGCGCGAGCGCGGCGCCGAGCCCGAGCGGCTCGAGGGAGAGCCCACGGAGCTGGAACGTCCCGCGCGCCTCATACAGCTCGGGGCGGCCGAAGACGTGCACGCGGTCGCCGTCCGCCACCCCTGCCCGCAGCGCGTCGAAGGTCGGCCGCGGCATCGTCACCGGGAGGCACGAGCCGTCCTCGAGGTCCTTGAGCGTGAAGAAGACGCTCTGCCAGGCGTCCTGCCGCCGGAGCTCCGTCATCTCCCCCTCGACCCAGAGCGACGGCAGCCGCGCGAGCCAGGTTCCGACGCCGCGGTTGAACGCGGAGACCGAGTAGACCTTGCGGTCGCCGTAGAGGAGGGGCTCGACCTTCACGGCCCGACTGTAGCCGCGAAAGGCCAAGTAACACGGTGTTACTTGGAACGAAGCGAGCGCGGGACTACAACAAGATCTCGGCCGCGACGTCGGCGGCGCAGCCCCGCCGGCCGACGAGATCCACGGCGAGATGGAGATCGGCGCCGCTCTGCGCCAGCCGCTCGGCGAGCGGGAGCGGATAGCCCGCCTCCATGAGGACGTGCAGGCGCCAGCTCTCCACCTTGCCGCGCTCGTCCTGGTCCCGGTTTTCGAGAAGCGTCAACTGATCCACGCGCGTCCGTTCTCTCTCGTGGAGACGATTCCTGCTCGAAAGTGTTTGCGGCCTGTGCGCGTGAGGTCATAAACAGCCTCCATGCTGCGCCTCCGCTACGTCGTCCTCCTCTGGCTCGCGCGCCAGGCGTGGAAGCTGTGGCAGCGGCGGCGGGAGCGCCGCCGCGCCCGCCCGCCCGGCTCGTAGCGCCCCCGAGAACGGCCGATGCCCCGCACGGGGCGGGGCATCGGCGTCGATCTCGTCAGAGGCTGGGGAGCGCTAGTCGCAGTGCTCCACGCCGCTGAGCCCGTTGTTGTAGTCGTCCAGGTCCTCCATCCAGCCGAGCACCGTGCCCTGCTGGGCCTCCGAGAGGCCGGCCCAGTCGGTGGAGTCGTTGTTGGCGAGGAAGGCGTCGGCCGCCGCGATCGTGCCGGCGATGCCCGACGTGTCGGCCCCGTTGGCGCCGTTCAGCTTCGCGCCCAGGAGCTGGGCGTAGAGCTTGTTGATGCCGTTCGAGGCGCTCTTGACGTTGTTCGAGCCGTTCATGCTCAGGAACTGGACCGCCTGTCCTGCGGTCGTCACGACGACGCTCTTCGCCCCGCCGGCGGTGCCGAGCGTGACGGGCAGGAGCGGCGTCACGACGTCGGCCTGCGGGCCGAAGCCGGCATGGGTCTTCCAGTAGCCGATCGTCCGCGTGCAGCCGTCTGCGGGCGGCTTGCAGGTCACGTCGACCTCGACCTGCTGGCTCGCCTCGCCCGTCGTCCCGGTGTCGTTCGTCCGGAAGACGGCCGTGTTGTCGATCGTCCGCGGCCCGCACTCGGCGTAGGGGCCGATCGTCTTCGTGTACGTGAACGTCTTCGGCGCGTCGCCGACGCACACGGTGCCGAGAGCTCCGGCCTGCGAGTCGGTTACCGCGACGCACTCGTCGATCTCGGTCATCGCCGCGTTCGTGAAGTCGAACGGCGTCTGCACGAAGCGGGCGCCTCCGTCGATCGTCGTCGCCCGCATGTCGGCCGTGCGCGCGCTCCCGTCCGAGAGCGAGGCGCTGTAGCCGCAGTCGAGGGTGCCGCCCCCGAGGTTGAACGGCAGCGGCGGCACGCAGTCGACCGTCGCGGCCAGGTCGTCCTCCTGGATCGTCACGCCGAGGGTGGCGACGGTGATGTCGTCGTCGCCGGCGGTCATGTGCACGTTGCCGCTGACGGCCCAGTCGCTGTCCGTGAACCCGGTCGACGTGACGGTGACCGAATACGTGACCTCCGCTGTCTCACCCTCTGCCAGCGTGACCGAAGACTGGCTCACGCTCTTCTCGATGTCCCACTGGTATGTCCGTTTGAACGACGGGTTCGCGTCCATCGTCACGGTCCACGCGTGCGCCGCTGGGGCGACCACGAGCGTGCCGACGAGCACTACCGCCGCAAGCAGGAGCACGGACAGGCCTCTCTTCCTGCGTTCCAAGGTCGTTCTCCTTTCCCTCCCGAATAAAGGATCCCGACCGTGCTCGGGACCGTCCCGGTGCGCCGGACCGCCCGGCGCTCTCCAGAAAGGTGGCACGGATTGTCAGCGAGTTCCACTGACCGATGGGGTGGTCCGCTGGCTAGTACTACTCGCGCTCGGCCGCGCGGACGCCGCGCTCGATCGCGCCGAGGGTCGCCTCCACCCGCTCCTCGACCTCGGCCTCGAACGCCGCGATGCGCTCCTCGGCCGAGGCGAGCGCTGCGTCGAGCCGGTCGGAGACCGTCCGCAGCCGCTCCGTGGAGACCTCTCCCTGGACTTCGGCGGCTCGCGCGACGTCGCGGACGCGCCGCTCCATGCGGTCGGCGGTCACGCGGCCGAGGTCGGCGATCCGGTCGGAAATCTCCTTCTCCGCCTGGCGCACGAAGTTCTCGATGGATCGCTCGAGCTCGCGCGAGAGGCGCTCGGCCGACTTCTCGCGGGACTGCTTGATCTGCGCGTCGAAGCGGCGCTCGGCCTCCTCGGAGAGGCGCGAGGTGGCGCGCTCGAGCGCCCGGTCGAGCTGTCCCAGCTCTCGCCGCTCCGCCTCGGCCACGCCGGCGGCCAGGCGCGCCTTCGCCTCCGCCTCCTCGCGCTCGATCTGCTCCCGGACGTCCCGCTCCCGGTCGCGCAGGCGGTCGCTCACCTCCTGGAGAGCGCGCCGCCGCTCGGCCGTGTGGGTCTCGAGCTCCGAGCGGCCCTCCTCGACGAGCTCCTTGACGAGCCGCTGGAAGTCGGTGCGGAGCTGCGTGAGCGCCTGCCGCTGCTCCTCGGTGGCGCCGGCGAGGCGCTCCGCGTCCGCGCGCAGGCGGGCGTCGTACTGGGCCAGGGCCTCCTTCTGCCGCTGGCCGAGCTGGGCGAGCTGGGTCTCGAGCTCCCGTTGGCCACGGTCAAGGTCCGCCGCCCAGGCGCGCAGCCGGCTCTCCAGGCGCTCCTGGGCGCTCGCCACCGTTCCGGCGAGCTCGACCCGGGCGCTCTCGGCCTGGCGGGCGACGGTGTCCCGCCGCTCCTCGGCCAGCTGGCGCTCCTGCTCGCCGAGGACGTAGCCGGCGTTGGCGCGCTCCCGGGCGAGGATCCGGTCGAGCTCGGCCCGGCGCTCCTCCGCGTGGCGCTCGAGATAGCCCTCGAGCTGCTTGCGCGCACGGTCGCCGACGCGCTCCAGATCGCGCACGCGCCGGAGGCCGCGGGTGAGGACCCAGAGGGCCGTCTGTGCGAGCGCGGCGGCGAATAGCCCGCCCACCGTGACGAGGAGCAGCTCCTCGTCGTCGGAGCCTTCCGCGATCTCGAGCCCGGCGACGAGCGCCGCGGCGACGGCCACGACCGCCAGCAGGACTGCGCTCGCGAGCAGGATCCGCGAGGCGACCCGCCCGAACGCGACGGCCACGAGCGAGACGGCCACGACTGCGAGGCCCGCCGCGAACGCGATCTCGAGTACGACCGTCATTCCGGAATCCTAGGAGGGTTTAGCGAAATAGGCGCTTGTGCCGCAGGGCCGCGCTGCTCGCCCCGATGCGGCGTCCTCAGTCACGCCGATAGTCACGACTATCGGCGCTCCCTGCGTCCTTGCCTCGGAACGAGCATCGCACCCCTGCGACGAACGACATTCCACCAAACCCTCCTAGGCAGTGATCGCTGCGACGGCGGTGGTAGAGCCCCGCGCCCGCAGGCGGTCGAAGCGGTGGAGCGACCTGGCGGCGATCCGGCCCGCGAGGACGTCCGAGGCCGAGCCGACACCCCCTCCGTTCCACGTCATCACGGCGACCACGTACGCCCCGCCGCGCCAGTAGACGATCCCGGCGTCGTGGCGCGCGTGCCGGATCCAGCCCGCCTTGTGGAAGACGGAGGTGCTCTCCGGCAGGAATCGGTCGAGCTTCCCGCGGTCGGCGACGTGGGCGAGGATCCAGAGCAGGTAGCGCCCGTCCCGGCGAGAGAAGCCGGGCGCCGCCGCCGGCAGCGGGCCGCGCCCGCCCGCCGCCTGGTGCACGGCCCGGTGCAGGCGGATCAGGTCGTAGGCGGTCGTGTACTTCCCGATCCCGAACGCGGGCTGCTCGTTCACCCGCACCGGGATCGGAGTGGCAGCGGCCGTCCCGATCGCATAGCCGCCGTACATGAGCGAGTTCTGCAGGCCGAGGGAGCGCATGAGCGCGTTGACGTGGGCGGCGCCGCCGCTCGTCGAGCCGCCGAGCCACACGAGCAGCGAGTTGGTGGCCGCGTTGTCGGAGTACACGAGCATCCGCCAGAGCAGCCGGTCGAGCGAGGAGCCCGCCGCCGGGCGCCCTTGCAGCCGCCGCAGCACCTCCATGGCGACGGGCAGCTTCAGGGTCGAGGCGGCCGGAAAGCGGGCGCCCGCGTTCCAGGCGGCGCCGCGGCCGGTGCGAAGGTCCTGCACGTAGAAGGCCGCAGTGCCGCCGAAGTCGCGCGCGAGCGGGCGCAAGCGGCGAGTCAGCCGATGGTCCTGGACGGAGCGGCGCGTCGCGCCCGGCCGCGCGGAGCGGGGGAGCCCGTACACGGGCGCCACGGTCGTCCCGGCGCGTTGGCCCGAGGCGCCGACGGCGAGGACGCGCACGCTGACGTCCCGCGACGGCAGCCGCACGGGGAAGGAAAACCGTCCCGGGCCGGCGACCGGCACCGCTTTCCTCGCCGTCCCGTCGACCCGCACCACCACGCGCACGGTTCCCGCGGAGACGCGGCCGGCGATCCGGCCGAAGGAGACCTCGCGCGGCGCCGGCGCGACGAGCGCGGGCGGACGCGGGGCCGTGGCCGCTGCGAGCGAGGCGGGCGGCTCCTCGAGATGGAGCAGGATCGGGATCACGTCACGCGCATTGTGACGAGCGCTACCGCAAGCGCAACGCTCGTAGCGGCGAGAGAGCGAAGCGCGGCCTCCTTCCCGCGGAGCAGGAGCTCGGTCGTGACGGGCTCGGAGTGACCGTCGCTGCGCTCGACGCGACCCTCGACGGAAGAGACGCGGCGGCGCACGTCGCGGACCGGCGTCGAGAGCTGTCGTTGCGCGCGGCTGAGCAGGAACGCGAAGGCCGCGCCGGCGAGGACGACGGCGTCCAGCCTCTCGGCAACGGCGAAGTAGGCCGTGGCGAGCGGGAACGCGCCCCAGGCGAGCGCGAACCAGAGGTCGCCGTGGAAGCGCCCGCCCGCGAGCTCGAGGTTGTACGCGACGACGACGAAGCCGCCGACCACGACGAAGAGAGCCAACCAGGGGTCGACCGTCACCGCGCCGAGCACCCCGATCGCCACGGCGCCGCCGATCGAGAGCGCGGCGAGCGCGAGCAGCATCCGCTCGGGGATCCGCGTGGCGAGGGGGCGGCCGTTCAGCTCGTCGAGCGCGTGGGCGCCGATTCCGACCGCAAGGAAGAAGGCGGCCAGCGTGGGCAGGAAGCGGCTCCAGGCGAAGGCGGGCGTGAGGGCGGCGCCGATGGCCACGTAGCTCAGGTGCCAGGCCGTGTAGGGAACGTGGAGCAGGGTCACGTAGTCGCGCCAGCCGCCCGGTGCGAGTGCGTAGAAGGCGGGACGGCCGGCCTCGGTCTTACTCGTCACGCGTGCCCCACATGACGATTCCGCCGCCGAGGCTGAGCAGGCGGGCCTGCACATCGCGGATGCCGGCGTCCTCCCAGGCACCGCGCAGGCGGTCGGGAGGCCAGCGCTCCCAGAAGCCGCGGATGCTCGGGCCGAGGAACGAGCCGACGTCGGCCCAGCCGGGCGAGATCAGCTTCCCGGCGAGCGGCAGCCCGAGGCCGACGTACGCCTCCCAGGAAAGCCGCGCCAGGCGGTGCCTCGGGACGAAGAACTCGAGCATGGCGATGCGCCCGCCGGGTCGCACGGTGCGCGCGAGCTCGCGGAGCGTCGCCGCCGGGTCCTCGACGTAGCGCAGGAGGTAGGTGAAGGTGAGGCCGTCGAAGCCGGCGTCCTCGAACGGAAGCTCGTCGGCGGGCGCCCGGCGGAGCTCGATCGTCTCCGCGAGGCCGGCCGCCTCGACGCGCCGCCGTCCCTCGGCGAGCATCTCGGCGCTCTGGTCGACGCCGACGACCCGGCATCCGTACCGGCGGGCGAGCTGGATCGCGACCGCGCCCGTCCCCGTTGCCACGTCGAGCACGACGTGCACCGGCCGGGCCTCGACCCGGGCGACGAGGGCGTCGCGCCAGCGAGGATCCTGGCCGAAGCTGAGGAGCCGCGCGTAACGGTCGTAGCTCGCCGCGAGGGGCGCGAAGAGCTCCTCCGCCGCACGGTTCCGCTCCGAGGATCCGGCTGCCACCGGGCTATTGTTGCCGCACGTGAGCCTCGAGGAGGAGCTGGGGGCGGCCGGCGCGGCCGCGGCGGAGCATGCCGGCGCCGGCGAGGAGGTCGTGGCCGTCATCCCGGCGGAGCCCGGCACGGGCGCGCGCGTCTACTTGTGCGCGTACGAGGCGAACGGCGAGCGCTCGTGGCTCGCGCTCGGCGCGGACCGGCAGCCGGTCGCCGACCGGGTGCTCGTGCGGGACGCAGTCGCCATCGCCGCGATGTGCGAGCTGGCTGAGGAGAGCGCGGGCGGCGGCGACCTGGGCGAGCTGCGGGCGCGGCTCGTCGAATTGCGGCTGAGCGAGAACCCGGCCGGCATCGAGGAGGCCGAGGTCGCCGCCGCCGAGCTCCAGGAGGCGATCCACCCCCCGCCGCGCGTGGCGAGCGTCGGCTACCTCGACGCGCTCGGGCAGGCGGCCTCGCGTCTCGAGCACGCGCTCGGCGAGGTCGGCGGCTCGCCCTTCGCCGAGGCGATGAAGACGGGCGTCGCCGCCGCGGACGAGCTCGCCGACGAAGTCGAGAGCCGCTACAAGGGGCCGCTCGGCTAGCTCGAGGGGCTTGCGAAACGGCGCGCAACCCCCACCGCGACCGCGCCGAGTGCTCCTGCCCCACCGAAGATCAGTCCGAGGATGCCCTGTGTCGCGCAGATCCGGCAGGCGTTGCAGCACGCAGGTGCGACAGGCGCGTAGTCAGCCGCCCGATTCGCGATCGGGAGCATGCGCATCTGCGCCCGTTCCAACATGCATCCGAGTCTAGCTCTTGCTGCGCGCCGATCTAATCGACGGAGCGCTCGACGACGCCGTTGCGGTCCACGCGGACGTTGACGACGACCCAGCCGGTCGCCGGCTCCTCCCAGCGGCAGCGATAGTCCCAGTAGTCGAGCCAGAGACGCTCGCAGTGGTAGCTCTCCGGGCGTCCGCGGCCGTCGGCCGCGAGCGCGAGCTCCGTCTCGTGCGTGCCGAGATCCGGGCCGGCGACGGCCTCGACCACGCCGATGACGAGCGCGACGGCCAGCGCCAGCATCGCGGCCAGAACGGCGAGGCGAAGCGACCTCGGCATCCTGCCGCACAGGGTAGTCCCGAGCGGCTAGAGAGCCCCGCCGGCGGCGGGTGGCGCGGAGGGATCCTCGCCGGCGTCGCCGACCTGGACGCGCGAGAGGTACTCCTCGGCGAGCAGCAGGTTCGACTCGGACGCGCGCGTGACGATGGCGAGGAGGTCGGACATGCTGGAGACCTCCTCGCGCTGCTCCTTGAGGAACCAGTCGAGGAACTGGGCGCCGACGAGGTCGTTTTCCTCACGGGCGAGCGCGGCGAGGCGGCTGATCTGCTCGGTGACCGTGCGCTCCTGCTCGAGGGCGAGCGCGACGGGGGAGACCGCGTCGCCGAAGTCCGTGCGCGGCCCTTCCACCGCGGGGATGTGCACGGTCAGGTCCGAGTCGAGCAGGTACTGGACGAGCATCATGGCGTGGTTTCGCTCCTCGAGCGCCTGGCGGTAGAAGTGCGCCGCGAGCTGCGGCAGCGTCTCGGAGTCGTAGTGGACGGCGATCGCGACGTACTGCTGCGAGGCCGCGAACTCGTTCGCGATCTGCTCGTTGACAGCCTCGGCGAAGCGACCGGCCGGCATCGGCGCGTACATTACGTGGAACGACGAAAGGACACGTATGGAGGGTGGGTTCGGCTTCCCGTTCGGAGGCGACCCGGAGGAGCTGATGCGCGGGCTTCGCGAGTTCGCCGAGCGACAGACGGAGGCGGTGCAGGAGTCCCAGCGCGAGCAGTTCGCCACGCTGACGCTCAACACGGCCGTCGAGCTGACCGGTGCGGCGCTCAAGCGGCTCCAGGTCGAGGGCTCGCCGGACGAGCAGGCGATCGCGTTGCGTGACGCGATGCGCGTCCTCTTCCCCGAGGCGGTCGCCCTCGTCTCCGCCGCCCGCCAGGGCTTCATGCGCGAGAGTTAAGGCGCCGGCATGCCCCTGCCCGATCCCGGCACGCTGGCGCTCTTCGCCGGCGCGGCCTTCCTGCTGCTGATCGTGCCGGGCCCGGCCGTGCTCTACATCGTCACGCAGTCGATCGAGCACGGGCGCCGGGCCGGGCTCGTCTCCATGCTCGGCGTGCAGGTCGGCGGCCTCGTGCACGTCGCCGCGGCGTCGCTCGGGCTCTCGGCGCTGCTCGTCCAGTCGGCGGTCGCGTTCAACGTGGTCAAGTACGCGGGGGCGGCCTACCTGATCTTCCTCGGCGTCCGCCGACTGCTCACGCGCCAGGCGGCGGCACCGACCGGCGAACGCCCTCCGCGCCGGCTCGACCGTCTCTTCCGGCAGGGAATCGTCGTCAACGTGCTGAATCCGAAGGCGGCGCTCTTCTTCTTCGCGTTCCTGCCGCAGTTCGTGAACGTCGAGGAGGGCGCGGTCTGGTTCCAGATCGCGGTCCTCGGGCTGCTGTTCATCCTCATCGCCGTCGTGAGCGACGGGCTCTACGCGCTCGCCGCGGGCGCCGCTTCCGGCTGGCTGCGCGGAAGCGCGCTCTTCGTGCGCGCCGAGCGCTGGGTCACTGGCACCGTGCTCGTCGGCCTCGGCGTGACGGCTGCGCTCTCGTCGCCCCAGCGCAAGTAACGCGCGAGTTCCTTTCGGGGCACCCCAGCCCACCACCCGCTTACGAGCCTAA
>JBOHAM010000097.1:0-8579 GCA_050697735.1 Gaiellaceae bacterium | reverse complement strand
GACAGCCGCCGCGCACGCCTGCGACCTGGAGGCGGAGCGCCCTTCGCCCTGGCAGCCGGCCGTCCTGCTCGCGCTCGGCTGGGCGCGGTACCTGGCGGGCGAGACAGACGAGGCGCGGGCGCCGCTCCTCGAGGCCGCTCTCCTGGCGGCGCGCGCGAGGCAGTGGCTTGCCGCGTCCACCGCCAGGGCTGTCCTCGGCCTGGCCTGCCTGGAAGTGGACGACCTCGGCGCCGCCGAGGCCTCCGCCCGCGAGGGGCTGCGGCTCGCCGGGGAGCACGATCTCGTCGACGAGCCAGGCGCGGGGGTCGCCTATGCCTCCCTCGGCGCGCTGGTGGCACGCAACGGCGAGCTCGACGAGGCCGCACGCCTGCTCGCGCGTGCGATCAAGCGCCTGCGCGCCCGGGGCGAGGAGCTCTACCTCGCCGACGCGCTGCTCACGCTCGCCCCGGTGCGCCGCTCGCTCGGGGCGCGGGAGGAGGCACGGGCCCTACTGGTCGAAGCGAGGGCTCTCGTGGAAGGCTGCCTCGATCCCGGCATGCTGCGCGGGCGCCTGGAGGAGGTCACGCGCTCGCTCGTCCCGGCCCACCGCCGCGTCGAGGGCGACAGCGAGCTGACGGAGCGCGAGCTCGAGGTGCTCCGCTACCTCGCCGAGGGCCTCGCCAAGCGGGAGATCGGCCAGACGCTCTTCCTCTCCTTCAACACCATCCACTCGCACACGAAGTCGATCTACCAGAAGCTCCGCGTCTCCTCCCGCCAGGCCGCTGTCGAGCGGGCCCGAGAGCTCGGAGCGCTCTGATCTCGAATCACCCGGGTGAACCTCGACGCCGGGTGAAGTGCCGGGGCCGTGCGTTCGGGATGGTTCTCGCGTGAGCTCGAAGGACGCTCCCGCAAAGAGCGACACGAGCGCCAGGCGCCATCGCGTCCTCGTGCCGGTCCTCGTCGTCCTCGGCGCCCTCTGCCTGCTCGTCTCGACGGTCAGCGTCTGGATCCGGGACATCGCGCTCGATCCGGACGTCTGGGCGGACCAGAGCGGCCAGTTGCTCGAGAGCGAGAACGTCCGGGACGTTCTCGCCGTTCAGATCGTCGACCGCGCGTACGCCGCGAGCGACGTGGAGGCGCGGCTGGAGGCATCGCTCCCCGAGAGGCTCAAGCCCCTCGCGGCTCCCGCGGCCTCGCAGCTCCGCGGCGTCGCCTACCAGCGGGCCAGCGAGGCACTGGCGAGGCCCCGCGTCCAGGAGCTCTGGCGCACGACGAACAGGGCGGTGAACGCGCAGCTCGTCGCCCTGCTGGAGGGCGAGACCGAGCGCGTGGTCCTGACCGACGGCGCCGTCGTGCTCGACCTCGACCAGATCGTGGAGAACGTCGCCGGCCGGATCGGCGTCGGCGAGGGCGCCACGGGGGCGGTCCAGGAGCGCGTCGAGCCGGTGGTGATCATGCACTCGGATCAGCTCTCGACCGTGCAGAGCGCCGTGAAGGCCCTCAAGGCTCTCTCCTTCTGGCCGTTCATCCTCGGTCTCGCGCTCTGGGCCGGCGCGGTCTACCTCGCCGGCGGCCGGCGGCGCGAGACGCTGCGCGCACTGGCCGTCAGCCTGATCCTCCTCGGGCTCCTGCTGCTCGTCGCCCGCCGGCTGGGCGGCAATGCGATCGTCGACAGCCTCGTGCAGGCGGAGTCCCTGAAGGCGGCCGCCCGTGACGTCTGGGAGATCTTCACGTCACTCCTCGCCGAATCGGCCGCGGCCGCGATCCTCGTCGGGGCGATCGGCCTGCTGGGCGTCTGGATCGCGGGGCCCTCCAGACGGGCGACGGCGTCTCGCCGCTGGCTCGCCCCCACGTTCCGCGACCGCCCGGCCGTTCCGCACCTCGTCCTCGCCGCCCTCCTCCTGCTCGTGCTCCTGTGGGGGCCGATCGGGACGCCGCGGCGGTTCATCTCGGTCGTGGTGGTCCTGGTGCTCGCGTTCGCAGGGCTCGAGCTCCTTCGCCGGCAGGCTGTTCGGGAGTTCCCGGACGCCGTCGCCGCGCCCTTCAATCCGCTCGGCCGGCTGACCGCCTCCCGCGCCGCGGGCGCAAGCTCCTCCTCCGACGACGGTCTCGAGCGTCTCGAGCGGCTCGCGGCGCTGCACGAGCGAGGCGCGCTCAGCGACGACGAGTACAAAGCCGAGAAGGCGCTCGTCCTCTCCTCGTAGCGCGACCTGCGTCACTCGAGCGCCGAGAGCGCGAACGCGAGCCCGAAGCCGAGCGTCGTCGCGAGGCCGACCGTCTTCCCCCCGTGCTCGAAGGCCTCCGGCATCATCGTGTCGGCGAGCATCGTCAGGATCGCCCCGCCGGCGAACGCCAGGACGAAGGCCAGGCTCCCTGAGGAAGCGCCGTCGAGCAGGACGTACCCCAGGAAGGAGGCGAGGGCGGTAACGAGCATCACCGCCGTCCACAGCCCGAGGATGCGGGCTTGCGACCACTTCGCAGCGGCGAGCCCTGTGGTCGCCGCCAGCGCCTCCGGGAGGTTCGAGAGGAAGACGGCCGCGATGACGGCCACGCTCACGCCGCCGCCCTCGAGCAGGCTCATCCCGATCACCATGGACTCCGGGACGCCGTCGAGGACGATGCCGAGAACGATCGCGAGCCCCGATCCCGCGGCCTGCTCTCCACCGGAGCTCTTTCGTCCCTGGCCGCCGAGACGGTCGATCAGGAGGTCGCCGCAGTAGAAGGTGGCCGCGCCTGCGAACAGCCCGAGCGCGAGACCGCCGCTGCCCTCGCCGACGTCAAAGGCCTCCTGGACGAGCTCGTACGCCACCGCGCTGATGAGCACGCCGGCGCCGAACGCCATGATCAGCCCGAGCGCGCGGCCCCCGATCCGAAGGCGGAGGGCGAGGAGCCCGCCGATGACGAGCGAGGAGCCGGCGACCAGGCCCCAGAGGAAGGCTTCGCCCATCTCAGGCGAGCCTCAGGCCGAGGAGCCGGGCACCGGGACGCTCCCGCGCACCTTCGTCCCGTGCCCGGGCGTCGAGTCCACCGTCAGCGCCCCTCCCAGTGCGCCCAGCCGGTCGCCCATGTTGGCGAGCCCGCCGCCGCGGTCGCGAACCGAGTCGACGTCGTAGCCGACGCCGTCGTCGCGGACCTCGAACCCGAGCCAGCCGCTGCTCTGCCACAGGCGAATGCGTGCACGGGCGGCGGGGCCCGCGTGCTTGCCGACGTTCTGGAGCGCTTCGAGACAGCAGAAATACACGCCCGCCTCGATCTCCTGCGGGTAGCGGCCGATCCCGCTCGCCTCGAAGGCCGCCGGCGGCGAGGATCGCCGGGCGACGGCGGCCAGCGCGTCCGCGAGCCCGTGGTCGACGAGGAGCGACGGGTAGATGCCGTGGGCGAGCCGGCGGAGCTCCTCCAGCACCTCCTCGAGCTCGTCCCCCACCTGCGCCAGCCGCGCTCGCGCAAGCTCGGGACTCTCCTCCGCGAGCTCGCTCGCGAGCCCGAGCCGGACGCGCAGCGCGATGAGGTGCTGCTGGGCCCCGTCGTGGAGATCCCGCTCGATGCGGCGCCGTTCGGCGTCGCCCGCGGCGATCGTGCGCGCACGCGACGCACGGAGGTCTCCGATCGTCGTCTCGAGCTCGGCTGCCAGCTGACCGTGCTCGAGCGCGAGCAGCATCGTCCGAGCTGCGGCCTCCACGAGCTCCGGGTCCTGGTCGAGGGCGTCGTCGTAGAGGATGTAGGCGACCGTGTCGCCCTGCCGTCCCACCGGAGCTGCGGAGCGGCCGGGGGCGACGCGGCCGGGATCGATCGGATCGCCGCCCGAATCGACGAAGCGATCGGTTCCGCCGACGCGGAAGGCGAGCTCCAGCGAGGGGTCGTCGAGCGCACCGGCCACGAGGGCGCGGAGATGGACGGCGTTGGGGTCGCTGCCCAGCTCGCCGACCATCCGCTTGAGAGCGACGCCCGCGAAGAACGCCGTCTGGACGATCGCGAGCAGAAAGCCGTAGGAGAGCGTGCCCCGGGCCCCGGTGAGGAACCAGCCGAGCACGTCGCGGGAAGCCGCGTCGAGGTCGACGAGTCCGACGCTGGCCGCCCGGAACGTCCCGAATACGACCGTCAGCACGAGCGCCGGGATGTAGACGGGGATCAGCGTGCGCCGCCGAGGCCGTGTGGCCGCCGCGAGCCGGTAGACGAGTGCCCCGGCGATCGCCACCGCCAGCGCTACCGCCAGGTAGTCCTCGAGCGTGCCGAAGCCATCGGCCCACGCCGGCCGATTCGCGATCATCAGCGCGTTCTCCGGGCAGGCGGCGTTACAGACCGCCAGCGGGGCGCCGCCGAACACGACGGGCGAGAAGAGAAACCAGGGCAGGAACGACACCAGGAGGAAGACCGAGACCGCGGCGATCAGCAGCCTGTCGAGCGGACGGTTGAGCCGCCCCTCCGGGAACGCGAAGACGACGAAGTAGGCGAGAAAGAACACGATCGCGTCGAAGAGGACGCCGATGCTGTGCAGCAGAGGGTTTCCCGCTCCCTGCAGGGAGATGCCCGTGTAGGCGACTGCCAGCGCCAGGAGGAGGAGGCCGACGCGGTTCCCGGGCCTCCGCACCAGCCAGTAGATCGCCGCGGCAAACGTGCTCAGGATGACGTTGGCGACGAGGAGCCCGTACTCGACCGGGCGTCCGAGGTGCTCGCTCGTCGCGACGAGCAGCCATCCGCCCACGCCCGCGAGCAGGGCGAGCGCCGCCACGGCGAAGAGGGCACGCCGACGCAGTCCCGCGGTCCCCCGAACCGATAGGGCAGAGCCCGCAGTCGGCGCAGCGGCCGTGGACACGATCGCCGCGTATTAACTCAGGATCGCGCGGCGCTGTCCATTCGGGTTGTCATTTTTCTCCACCCTCAGATTCCGAGGATCTGCTTCTTCTTCGCGTCGAACTCCGCGTCGTCGATGATCCCCTGGTCGCGGAGGCTGGCGAGCTTCTGGAGCTCAGCCGCGTAATCCGGCTCGGCGGGGGCGCTCGGTGCCGGGGGCGGCGCCGGCTCGTCGTAGCCGCCCTCGTCGTAGCCGCCGCTCATCGAGTCGTGCATACGCATCTGGCGGCGGGACGTGCGTCGCGCCGTGCGGCGGGCGACTCTGCGGGACGGTCCGAACATGGTCGGTTCCTCCTTTACTCGGTACGTGGGTCTACGAGCCGCTCGCCGCCGCCTCGTCGGCCGCGAGCACGCCGATGGCGACCAGGTCGAGCGGATGGATGAAGCCGTCGCTGATCCGGAAGCCGCCGGCACGCACGATGGCGTCCCGGAGTGGAATGGCCCACCGGTGTTCGAGCAGGATCAGCGCCGCGGCGGTGTCCTCTGGGATGTCGTCGACGACGTCCCAGACCTCCTCCTCGTCGAAGAGGTCGACCCCTTCGGCCGTCGCTGCCGCGCCGAGCTCCGCTCCGGCCTCGGCGCCCTCCGCCCCGGCCATCCCGGCGCCGATCAGTGCGCCGACTGTGGCGCCGAACTCCGCCGCCTCCTCGTCGCTCAGGTCGCTGCGCTCCAGCGCAGTCACCTCTCCGTTCGCGTCCTTGTAGACGGCCAGCGCGTCGATCACGCGCACGACGTCGTTCTCCTTCAGCCGGTCGAGCTCGGCGAGGATCTCGCCCCTGAAGTCGGGCTGCTGGAACCCGAGCACGAGCAGCTGGACGGGTCCAATTGCCATCACGTCTCCTTTCGCGGTTCGCTGCGAGTATCTCAGGCCACGGCGGCGCAGAACACCGCCCGACCGGGACATTCACCCGGGTGAGCAGCAGCCCTATTGCCGCGCCATCGCGATCCGGTACCGCTCCTCGGGCGAGATCACGTGGTCGACGTCCTCGGCGTCCTCGCCGAGGTCGATCTGCACCCAGCGCACGCGCCCCGAGAACTTGGTCTCCGCCGGGCCGAGGTCGTCCGTCACCGGGGTGGCGCTGTCGGAGCCCAGGTCGGTCGTCTCGTCGGCGGAGAAGAGCATCGGCACGGTGCCATCGACCCGGCCCTCGCCCACCTTGTCGCCGTCGAGGTACAGCGTCGCGGTTCCGCCCTTGCCGAGGCCGCCGCCATCGTAGGCGAACTCCAGGCGCACTTGATGCTCGCCGGCGGAGATCGCCTCCTCCCCGTAGACCTTGAACAACTCCAGGCCGAAGAGGTTGTAGCAGTAGGCGGGCTTGCCCTCGAGGGCGTAGAGCGACCATCCGCCGAAGGCCCCGCCCTGGGCGATGATCACGCCGGTCGCGGGCCCGTCTCCTTCCGGCACCACGAAGTCGGCGGTCACCGCGTAGGACTTGTTCTTGAGCACGACGATCGAGTTCTCGGAGAGACGCCCCATGCCGCCGAAGAGGAGCTGGGTGTTCCCCTTGACGAGTTGCGGCCGGCCGGCGAGATCGGCGTTGAAGCGCTCGGCGCGCCGGTCGTCCAGCGGCAGGACGTTGTACTTCCTCGCCTCGCTCAGGAAGAGCTCCTGCAGCTCCGCGAGCTTCTCCGGCTGCTCCTCCGCGAGATCGTGGGCCTGCGTCCAGTCATCCGGGCCGTAGAGCTCCCAGCGGTCGTCAGCAAGCGGCGGAGCCTCGGCCAACACCCACGGGATGCTGTGGCGGGTGACCGCGGTCCAGCCCTGGTGGTAGATGCCGCGGTTGCAGAACATCTCGAAGTACTGGGTCTCGCGCCGCTCCGCAGCGTCCGCATCTGCGAACGAGTAGGCCATCGAGACGCCGTGCAGCGGCACCTGCTCGACGCCGTGGACGGACGTGGGCTCCGGCAGGCCGGCCGCGTCGAGCACAGTCGCGGCCACGTCGATCACGTGGTGGAACTGCGAGCGGATCTCGCCCTTCACCTCGATCCCGTTCGGCCAGTACACGATGGTGCCGTTGCGCGTGCCGCCCCAGTGCGAGGCGATCTGCTTCGTCCACTGGTAGGGCGTGTCCATCGCGTGAGCCCACCCGACCGCGTAGTGGTTGTACGCCTTCGGCGAGCCGAAGTCGTCGATGCGCTCCGTCATGAACTCGACCGTCTCGAGCCCGAAGGCGCCGTTCAAGACGACCAGCTCGTTGAAGCAGCCGTTGGGCGTGCCCTCGGCCGAGGCGCCGTTGTCGCCGATGATGTAGTAGATCAGCGTGTCCTCGAGGATCTCCAGGTCCTCGAGCGCGGCGATCAGGCGACCGACGTGGTGGTCGGTGTGCTCGAGGAAGGCGGCGTAGACCTCCATTTGCCGGGCGAGCACGGGCTTCATGTCGGCGGGCATCTCGTCCCAGGCGGGGATCTCCGCGGGTCGCGCGGTCAGTTCGGCGTCCTCGGGGACGATGCCGAGCTCCTTCTGGCGCGCCAAGCTCTCCTCGCGCAGCGCGTCCCAGCCCTGGTCGAACTTCCCCTCGTACTTGTCGATCCACTCCTTGGGGACGTGGTGGGGCGCGTGCGTCGCACCGGGCGCGAAGTAGACGAAGAACGGCTTGTCAGGCATGAGCGCCTTCTGCTGCCGGACCCAGTCGATCGCGTGGTCGGTCATGTCCTCGGTGAAGTGGTAGCCCTCCTCCGCAGTCCGGTCGGGCTCGACGGGCACCGTGTCCTGGTAGATGGCCGGCGCCCACTGGTTCGTCTCCCCGCCGATGAAGCCGTAGAAGTGCTCGAAGCCCGAGCCGGTCGGCCAGGCGTCGAACGGCCCCATCGGGCTCGTCTCCCAGACGGGAACCTCGTGGCACTTGCCGAACTGCGCGGTCGAGTACCCGTTGAGCTTGAGCGTCTCTGCCAGGGGAGCGCACGTGTTCGGCCGGATCGAGTTGTAGCCCGGCGCCGACGTCGCGATCTCCGTGATCCCGCCCATGCCGACCGCGTGGTGGTTGCGGCCGGTGAGAAGCGCCTGCCGTGTGGGCGAGCACAGGGCCGTCGTGTGGAAGCGGTTGTACCTGAGCCCGTTTCCCGCCAGTCGCTCGGCCGTCGGCGTGTGGCAGGGCCCTCCGAACGCGCTCGAGGCCCCGAAGCCGACGTCGTCGAGCAGCACGACGAGGACGTTGGGCGCGCCCGCCGGGGGGCGCAGCGGCTCGATCGGCGGAAAGGTCGCCGTCGGGTCCTTCGCGTCGAAGGGCAGCTCCCCCTCGTACGCCTCGTCCGGGATGGGCAGGGTCGTGCGCGTGTTCGTGTTCGCGGACTCGGGCATGGCTTCGCGCCGCCTCCTTTGGCTTGCTGCGACTCGGGCCGATTCTCCCGTCCGGCACCGGCGGCGCCATCACCCGCACGCGCGAATCACCCGGGTGAAGGGCATACTCCCGCGGATGGATTCGTCCCGCAGCGAGCCCTCCGCCCCCCAAGCGACGCTCGTCATCCTGCTGGTCACCTGGGCGGTTCTCGCCGTCGCGTTCGCGATCACGAGCTGGGTGCTGCCGGGCATGGAGATCTCCGGCGGGCTCGGCGGCTACATCTGGGTCTCCGCGTTGTTCGGAATCTTGAACGCGGTGATCGGGACGATCCTGCGCACCGTCGGGCTCCCGCTCTCGCTTCTCGCCCTCGGACTCCTCTCCCTGATCCTGACCGCAATCCTGCTCGCCGTCACGGACGCGATCTCCGACAACCTCACCATCGACGAGTTCTGGTGGACCGCCGTCTGGGCG
>JBOHAM010000096.1:0-22027 GCA_050697735.1 Gaiellaceae bacterium | reverse complement strand
CGGCGCGGCCGGCCGCGCGATCGAGCGCTGGGGCCGCGAGAGCTCGGTGAGGCGGCTGGAGCGCACCGGCCTCAGCCCCGAGAGCTTCGTCCACGCGCGCCTCGGGCGCCGCGACGCGAGCTGACGCACCCGGGCCCGAGCGTCTAGAGCTGCTTTCGAAATGAAGCCTGGTGCCGCCGGGACGCGCTGGACGGCGCGATTCTGCGTCCTCAGTCGCGCCCGTATTCTCGAATACGGGCACTCCCTGCGTCCTTGCCTCGCGCGCGCCCAGCACACCCCGGCGACGAGGCGTCATTCTGAACCGAGCTCTTAGCCCTCCGGCAGCAGAGGCGAGCTGAGGCCGGCGGCGATGCCGCGCCGCTCCGCGAGGGCCTCGAGCACGGCGACCGTGTCGGCCACCGGGATGTCTTCGAGGTAGGCCTCGCGCTCCTCGAAGGACTCGAGCACGCGGCGCGCGGCCTCGTGGTACGCCGATGCGTCCGCGGCAGCGAGGGCCACGAGCGCGTCGGCCACCGGACGCGGGAAGCCGTCCTCGTCCTCCTCCTGGAGGCCGCCAGCGAGCGCCTGCGCCTCGCCGTCCTCGCGAACGACGAGCAGCGCGAGCACGGCCGCATAGCGCCCGACGGGCGAGCCGCCCTCGGCCGGCCGCTGATCGAGCGCCCATCGGGCGTCGGCCTCGGCACCGTCCCAGTCTCCCGCAAGGATCCGCGCCTTGACCGCGCCGATCAGGCGGCCCCAGCTCCCGGGCGGCGCCTCAGGGAAGCTCTCCCGGAAGCGCTCGGCGGAGCGCGCGAGCCAGCCCGCGGCCTCCGCCCGCCGTCCCTGCATGAGACGGGCGAGGCCTGCGCCGCCTGCGGCCATCGCCACGCGCACGAGCTGCTTCTGCCGGGCGTCGGCGTCCTCGGGGAGACGACCGAGCCCGTCCGCATAACGAGCTTCTTCGCGTTCGGCGTGGGCGTTCCAGTCCACCGGGCGGGAGCGTACCTCCGCCGCGCCAGATCACTCGGCGGAGGGACGCCGCGCGGCAGGCCGCGGCCGACAATTGTCAGTACCGTTGCCGCGGCGGACACCGGGAGGGGGGCGGGATGCAATCACCCCGCCACCCCTGTACGATCGGTCGAGCTACGACCAGGGAGTGCCGCCGACGAGCGCGGCGAACGTTCCCAGGGCAAGGCAAAGCAGCGCCACCCGGATCTTCATGAGAGCCCCCCTTTCCGCCTCGTTTCTCACCGGACAGCCCCTGGGCCCGTGGGCAGCGTTCGAGTCTACATCGGTGTTCGGATGCCCCGACAGAAGTCAACTCACGTAGACGACCCGCGGGCCGTGGGCCGGCGCCTGCGCGACGCCCGGGAGCGAGCCGGGCTGAGCCAGCGACAGCTCGCGTTCCCCGGCTGCTCGCCCGCGTATATCTCCCGCATCGAGTCGGGCGACCGCATCCCGTCGCTCCAGCTGCTGCGCGAGCTCGGCCGGCGACTCGCGGTCACCGAGGACTGGCTCGCCACCGGCTCGGAGGACGGACGCACTGACACTGGCGGCGCGTTCCTCGAAGCCGAGGTGGCGCTCAGGCTCGAAGACCTCGACCTCGCGGAGCGGCTCTATACCGAGATCCTCGAGGCGGCCGCCGCCGACGCGACCCGAGCGCGCGCCCACGAGGGGCTGGGCCAAGTCGCCTACCGCCACGGCTCGCCGCGGCGCGCCGTGGAGCACTTCGAGCAGGCGCTCGGCCTCTACGGAACGCCCGAGTGCGACCATGCCGACCTGGCCGACTCGCTCGGCCGCTCCTACGCCATGCTCGGCGAGCTCGAGTCCGCGATCGCGGTCTTCGAGCGCTGCCTCGAAGGCGCCGAGCGCGCCGAGGACGTCATGCGCAGGATGCAGTTCATGGTCCTGCTCGGGCACGCGTTGATCGACTCCGGCAACTTCGGGCGGGCCGAGGAGCTCCTCGGACACGCGCTCGCGCTCGGCAAGGACTCCCACAACCCGAGCGTCCGTGCGCATCTCTACTGGACGCAGTCGCGGCTGCACGCGGAGCGCAACGAGCCCGAGCCTGCGGCGCGCTATGCCCGCCGCGCGCTCGAGGTGCTCCGGCTCACCGAGGACGCCTACCGCACGGCGCGCGCACACCAGCTGCTCGCGCACATCGAGCTCGACCGCGACCGACCGGAAGAGGCGCTGCGCGTGCTCGCCGAGGGCTGGCCGCTCCTCGAGCGCAACGGCAACGCCGTCGAGCGAGCCCAGTACCGCCTCGAGGAGGCCCGGGCCCTCGTGAAGCTCGGCCGCAAGGAGGAGGCCGCGGCGCTCGCGATGCAAATCTCGGGGATCATCGCCGAAGCCCATCCCGAGGACGCGGCGCGCAGCTACTCGCTCCTCGCCGACGTGTACGAGGACCTCGGCGACCGCGCCCGCGCGCTCGAACTCTACGAGCTCGCCGAGGAGCTCCTGGCGCCGAACAACCCCAACCGCTACCTCGTAGCCGTCTACGCCCGACTGGCCGAGCTCTACGAGGCGGACGGGCGAACGGAGGTCGCTTACGAATACATGAAGAAGGCGGTCGGCATGCAGCAGGCCGTCACCTCCGAGCTCGAGCGGTAACAGCCCGAAGGAGCCGCCCCGGAGCCCCTGGCGGGCCCCGAAATCCGGTATCATCGGGACGTCGGCGCGAGACTCGCTCCCGCGCACACCCTTTCGTGACAGGCAGCGCTCAAGCGCTGCGTCCATGCAAGAAGCGCTAGGCCACCCGACCATACCGTCGGAGGGCACGGACGCCTTGACGGCAGCCGCCCTCCGGGCGGAAGCATGGTCCGGCGAGGCCTTCCTCCATCCGGAGGAGGACGCCGCCGAGGTGCTCGCCGAGGGGCGCTCGCGACGCCGGGCGCTCGACGCCGCCCTGGCGGAGATGGAGGCGGGCCGCCGGACGCCGTCTTCCGGCTGGAAGGTCGACTACGCGCTCATGCTCGGCCTCGAGCGCGTGCTCACCGACCGGCCCTCGCGGCTCGCGTCGGGGACGGAGCTCCGCCGTCATCAGATCGACGCGCTCGCCGGGATGCTGACGGAGCTCATCTCGCGCCATGAGGAGGAGGCCGAGAACGGCAACGGCCTGCACGTCGAGGAGCGCGTCGAGGAGCGCGTCGAGCAAGACGACGAGGAGGTCGAGGAGGAGCCCACCGGCGACGAGGACGACGACGCGCCCGCGGCCGAGCGCGATCCTGGAGCGGTGCGGCGCTTCCGCTTCCGGCACCCGACTGCGTCCGGGAAGACGATCGCCGCCGGCGGGTTCGTCGAGGCGGCGCGGACGATGGGCGTGCTCATCCTCACGCACCGCCGCCTGCTCGTAAGCCAGTTCACGCGCGACCTGACCACGGAGGGCTACGGCGACCGCCTCCGCGAGCCCGTCCTGCACGGGCACGAGCCGCTGCGGGGCAACCCGATCACCATCCAGACGTACGCCTGGTTCGCGCGCCACGTCGGCTCGCTCTCCCGCAGCGCCTACCAGCTCGTGATCTGCGACGAGGCCCATACGGCCCTGGGCGACAAGACGAGCGCGGCCATCCGCAGCTTCACCGAGCCGATCTACATCGGCATGACGGCGACCGAGCAGCTGATCGCCAAGCAGGTCTCTGACGTGTTCCCGGCCTCGGTGGACGACCTCCCGCTCGGCGACGCGGCACGGCGCGGGCTCATCGCCCCCCTCCGCTGCCTCCGCGTCAGGCCGGCCACGGCGATCTCGTCGGTCCCCATCGTCGGCGGCGACTACGACCAGGAGATCCTCGCCAAGGTCCTCGACCAGGAGATCTTCAACCAGGCCGCCGCGAGCCTCTACCGCGACCGCTTCGACGCTACGCCGGGGATCGTCTACGCGGCCGGCGTCGAGCACGCGTACAACCTCGCGCGCGAGTTCCGCGCGGCGGGATTGAAGGCCGAGGCCGTCAGCGGCCGCACCCCGCCGGTACGGCTCGCCGAGACGCTCGCGGCCTACGAGCGCGGCGAGATCAACGTCCTCGTCAACGCGCAGCTCCTCGCCGAGGGCTGGAACTCACCGCGCGCCACGATCTGCATGCACCTCGCGCCTACCGCCAGCCGCCGCGTCTACCAGCAGCGCATCGGGCGCGTCATGCGCCTCGCACCGCGGAAGGAGGCGGGCATCGTCGTCGACTTCGTAGACGACGCCGCCACACACACCGAGCGGACGATCACCATCCACAGCCTGCTCGACTCGGACTTCTACCGGCCGGGGGCGCGCGTGACGCCCGCCCCGCGCCGGCGGATCCAGCGGCGCGCGAAGCGCAAGCTCTCGCCCGGGCCCTGGCTCGTGCCCGTGACCCCCGACGCGCACCGCCGCGTCGGCGTGATCACGCGGGAGTGGGAGCGCGTCCACCCGGGCCGCCTCGCCGACGACGAGCAGCTGCTGTGGGCGCGCATCGCCGGGAGGCAGGTGCGCTTCGAGGAGCGCCAGGCCTTCGCGGAGAAGCTGGCGCAGGCGAGCCGTGAGTGCCGCGAGGCGTTCCTCATGAGCTGCGCCGCCGAGAACCCGAATCGCCGTCTGCGCCTCTCGGCGCTCGGCGACCGGGTGGCGGTCACCGTCGACCGCGCGGACTTCGACGACCTGGTCACGATGGTCACGTCTGCGCCCACGTGGGACAAGGACCGCGTGCAGGGCATCCGCGTCCTCCTGCGCGCCATCGGCGAGAGCAAGGTGGTGGCGCCGGAAGACATTCTCGCCCGCTGGACATGGCGCCTCGCCCGCGCCACCCGGAAGATCCAGGACCGGCGCGCGAGCGCCGACCTGCCCGAGGCCAAACGGCTCCTCGGCGCGCTCACGAACTCGCGCGGCCACCGGCACGAGGAGAACGCCGCGCGGCTCGTCAACGTCGCGCTCGAGCAGCCCGTGCACGTCGCCGTCGCGCTCCTCGCCTCGGCGGAGGCCTACACGCCCACCGCCCAGCGCCTCGTCGACGGCGTCCGCGAGCGGATCGGCTCGGTCGCGGAGATCGCGAATGCCCTCGCGGACAACCTGCCCGCTCCCAAGCAGCCGTCGGGGAAGTCGCGCAGGCGCCGGCGGAAGAAGAAGCGCAAGCCCGAGACCGCCGAGCCGCAGGCAGCGGGCAGGCCGCAGGCGAAGCAGCAGGGCAAGCGCCGCTCTCAGAACGGGAAGGGCGGGGAGCGCGCCGCGCCCGAGCCGGGCGCCGAGCGCCTCGCCGAGGCGCCCGAGCCGGCGTAACAACCCGGTTCATCCTGGATCGGGTTGTAACCCTTTGTTCAGAGCTCGGGGCTAGCATCAGGTTCTGATGCTGCTGCTCCTCGCGGTGGCCTTCGTCGCCGGCGTCGTGACGTCGCTCTCGCCCTGCGTCCTGCCGGTGCTCCCGATCGTCCTGGCCGGCGGAGCGACGGGCGGTCCGCGCCGGCCGTACGCGATCGTGGCCGGCCTCGTGGCGAGCTTCACCGTCTTCACCCTGACGGCCACGGCGCTCCTCACTGCCCTCGGCCTTCCCGACGACCTCCTGCGGAACCTGGCGATCGCGATCGTCGTGGTCGTCGGCCTCTCACTCGTCTGGCCCGCGCTCGGCGAGCTGCTCGGGCGCCCCTTCCAGGCGCTCGCCCGCCGCCGCCCACACGACAACGGCGGCGGCTTCCTGCTCGGGGCGAGCCTGGGCCTCCTCTTCACGCCGTGCGCCGGCCCGGTGATCGGAGCCGTGGTCACCGTCGCCGCCACCCAGAGCCTGACCGTCGAGGCGTTCGCGATCACGTTCGCCTACGGCCTGGGCGCCGGGGTCGTCTTGCTCGGGGTGGCGGTGGCGGCGCACCGGGGCATGAGCCTCCGCGGCGTCCGTGCCCATGCCCCGGCCATCCGGCGCGCCCTCGGAGCCACGATCCTCGCCGTCGCGGTGCTGATGGTGCTCGGGATCGACAAGCGCCTGCAGACGCGGGTGCCCGAGTACACGCGCGCCCTGCAGGCGCTCGAGGAGAGCGCCGCCGCCGAGAGCAGGCTCGAGCGGCTCGTCGGCATGCCAGGGCTCGCCGAGGAGGGACGGCTCGACGACTACGGACCCGCGCCGGAGTTCCGCGCGATCGACCCCTGGCTCAACTCGCCACCGCTGACGATGGCGGATCTCCGCGGGAAGGTCGTGCTGATCGACTTCTGGACCTACTCCTGCATCAATTGCCTGCGGACGCTCCCACACGTGCGCGCGTGGGACGAGACCTACCGGGACGAGGGGCTCGTGATCGTCGGCGTCCACGCTCCCGAGTTCGCCTTCGAGCGGGACCACGACAACGTCCGGCGCGCCGTCCGCGACCTCGGGATCGAGTATCCGATCGCGATCGACAACGCCTTCGCGACCTGGGAGGCGTGGGGGAACCGCTACTGGCCGGCCAAGTACTTCGTCGACCGCCGGGGCCGCCTGCGCTACGTCCACATCGGCGAGGGGGACTACGAGGAGAGCGAGCGGGTGATCAGGCTGCTGCTCGAGGAGGACGAGGGCGACCTCGTCTCGGAGGAGATCGCAGACGAGACGCCGACCGGCGCGCAGACGCCGGAGACGTACCTCGGCTACCAGCGCCTCGACCGCTTCGTCGGGTCAGGGATCGCGCCCGACGAGGAGGCGGAGTACGAGATCCCGGAACTCGTCCCGCTGCATGGTGTCGCCTACGGCGGGCGCTGGCGGGTCGAGGACGAGCGGATCGTCGCCGGCGAGGGCGCACGCCTGCGGCTGCGCTTTAGCGCCAACGACGTCTTCCTCGTGCTCGGCCAGGGCGAGGGCCCGGGCACCGTGGAGGTCCTGCTGGACGGACGGCCCGCCGGCACCGTGCAGGTCACCGTGGACGACGTCTACACGCTCGCGCGCCTCCCGGGCGAGAAGGGAGACCACGACCTCGAGCTCCGCTTCTCGCCGGGCGTCGAGGCCTACGCCTTTACCTTTGGCTAGCTCCCCGGCTCGTCGTCCCCTCGGCTGCGCTCCTCGTGCTCCTGGAGGAAGCGGGTCAGCTCCTCTGCGAGCGAGTCGCCCGAGGGGACGTCGAGCTCGTCGCCGAGGGCGTCGCGCCGCGTCTCCAGGTCGCGCACGTACGCCTCCGTGTCCTCGTCCTGGGCGACGGCCGCGCTCACCTGGAGCTCGTAGGCGTCAGCAGCGCGCTCGAGATCGGAGAGGTCGAGGGTCGCGCCGAGCAGCCCGCCGAGCCGCTCGCAGAGCGCGAGGGCCGCCTTCGGGCTCGCGGCGAGGGAGACGTAGTGGGGCACGGCCGCCCAGAGGCTCGCCGAGGGGAGGCCGGCCGCGCGGCACGAGTCGTGCAGGATGCCGACGATGCCAGTGGGCCCCTCGTAGCGCGAGGAAGTGAGCCCGAGCTCCTCCACGAGCTTCGGATCGCTGGCAGAGCCCGTCACCGGCGCCGGGCGCGTGTGCGGCACGTCCGCGAGCAGCGCCCCGAGCGTCACGACGAGCTCGACCCCGAGCTCGCTCGCCACGCCCGCGACCTCGTCCGAGAACGTCCGCCAGCGCGTGTTCGGCTCGACGCCGACGAGGAGCACGGCGTCGCGGTCGAGGCCAGGGATGGCGCCGTCGTAGAAGGCGTTCTCCGGCCAGTCGATGCGGCGCGTGATGCCCTCCTCGAGCCGGACCTGCGGCCTGACCGCCTGGAAGTCGTAGAACTCCTCCGGGTCGATGTCGGCGAAACGCTGTGCGCCCCAGCTCTGGGCGAGGAAGCTGGCCGCGAGCGAGGCGCCCTGCGCTCCGTCGTTCCAGCCGCGGAACGCCGCGACGAGGACGGGGTGACGGAGCGTGGGCCGGCGTTCGATCCGCAAGTGCCCTGCCATCGGCGCAGTCTATGCCGGGAGCCGCGCGCGCCGCCGTAGGGCGATACGGGCCGCCAGGGCGACGACGCAGACCCACACGGCCGTGGCGACGGTCACGTGGAGGAGCACCAGCCCCCACGGGAGGCCCTCCCGCCACTGCAGCTCGCCGACCGCCATCTGCACGAGGAGAAGGCCGAGCACGACAGCGGCGAGGCGCAGCTCGACCCGCGCGCGCCTCCGCTCGGCGACGAGCAGGCCGAGGAGCGCGAGGAAGAGGACGCCGAACACCGCGGTTGCGCCGATGTGAATGTGCACGGCCTCGATCACGTCCCCGAAGCGGGCGATGTCCTCGCCGCCGGAATGCGGCCCCGCGGCCGTGACGAGCGTCCCGGAGACGACGAGCGCGAGGGCAGCCGGGGTCAGCGCGAGGGCGAGCCACGCCGAGCCGAGCGGCTCCTCGGCCGCGGCTCCGCGGGTGAGCCCGCGGGCGCCGAGGACGACGACGATCGCTAGGGCGAGCGCGACGAGCGAGAGGAGGAAGTGCGCCATCACGATGAGCGGGTGCAGCTCGAAGAGGACGGTGATGCCGCCGAGCACGCCCTGGGCGAGGACACTGAAGGGCAGCGCGACCGCGACGGCGAGCAGCCAGCGCGGCATGCCCGGGACCCGGAACGCTCCGGCGGCGGCGGCGAGCGTCGTGAGCCCGACCACGAAGCCGGCGACGCGGTTCCCGAACTCGACGAAGGCGTGGTAGTCCTTCGGCGGCAGGAAGGTCTCCCCGCAGCGCGGCCAGTTCTCGCACCCGAGGCCCGAGCCGGTGAGGCGCACGGTCGCGCCCGAGACGACGATGAGGAAGAGGGCGGTGAGCGCCGCCCACGCAAGCCACTCGAAGTAAGCGGGCGAGACCGTGAGCGAGCGGAGGCGCGTCGTGCGAGCGCCGGCCTCCATCACGAGACCGCCACTCCGCTCCCCTCCTCCACGCTGCCGATCCGCGCGAGGAACAGCCGGTCGGCGCCGAAGCGGGCCTCGAGCACCGCCGCCTTCTCGGCCGGGAGGGAGACGAGCAGGCCACCGGCGGTCTGCGGATCGTAGCCGAGCGCGGCGAGCTCCTTGCCGAGGCCGTCGAGCTCAAGTGCGTCCGCGGCGAAGTCGCGGTTGCGCCCGTCGCCGCCCGTGCGGATCCCCTGCGCGGCTGCCTCGAGGGCCCCTGGGAGCGCGGGGAGCGCGCCCGCCTCCAGCACGAGGCGGACGCCGCTTCGCTCGGACATCTCGTGCGCGTGTCCGAAGAGGCCGAAGCCGGTCACGTCGGTGACCGCGGACGGCTCGAAGCCGCGCAGCGCCTCGGCGGCGCGGTCGTTCAGCTCCGTCATCTGGCGCGTGGCCTCGGCGGCGTGGTGCTCGCCGAGCAGTCCGCTGGCGACGCCCGCGAGCACGAGGCCGGTGCCCAGAGGCTTCGTCAGGAAGAGGGCGTCGCCCGGCCGGGCGGCGCTCTTCCGCCAGACGGCGTCCGGGTGCGCCGTGCCCACGACGGCGAGCCCGTACTTCGGCTCGGAGTCTCGGATCGTGTGGCCGCCCGCGAGCACCGCGCCGGCCTCCTGCACCTTGGCGGCGGCCGCGTCGAAGATCGCGCGCACGGTCTCGACCGGCAACTCCTCGGGGAAGGCGGCGATCGAGAGCGCGAGCAACGGCTTCCCGCCCATGGCGAAGACGTCGTTCAGGGCGTTCGCCGCCGCGATCGCGCCGAAGAGCGCCGGATCGTCCACGAGCGGCGGGAAGAAGTCGGTCGTGAAGATCAGCGCGCGCTCGTCGTCGAGCCGGTAGACGGCCGCGTCGTCGGCGGGCGAGAGGCCCACGAGGAGGTTCTCGGAGGCCGCGGGAGCGAAGCCGGCGAGCAGCTCCTCCAGGCGCGCGGCGGAGTACTTCGCGGCGCAGCCTCCTCCGGCGTCGAGCCCCGCGAGGCTGTCTGTACTCTCCACGCGATGGAGGTTACCGCCCCCCGCTTCGGCGCTCAGAGCATGACCGGACGGCTGCGCCGGGTGCTCGTGCGCGCGCCGAAGCCCGAGGACGCAGCGGTCTGGCGCGCCTACGGGTGGCGGGCCGAGCCGGACGCTGTCGAGCTGGCCCGCGAGCACGAAGCGTTCTGCGCCCAGCTCGCCGAGGCCGGCGCCGAGGTCGTGCTCGCGCAGACGCCGCACGGCCCCGATCCCGACGCGATCTACGCCTTCGACCCGGCGCTCGTGGCCGACCCGGGCGCGATCCTCCTGCGTCCCGGCAAGGAGGGGCGACGCGGCGAGCCCGACACGATGGGCGCCGACCTCGTCGAGGCCGGCATCCCGATCGCCGGGAAGCTCGAGGCGCCGGCCCTGGCCGAAGGCGGCGACACCGTGTGGCTCGACGACCGGACGCTCCTCGTCGGTCGCGGCTACCGCACGAACGACGAGGGCATCGCCGCGCTGCGTCAGTTGCTGCCGGGCGTGGACGTGCTCGCGTTCGACCTCCCGCACTACCGCGGCGCCGGCGAGGTGCTCCACCTCATGTCGTTCCTCTCCCCGCTCGACGCCGACCTCGCCGTCGTCTACCTCCGGCTCATGCCCGTCCGGCTCGTGGAGATCCTGCGCGAGCGGGAGATCGAGCTCGTGGAGGCTCCCCACGAGGAGTTCGAGTCGATGGGGCCCAACGTGCTCGCCCTCGCCCCGCGCGTGGCCCTCGCCCTGGAGGGGAACGACGAGACGCGCCGGCGGATGGAGCGCGCGGGCGTCGACGTCCGCGTCTACAAGGGCGACCACATCTCCCGCCTGGGCGACGGCGGGCCCACCTGCCTGACCCGCCCGCTCCTGCGCGACTAGCCGCTAGCGGAGGAGGAAGCCCTCCCCGAGCGGGTCGTCCGGCTCGAGGACGAACTCGTGCGCGCCCGTGCGTGAGGCGCTGCCCTCGATCTCGGTGACCACGGCGGGGCGGCCGGCGACCTCGGCGTCGGCGACGACCCGTGCGCGGAACTCCGTGCCGATGACGCTCTCGTGGACGAGCTCCCCGCCGCGCGGAAGCTCGCCCGCCCGCTCGAGGAGCGCGAGCCTCGCCGATGTGCCGCTGCCGCACGGCGAGCGGTCGACCTCGCCGTCGGCGAACACCGTCACGTTCCGCTGCCGCATCGGCGGCCCGAAGTCGACCCGCTCCCAGAAGATGACCCCGTAGACGTCTCGCAGCTCCGGCTCCTCGGGATGGACGAACGGGCGCTGGGCCTCGAGCCCGGCCTTGACCGCCCTCCCGAGCCCGACGAGCTCCGGCACGTTCCGCGGCTGCACCGGAAGGGGCGAGGCCACCGAGGCGTAGAACGCGCCGCCGAAGGCGACGTCGGCGCGCAGGCCCTCGACGAGCAGGCCCTCGGCGTCCACGTAGGCAGGCACGTTCCGAAACCGGACCGCACCGACGCGCCCGCGGGCCACGCGCGCCACCGTCTCCAGCCGCCCGGAGGGCACGTCGACGACGACGCGCGTCTCCGGCTCCTGCGCCGGTAGGACACCGGTCTCGAGCGCCCACGTGACGAGCGCGATCGTCCCGTGCCCGCACGCCGTCGAATAGCCGGCGTTGTGGAAGAAGACGACGCCCAGGTCCGCCCCGGCGTCCTCCGCCTCGGTGACGAAGCAGCCGTACATGTCCGCGTGGCCGCGCGGCTCGAAGACGAGGAGCCGGCGCACGTGGTCGAGGTGCTCCGCCGCGAAGCGCCGCTGCTCGAGGATCGTCCTCCCCTCGAGCGGAGGCACGCCACCGGTGACGATGCGGAACGGCTCGCCGGCCGTGTGGTAGTCGACCGCCGAGACGGGCCCGCTCAGCTCGATGCACCCACCTCCGCCGAGCAGAAGGCGCAGCGGCGTGCGGCGACCGGAATCTCGCTCAGGCACTCGGGGCACTCGCGCGTCGTGGGCTCCTCGCCCCGCTTCCTGCGCTCGAGGAGGGCGTTCACGGGCTTGATCACGAAGAAGAAGAGCACCGCGCCGATGAGCACGAACGCGATCAACGCGTTCAGGAACTCGCCGTAGCGGAAGACGCTGTCGTTGATCGTGAACGTGAGCCCGGAGAAGTCGGGCTCCCCGAAGATCGCCGCGATCAGCGGCGTGATCAGGTCCTCGACGAGCGAGGTCACCAGCGCGGTGAGCGCGAGGGCGAGGACCAACGCGACCGCAACCTCGACCAGGTTGCCCTTGAGGAGGAAGTCCTTGAACTCTTTCAACACGGCGAAACCCCCGGCTCGTGGACGAGCCGAGGGTACACCGGGGTGCGGCGATCCGGCTAGGCCGAGGAGCCCTTCTCGATCGGCACGTCGACGAGGTTGCCCCACTCGGTCCACGAGCCGTCGTAGTTGCGCACGTCCTCGTAGCCGAGGAGCTCGCGGAGGACGAACCACGTGTGCGCGCTGCGCTCGCCGATGCGGCAGTACGCGGTCACCGGCCGCTCGGCCGTGACGCCCTTGCCGCCGTAGAGCTCCCTGAGCTCGTCGGCCGGCTTGAAGGTGCCGTCGTCGCGCACCGCGCTCGCCCACGGCACGGACACTGCGCTTGGGATGTGCCCGCCCCGCTGCGCACCCTCCTGCTCGTAGCCGGGCGGGGCGATGAGGTCGCCCGCGAACTCGCCGGGCGAGCGGACGTCCACGAGCGAGACGCTGTCCCCTTCGATCCACTCGCGCACCTGGTCGCGGTAGGCGCGGATCGACTCGTCGCGGTCCGCGGCCTCGTACGTCTGTACGGCGGGAGCCGGGACGTCGGTCGTCAGCTCGCGCCCCTCGTCGATCCACTTCTGGCGGCCGCCGTCGAGGATGCGAACGTCCCCGTGGCCGTACACCTTCAGATACCAGTAGGCGTAGGCGGCGAACCAGTTGTTCTTGTCTCCGTAGAGGACGATCGTGGTGTCGTTGCCGATCCCGCGCTCGCCGAGCAGCCGCTCGAACGTGGGGCGGTCGACGACGTCGCGCTCGACCGGGTCCTGCAGGTCGTCCCGCCAGTGGAGCTTCACGGCCCCGGGCACGTGACCCTCGTCGTAGAGATCCGGGTTCTCGTCCACCTCGGCCACGACGAGGCCGTCGTCGCCGAGTCGCCCGGCGAGCCACTCGGTCGAGACGAGCACCTCGTTCGCGTATCCGTTCTCAGCCATCCGGCACCTCCCGAAGATTGCTTCACAAAGTGAAGCGAGCGTACAGGAGCCCGCCCGGGTTTTCCAGGACGGGTGCGGCCGACTCTAGACGAGGTGCTGGGCTAGGAGCCCGGCAGCGCCGAGCCACATGGCCGAGAGCACGCCGAGGAGCGGAGCAAGCGGACGGAGGGAAGGACCTTCGTGCACGGTGTGCACGAGAGGTTCGGCCTCCGCGTCCGGTGTCCTTCCACGCCGTCAACGGCCGTCGAGACGGCCGTCAGCAGGAGTGCGGTTGCGGCGTCCGATCCTTAGTGGCCGTCGAAGCGGCCGAAAGCGGCCAGCGGCGCGAGGAACGCGACCAGAGTGGTCAGCGCGAGAAGAGCCTTCACCTTCACAGTCGTCACCTCCTTCTAGAAGTTGAAGTCCTGGAGCGTCTCGGCCGCGCGGCGATAGAGCCTGGCCGCCCGGTGGTCGTCGCCCCGCCGGCCCGCGAGATCGCCCTGGGCGATCCACGCTGCGGCGCGATGGCTTGCGGAGGAAAGCTGGTCGAAGCTCGACTCGGCGGCGGCGAACGACTCCTCCGCCTCGTCCAGCCGGTCCTGCTCGAGCAGCGCCCTGCCGAGAACCAGCTCGGCATTCCCGATCTCGTCGAGGTGGTCGACGCGCCCCTGGAGCATCTCGAGCGCCTGGCGCGCCTGCTCCTCCGCCAGCTCGGCCTTGCCGGTGCGGAGGTGCACCTGGGCGAGGGACGAGATGACGCGGGCGGCGTCGGTGTCGTCGCCGACGTCGATGAGAGCCTTGAACGAATCCTTCAGGAACCGGATCGCCTCGTCCGGCTTGCCGAGCAGGAAGTTGAGCGCCCCGATGTCGTTCAGGAGCTTCCCGACGTTCGACTGGTCGTGGAGCTCCTCGTAGATGCTCTTCGCCTTCTCGGCGTAGGTGCGCGCGAGTACCCAGTGGCCCGTGCGCTCGGCGACGAGAGACGCCTGGAAATAGCCGTTCGCCATCGTCCGGCGATCGTTCATGCCCTCGGCGAGCTCGAGCGCGCGCTCGACGTCCTCGCGCGCGGCCTCCCAGTCGCGCTGGCGGCGGTAGCAGCGCGAGCGCCAGCCGTAGATGTGCGAGCGGAGGCGGTCGGCCGGCAGTCCCGAGCGCTCGACGAGCTCGAGCGCCTGGGAGTAGAGGGCGACCGCCGTCGAGATCGAGTTCAGCTTGTAGCGGCAGCACGCGAGCCGGTAGAGGACCTCCGCGCGGTCGACGTCGGTGAAGGAGGGCGCCTCGACGATCCCGCGAGCCCGGTCGAGCGTGGAGATGGCCTTGCGAACCTCTCCCTCGTACATGCGGGCCCACGACTCGACGAGTAGGGCGCGGACCTCGAGCTCGGGCGCCGCGACGGCGCCGAGGGCGTCGCCGAGGCCGCTCAGCTCATCGAGGGCATCGCCGTACTGGTTCGACTCGAGCGCCGCCTCCGCGCGGGCGATCACGCCCTCGACGCGGTCGCGCTCGCTCGAAGAGACTCCGATCTCGAGGAAGGTCGCGTCGACGCCGAGCCGGGCGGCCAGCCATTCGATGGTGTCGGCCGTCGGGCGCGTCTTACCGCGCTCGATCTGGCTCACGTACTCCTTCGAGCAGCGGTCGCCGGCGAGGTCGGTCTGGGTCAGACCGCGCGCGATGCGCAGCTGGCGGACCCGCTCTCCGAGAGAGGGGCGCGACGGGGCGGATGTGCGGGTGAGTGCGGCGTACTCGGGCATGGGTGCCTAGAGTGAACTATAAAGCGAAAGAATCACTTCACAAGGTCACTTGACTTTCCGTGACCCTTCGGTACAGTCCGACTGTTCCGCACTTCTGCCAGACGCCAGGCAAGAGGGGTGCGGGAAGGCGCGCCAATTCCCGGCGACACAACCCGGAGACGACGGCTGGGCCGCAGAGCCGGAGTCTCCGGGTTGTCGCCTGTCTGGACTCGGAACATGGACGAAGGGTCGGCGCAAGAGGGCCCGCCGTCCATCCCTCATTGGTGGCTCTTGACCGCTTGTGAAGCGGTCATACCGTTTCCCTACTTGCCAGGCACCCGATTCCTACGCTACGCGGCGGCCTCCGCGAGCTCGCCCGCGTCCAGATGCCGGTGCCTGCGGATCGTGCTCGCGGAGATCACGGCGCCGAGGAGGGCGAACCCGGCGCTCACCTCGAGCGCGCGCTGGAAACCGTCGATGAAGGCCGCCGGATCGGGCCGGCCCGTGGCGTCCAGGTCGATGTAGGCGGCCACGATCGCGCCCATGACGGCAATCCCGAGCGCTCCTCCGACCTGGCGGAAGGTGTTCAGGACGCCCGAGCCCACGCCCGACTTCTCCACCGGCACGGAGCCGAGCGCGGCGGCGGTCATGGGCGTCATCACGAGCGCCATGCCGAAGCCGCCGACGACCAGCCCGGGGAAGATGTCCCAGAAGGTTGAGTCGAGCCCGAGGCGCGAGAAGGCGGCCAGGGCCACGGTCAGGCAAAGCATCCCCGCGGTCATGAGCCAGCGAGATCCGACGCGGTCGGAGAACTTCCCCGCGGCAGGCGCGATCAGGATGATCAGGACCGTCATGGGCAGGAACACGGCGCCGGTTCGGGTGGCCGAGTAGCCGAGGACGTTCTGCATGTAGATCGACATGAAGAAGAAGACGCCGAACATGGCGAGCGTCACGAGCAAAGCGACGACGTTCGCGCCCGCGAAGGTGGAGCTGCGGAAGAGCGAGAGGTCGAGCATCGGGGCCCGCTGGTGCAGCTCGAGCCAGACGAAGGCCACGAGCGCCACCGCCGAGAGCGTGAAGAGCCCGATGATGACCGGGTCTCCCCACCCGTACGCATTCGCCTCGATGAGCGCGAAGGTCAGCGCGAAGAGCGCCACGCCCGAGGCCACGAGCCCGGGGAGGTCGAGGCGCTGCTCGGCCGAGGTGTCGCGGGACTCGCCGATCACGAGAGCGCTCACCGCGAAGCCGAGCACGCCGATCGGGACGTTGAGGAAGAAGATCCAGCTCCAGTCGATGTGCTCGGTGACGAGGCCGCCGATCAGCGGGCCGATCGCGAGCGCCATCGCGGAGACGCCCGCCCAGATCCCGATCGCCATGCCGCGCTGGCGGGGCGGGAACGTGGCCGAGATGATCGAGAGCGTCGCCGGCATCATCAGCGCCGCGCCGGCTCCCTGGAGCGTGCGCGCGCCGATCAGGGTGCCGCCCGTCGTGGCGAGCCCGCAGGCGAGCGACGCGAGCGTGAAGATCGCCAAGCCGATGAGGAAGACGCGGCGGCGGCCGAAGAAGTCGGCCAGCTTGCCGCCCGAGAGCATCAGCACGGCGAACGTGAGCGCGTAGGCGTTCACCGTCCACTCGAGCTCGGAGAGGCCGATGCCGAGATCCCGCTGGATCGAGGGCAGCGCGACGTTCACGACGGTGTTGTCGAGCATGATCATGAAGAGGGCAAACGCGAGGGCCCCCAGCGTCCACCACTTGCGGTTCTCATCGGCGAGGATCCCGGCTCTCACGGCGTTGCTCCTACGGTAGTCGGCTGGGTCGCGAGCGGCGGCGAGGAAGCGGGCGGCCTCACGCGCGAAGTGAAGGCGTGGTCGCGGCGGACGTGTCAGGTGCCTGGCACCAGGCACGTCCCCGAGGGACAGGCGGGTCCGGGCCTAGACTTCGCCGCGGATGCCCGAGGTGGTCTGGAGCCCGGACGAGCGGACGCTCGCGCACGCGAACGTCGTCCGCCTCATGGGAAAGCACGGGCTCGACGACTACCGGGAGCTCGTGCGCCGCTCACAGGAGGATCCCGAGTGGTTCTGGCCGGCCGCGATCGAGGACATGGGGCTTGAGTTCTCCCGGCCGTGGGAGCGGGTCTACGACGACTCACGCGGGCCCGAATGGACGACGTGGTTCGTCGGCTCCACGGTCTCGATCGCCCGCAACTGCGTCCACCGGTGGGCGGAGCGGACGCCGGACAAGGTCGGCGCCGTCTTCGCCGGCGAGGACGGCTCGCGCCGCGAGCTGACCTTCGCAGAGCTCTCGCGTGACGTGACACGTCTCGCCGAGGGCCTCGTGCGCCTCGGCGTCGAGCCGGGCGACCGCGTGGCGATCTACATGCCCATGTGCCCGGAGGTGGCGGTCGCCTCGCACGCCTGCGCGCACGTCGGCGCCGTCCAGGTACCGATCTTCTCCGGCTTCGCCGCCCCGGCCGTGCTCCAGCGGCTCCAGGACTCCGAGGCGAAGGTCGTGATCACGGCCGACTACTCGCTGCGGCGCGGCGCTCGGCTGCCGATGCGCGAGACCGTGGAGGAGGCAGTGCGCGACGCGCCCTCGGTCGAGCACGTCGTCACCTGGGGGCGCGACGAAGGCTGGGGCGCGATCGTCGAAGAGAGCTCGGGCGAGCTCGAGCCGCTCGAGGTGGACGCCGAGCACCCGTACCTGCTCACGTACACCTCCGGCACGACCGGGAAACCGAAGGGCGTTCTCCACGTGCAGGGCGGCTTCCTCGTCTCGATCACGCGCGAGGTCGCCTACCAGGCGGACGCGCATCCCGAGGACGTCATCTACTTCGCCACGGACATGGGCTGGATCATGGGGCCCTGGATGGTGGTGGGAGGCGGAGCGCTCGGCTGCACGCTCGTCTTCGCCGAGGGCGCTCCCGACAAGCCACCCGACCGGCTCTGGCGGCTCGTGGAGTCCGAGCGCGTCGCGATCCTCGGCCTCTCGCCCACCCTCGCCCGCGCGCTCCTGCCGCACGGCGACCCTGAGGCCGACCTCTCCTCCCTGCGGATCCTCGTGACCACCGGCGAGCCCTGGAACCCGGACCCGTACCGGTGGCTCTTCGAGCAGGTCGGCGGCGGCCGCTGCCCGATCATCAACTGCTCCGGAGGCACCGAGGTCGGCGCCTGCTTTCTCTCCCCAACGCCGGCGATCCCGATCAAGGCCTGCTCGCTCGGAGGGCCTGCGCTCGGCATGGCGATGGACGTCGTCGACGCCGAAGGCCGCTCCCTCGTCGGCACGGGCGAGGTGGGCGAGCTCGTCTGCCGCAAGCCGTTCCCCGGCATGACGCGCGGCTTCTGGCGCGACCCGGAGCGCTACCTGGAGGCGTACTGGCGCCGCCTCCCGGGCGTCTGGGTGCACGGCGACTGGGCCTCGGCGGACGAGGGCGGCGACTGGTTCCTCCACGGGCGCTCCGACGACACGCTCAACATCGCGGGGAAGCGGATCGGGCCCGCGGAGCTCGAGTCCGCCGCGGTGGCGCACCCGGCGGTCTCCGAGGCGGCGGCCGTCGGCGTCCCCCACGAGGTGAAGGGCGAGGTCGCCTGGATCTTCTGCGTGCCGTCGCCCGGCCACGAGCCGAGCGACGAGCTCGCGGCCGAGGTGGCGGAGCGCGCGGCGGCCGAGCTCGGCAAGGCGTTCCGGCCCGACCGCGTCGTCTTCGTGCCGGCGCTGCCGAAGACGAGGAGCGCGAAGATCGTCCGCCGGGCCGTGCGGGCGCGGGTGCTGGGCAAGGATCCCGGCGACCTCTCCTCGCTGGAGAACCCCGAAGCGCTAGAGGACATTGCTCGCGCCGTCTGAGTTCGAGGGCACGCCGACCCGCGGCTACCTCGACAGCGCGACCTACGGCCTCCCGCCGCGCTCGACGCTCTGGGCGGTCGAGCAGGCGCTCGTCGGCTGGCGCACGCGCCAGCGCTGGCGCGACTGGGAGGAGGACGGCGAGGCCTGCCGAGCCCTCTTCGCGCGGCTCGTCGGAGCGCGGCCGGAGGACATCGCCCTCATCTCGGCCGTCTCGGCCGGCGCGGGGATCGTCGCCGCGAGCCTCCCGGCCGAGGCGGGCGACAACGTCGTCCTCTACGAGCGGGATTTCATGTCGGTCGTGCTCCCCTGGCGCGGCCTCCAGGCGCGCGGCGTCGAGCTCCGCCTGGTGCCGCTGGAGGGGCTGGCCGACGCCGTCGACGGGCGCACCGCCCTCGTCGCCGTCAGCTCCGTCCAGTCGGCAGACGGCGCCGTCGCCGACCTGGCGGCGCTCAAGCGCACCGGCGCCCGGCTCTTCGTCGACGGCACGCAGGCCGTGGGCGCGGTGCCCACCGATCTCGAGGGCGTGGACTACCTCGTCACGCACGCCTACAAATGGCTCCTCTCGCCGCGCGGGCTCGCCTTTCTCTACGTCCGTCCCGAGCGCCGCGCCGAGATCGAGCCGTGGACGGCCGGCTGGAAGTCGTGCCCAGAGCCGTACGAGGACTACTACGGCTTCCCCGAGCTCACCGACGACGCGCGGCGCCTGGACGTCTCCGTGCCCTGGTTCGCCGCCGCGGGCGCCCGGCGGAGCCTCGAGCTGCTCGTCTCGCTCGGCGCCGAGCGAATCGCCGAGCACAACCTCTCGCTGGCGACCTCGTTCGCGAGGGAGCTGGGGCAGCCGGAGCCGGCCGCGCCGATCGTCCGGGTCGAGGTAGCCGACGCCGACGCGGCGATCGGCCGGCTGAACGCCGCCGGCGTCGCCTGCTCGGTGCGGGACGGCGCGGTGCGCTTCTCGTTCCATCTCTACAACGACGAGGCCGACGTCGAGCTGGCCGCCGCGGCCCTCCGGCCTGCCGGGATCGGATCCGGCCGCCCGGTGGCGTAGAGTCCCCCCGTGATCCGCCTGCTCGTCCGCATCGTGGTGGCCCTGATCGCGAACGCGGTGGGCCTGCTCGTGGCGGCGGCGGTGCTCGACGGCGTGCGGGTCGAATTCTCGGGGTTCGTCCTCGCAGTCGTCATCTTCACGGTCGTGTTCGCGCTCCTGCAGCCGTTCCTGATCGTCCAGCTCCGGGGACGAGGCGCGCTCGCCCTCCTCGGAGCGACCCTCCTCGCCACGCTAGTGTCGTTGATCGTCACCGACCTCCTCTCGGATGGCTTCACGATCGACGGGGCCGGAACCTGGATCGCGGCGACCGTGATCGTGTGGATCGCGTCGCTCCTCGCGGCGTTCATCCTCCCGTTCCTCGGTCTCCGGAAGTTCCTGCAGGAACGCAGAGACTGACGGGGACGGCGGGGTTTTCGCCCGTAAGGCGTAAACAGCTAGACTGAGGGCGATGAGGCTCGCGCTCGCCCAGATCAACACGGTCGTCGGCGACCTGGACGGGAACCGCGACCGCATCCTCGCCCGGCTCGAGGAGGCACGCGGCGCCGGAGCCGACCTCGTCCTCTTCCCCGAGCTGGCCGTGACCGGCTACCCGCCGGAGGATCTCCTCCTCCGGCCCGGGTTCCTGAATGCCGCCGCGCGCACGCTCGAGGAGATAGCAGCGCAGACCACCGGAATCGCCGCGCTCGTGGGCACGCCGCACCTCGACCGCGACCTCTTCAACGCCTGCGCAGTCTGCGTGGACGGCGAGGTGAAGGCGATCTACCGGAAGCAGTTCCTGCCCAACTACGGCGTGTTCGACGAGGACCGCTACTTCCAGCCCGGGCGGGGGCTCGTACTCTTGCGCTGCGGCGAGACGCTCGTCGGGCCCACGGTCTGCGAGGACATCTGGCAGCCGGGCCCGCCCGCGACCGACCTCGCGCTCGCGGGCGCGCACGTCGTCGCCAACATCTCGGCCTCGCCCTTCCATGTCGGCAAGGGCACGGAGCGCGAGGAGATGCTGGCCACGCGGGCCCGCGACAACTCGTGCTGGATCGCCTACCTGAACGCGGTCGGTGCCCAGGACGAGCTCATCTTCGACGGACGCAGCCTCGTGCTCGACGAGAACGGCGAGGTCGTGGCGCGCGGGCCGGCGTTCGAAGAGGCGCTCCTGCTCGTGGACGTCGACCCGACCACGGCCGTGGCGCGCCGGCTCCGCGACGCCCGCCGGCGCTCGCTGGCGCGGGCGCTGCGCGAGCTGCCGGAGCCGCGGGTCGTGGAGCTGCCGGAGCAGAAGGGCCGCCGGGCGGCGGTCGAGCCCGTCGTGGCGCCCGTGCTGGACGAGCTCGAGGAGATGCGGCTCGCGATCCAGCTCGGCCTACGCGACTACGTGGTGAAGAACGGCTTCGCCGACGTCGTCCTCGGCATGTCGGGAGGCGTCGACTCGGCCCTCACCGCGGCGCTCGCGGCGGAGGCGCTCGGGCCCGAGCACGTCGTCTGCATCTCGATGCCGTCGCGCTTCTCCTCTTCGGAAACCCGCACCGACGCGCGGCTCGTAACGGAGAGCATCGGCGCGCGGTACCTCGAGCTGCCGATCGAGCCGATCGTCGAGGCCGTCGGCTCGGCCCTCTCGGAGGTCTTCGCCGGCACGGAGCCCGGCGTCGCAGAGGAGAACGTGCAGGCTCGGGTACGAGGCCTCCTCGTGATGGCGCTCTCGAACAAGTTCGGCTGGCTGCCGCTCGCCACGGGGAACAAGAGCGAGCTCTCGGTCGGCTACGCGACCCTCTACGGCGACATGGCCGGCGGGTTCGCGCTCCTCAAGGACGTCTACAAGACGGACGTGTACCGGCTCGCGCGGCACCTGAACGAGCGCGCCGGGCGGGAGTTCATCCCCGCCTCCGTGATCGAGCGCGCACCGAGCGCGGAGCTGCGGCCGGACCAGCGGGACGAGGACTCCCTCCCGCCCTACGCGGAGCTCGACCGCGTGCTCGAGGCCTACGTCGAGCTCGACAGCTCGCGGGAGGAGCTCACCACCGACGGCTTCGAGCCGGAGGTGGTGGAGCGGGCGCTGGGGATGATCGACCGGGCCGAGTTCAAGCGCCGCCAGGCCCCGCCGGGCGTGAAGCTGCGCCCGAAGGCGTTCGGCCGCGACCGGCGCCTGCCGATCACGAACCGCTGGCGCGGCTAGAGGAGCGCCGCGAGGGCGCGAAACCAGCGGAGCCGCTCGTCGTACGAAACGGCGGCGTTCGCCGGGGACGTGGACGGCAGCACGAACAGGCGCGTGTCTCCCAGGGTCCGCTCCTGCCAGCCCAGCTCGCTGCGCGCGAGCCCGAACGCTCCCTGGTAGGCGGCCTTGCCGACGAACGCGATGACGCCGGGCCTGAGCTCCGCCGCCAGCTGCTCGAGGCGCTCCGCCGCGCCGACGAAGTCGGCCCGGCGGAGGTCGCCGCTCCCCTGCGTCGTCCGGTACGCGGCGTTCGTGAGCCCGTAGCCGAGCGCCGGCAGCTCCCACTGCTCGCCCGGGTC
>JBOHAM010000095.1:0-17902 GCA_050697735.1 Gaiellaceae bacterium | reverse complement strand
ATCTTGCGCACCGACGTGACCGTCGCCCTCGGGTCGCGGACGACGTTCACGAACTGCGCGTCGGGGAACATGGCGAAGATCGCGTGGAGCTGCTGGACGTGGCTCGGCCGCTTGTCGCCCCAGCGCGCCTTCCCCTGCCGCTCCGCGTACAGCGCGAAGGGTGCCCCGAGCACCGACCCGAGCGTCGGCGGCGCCGCCTCCAGGACCGAGATCAGCTCGTCGCGCTTGACGCCGAGCCGGTAGAGCCTCGCCTTCGGCCGGGCGGCGATCCAACGCGCGATCCGGCGGCGGTTCTTCGGGTTGGAGAGATCGCCGAAGGTCGCCCGCCGGTCCCAAATCGGGATGAGGAAGCGCGTCTCGTGAGGCACGGCCAGGTCCGGATGGGAGTTCAGCATCAGCCGGAGCATCGTCGTCCCGGAGCGCGGGCAGCCGCCCACGAACACCGGGCGGTTCGGCCGGTCGGCGTAGACGGAGGGCGACCGGCGGTCGCGGGGAGCGGCGCGCTCCACGCGTGGCTGGCTGGCGGTCGTCGGCACGATGCGGTCTCGGAACGGGCGGCGGAACGCCCCGATCCTAGCGCCCGCGCCCCGCGAACCGGCGCAGGGTCGCGGCTAGGACGGCGCGCTCCTCGAGGGGAAGGGCGAAGGGCAGCAGCGCAGCGTAGGCGGCCAGGCCGCAGGCTCCCGTCGCGGCGAGCGAAGCCCACCAGGCGCGTCCGGAGAGCGCGGCGTGCGCGCCGACCGCAGCCAGCGCGGCCGCCGCGGCTGGAAGGGCCAGCCGCAGGTAGGCGCGCTCGTAGGGCTGGATCCCGAGGCGGCGGCGAACCTGCAGGAGCCGCACCCCGTTGAGCGCCGCCACGCTCACGGCGGCGGCCGTGGCCGTGCCGACGAGCCCGAACGCCGCCGTGAGGGGAACGGCGAGCCCCACGAGCAGCGCGACGCCGACGGCGTTGTCGATCAGGTCGACCACCGTGAAGCCGGTCATGATCAGGATGAAGCCGACGCTCCCCGTGGCCACGTTCGCGAGCTGGCCGGCCAGCAGGATGCGGAGCGCCCCCTCGCCCGCCTCGAAGCGGCTCGAGAACGCCTGCAGGACGTCGTCGGCGCCGACGAAGAGCACGATCAGGACCGGCAGCGTCGCCGCAAGCGCCCAGCGGGTGCTGCGCTTGAAGAGGACGTCGAGGCGCGCCCGCTCTCCACGCGCGTGCAGGTCGGCGGCGAAGGGCGAGAAGACGAGGTTGAGGGACGTGAGGAAGAGGAGCAGCACCTGCGAGATGCGCGCGGCCGCGGCGTAGGCGTCGAGGTCGGTCCCCTGCTCGAATGCGGCGAGCACCCAGAGGTCGACCCAGAAGATCGCCTGCGCGAGGAGCGCCGCCGGCGCGCGGGGCAGGCCGAAGCGCAGGGCCTCCCGCACCTCCGCGCGGGTGGCCGGACGCCCGGCGAACGCTCCCGCCTCGCGGCGCCAGAGCGCCCAGGCGGCCACGGCGGCGACGAGCCAGGAGGCGTCGTAGGCGAGGACGGCCGCGTCGGTGGCGCCACCTGCCGCGATGGCGACGCCGGCGATGACGATCCAGAGCACCGGCTGCCCGATCCAGAAGACGTAGAGCGTCTGCCGCATCTGCCCGAGACCGCGCGTCGCGCCGAGGTAGACGGTGGTGACGGCGATGAAGGGCAGCCCGACTGCAGCGAGCGCGATCACGCGGCCGTAGTCGTCGTAGAGCGGGGCCGCGGCGGCGAGCAGCGCGGCGAGGACCACGCTCGCCCCGAAGGCGACGAGCGCGCACCGCTCGACGAGGCTTCGCAGGTGCGCGGTCGCGGCGGCGCCGCGACCGATGGCGACGAGACGCACGGCGGCGAGGTCCATGCCGAAGCGACTCCCTGCGGAGGCGACGAAGGCGACCTGGACCGCGACTGTCACGAGGCCGAAGGCGCCCGGCAGGAGGGTGCGGCCGAGGAGGATCTGGACGCCGAGGGCCGCGGCGACGCCGACGACGAGCCCCACGACGTTCGCCGCCGTGCCGGCGATCAGCGTGCGTTCTTCGCTCACACCTGGCAGGTGCGGCCGGCTACTCGAGGTAGCCGAGGCCGCGCAGGCGCTCCTCCACGAGGCGCTCCTCCTCCTCGCTGAAGACGCCGACCGCCTCGCCGGCCGGCGCGCGGCTCCACTCGGGATCGGGCTCGAGCCCGACCGCCTCGGCGATCTGGCCCGCGAAGTCGGCGAGCGACACCTCGGGTCCCTCGCCCGGCGCGACGTCAGGACCCGCCAGCGCGTAGACGCCCTCCGGCCGGTGATCGCCGGAGAGCCAGTTCGCCTCCTCGACGAGGCTCCGTGCATGGGTGAGGCTGTAGAGCGGAGCCGGCTGGAGCAGGAGGTCGGGCGCGCGGTCGAGGTATGGGCCGGAGAGCGCCTCCTCCTTGCGGAGCACTCCGCCGATCGGACGCCGGCCCGTATCCGGGTCGGTGAACTCGAGCAGCGCCGCGGCGAGCTCGTCCCGCACGCGCTCGTAGTCGGCGCGCGCCACGATGCCGTTCGGCTCGCGGCCGACGAGGTTGAGCGAGACGCCCTCACCGGTCGAGACGACGCTCGTGTAGGCCGTCGTCTTCGCCCAGTCGATCGGCGACGTCGGCACCGCTACCCGGCCGTGCAGGCGCAGGCGGTCGTAGACGACGCGGGCCACGGAGCGGACGCGGCCCCAGGCGAGCAGGTTGACGAGCGCCGAGCCGCGCCCGAACTCGAGCAGGCTGAGCCGCTCGAGCACCTTGTTCATCGAGAGCGCCCGCGTCACCGGCTGGTGCCCGTGGTCGGACATGAGGATGACTAGGTCGTCCTCGTCGGTCCGCTCGAGGAGAGAAGCGAGCTCGCGGTCGAGGAGCCGGTAGAGGTCGCGCACGCGCTCGGCCACGGGCGAGGAGGCGGCCTCGAAGTGCGCCGGATGCCCGGCGTGGACGTACTCGAGCAGGCAGTGCTGCGCGCGGTCGGGCGAGACGAAGACGACGCAGGCCGCGTCCCATGGCTGCTCGTCGAGGAGGGTGCGCACGGCCGCCGCGCGCTTGCGCGTCAGCTCCTCGAGGTCGGCCACCAGGTCGAGCGGGCGGCCGCGGAAGGTCGTCCACGAGCCGCCGTTGATCGGCCAGCCGAGCCGCGGGCCGGCGTCGGCGGGCGAGCTGTACGTCGCCCCGGGCGGGACCACGCCGCCCGCGATCGCCACGCCCCGGATGGCCGGCGGCGGGTAGGTGAGCGGCACGTTGACGAGGAGCGTCGTCTTCCCCGCCTCGGAGAGCCGCTCGGGCCAGGTCGGCGCCAGGATCGAGCGCGAGGAGACCGGCAGCCGACGAGTCGCTCCGGGACGGTACTCGAGGATGTCGAAGACCCCGTGCCCGGCCGGATCGCGGCCGGTGAGGAAGGTCGGCCAGGCGGCCCAGGAATGGGACGGAAGGCAGGAGCGCGAGACACCGCAGCGGCCGCGCTCGACGAGCGCCTGGAGAGCGGGCAGCTCGCCGCCGGCGAGCAGCGGGTCGAGGATGTCCCAGTCGGCGCCGTCCCACCCGACGACGAGCACGCGGTTGGCCATAGCGCGGCAGGATACCCGGGAGGGCTCGCCGCCTAGCGCAAACGAATCTCGCAGGACCGGAGCTCGTCGTGCCGGTCGGCGCGGACGCGGTCGACGCCCCGTCCGCAGCGCACGACGTCCCGGTGGTCTCCGCGCACCAGGATGCGGTCGTTCCCGCGGCCGGCGCAGATCCAGTCCTCCCGCCACGTGCCGACGAGCCGATCGGCTCCGCCCGTCCCGCTCCGTGTGCATTGCGGAAGCGGACGAAAGTCGGGCGGGCGGCAGGCCGAGCGCTCGACGCGGCTGCGGTAGGCCATCACCGCCGCCGTCAGGTTGTTGCGGCGCGCCTTGCTGCGAAGCTCGTACGGATCGCGGACGAGGTCGTAGAGCTCCTCCTCGCCGTTCGAGTACTGCACGTACTTCGTGCTGTTGCTCCGGTAGCCGCAGTAGGGCATGAAGAGGGGCGGGTCGTAGTACTCGAAGAAGAACGAGCGGCGCCAGCGGGTCGGCTCGCCGGCGAGGAGCGGCAGGAGACTGCGGCCCTCGACGCGGTCCGTCGCGGCGCCGGCGGCCGCGGCGATCGTCGGCGCCAGGTCGACGTTCAGCGCCAGCCCCGGCTCGGCGCGCGACGGCTGGGCGAGCGCGTCGTAGCGCATGACGAGCGGCACCCGGATCGACTCCTCGTAGGGCATGCGCTTCCCGACCCAGCGGTGCTCGCCCCAGGTGTGGCCGTTGTCGGAGGTGAGCGCGATCAGCGTGTCGCCGAGCTTCCCCGTCTCGTCGAGCGCCGTCAGGATCTGGTCGACCAGATCGTCCACGGCAAGGAGCGCCTCGAGCTGCTCCTCGCGGATCTGGGTGAGCTGCCCCTGCGTGTAGAGGCCACGGTTCCGCACCCTGCTGGGCTTGTCGCCGACGCGGCGCTCGTTCACGCTGGGACGCGGCGTGTAGGGAGCGCCCGCGAATGCGTCGACATGGCGCGGGGCCACGCTCACGGAGAAGCCTTTCGACTTGTGCGGTCCGACGGGCGCGACGTAGAGGAAAAACGGGTCGGCGGTCTCGCGGATGAAGCGGGCCGCCTCTCCGGCGAGCACGTCGGTCGAGTAGTCGGCCTCGGTGTTCCCGAAGGCGTGGAGGGTCGTCCCGTCGGAGATCTTGTAGTTGAAGTAGCCGTTCCCGCCGTAGAAGGCGCGCCACTGGTCCCAGCCGGGCGGCACGTAGGTCGGCGGCACGTTCGCGCGCCGGTAGCCGTGGATGTACTTGCCCATGAACATCGTCTCGTAGCCGGCGGCGTCGAGCCAGACGGGCAGCGTGGAGCGGTCGTCGAAGGCGGCCATCCCACCCGTCGCCTTGTTCCTGCCGCGGCGGCCGACGTTCGACCACACTCCGGTCGAGTGCGAGTAGAGCCCCGTGAGAATCGAGGCACGCGAGGGGCAGCAGAGCGGGTTGACTGCGAAGGCGTTCTCGAAGAGGACGCCTTTCCCGACGAGCTCGGACTGCACGACCGGCATGTGCTGGAGCGTCTCCCAGCGCTGGTCGTCGGTGACGATCAGGACGACGTTCGGCTGCGCCTGGGCGGCGGTGGCCACGACGAGCGCAGCGACAGTCGCGACGATGGTGATGACGCTTCGCATGACCCCCGGCAGATCATTTCTGGTTCGTTGCCGAAAGTCGAGGGCCTGCGCTACGAGCCGAAGACGCGCTCGACGACCCGGCTCGAGGCGCCGCCGTCGTCGAGCGGGCAATACGTCGCGACGAAGCGCTCGTAGCGGGCGCGGCTGTCGCGCTGAACGGCGTCCAGGTCGCGGAGCGCGTCGACCACCTCGGCTGACGTGCGAAGCAGCGGCCCCGGCGCGTCGGCTTCGAAGTCGATGCTGAAGCCGCGCACCTCGTCGCGGTAGACCTCGAGATCGGGCGTGTAGAAGAGCATCGGCCGGCCCGTGCCGGCGAAGTCGAAGAAGGCCGACGAGTAGTCGGTGACGAGGACGTCCGCCGCGAGCAGGAGCTCGGTCCCGTCCGGGAACGTCGAGACGTCCACGATTCCGTCCGCGCGGGCCGGGGCCTCTCCGACCGTGAAGCGATGACGGCGGAAGAGGAGCACGTCGTCCTCGCCGAGCGCCGCGCGAACCGCCTCCAGGTCGAGCAGCGGCCCGAGGCGGAAGCGCTCGCCCGCGCCAAGCTGGTCGCGGTACGTGGGCGCGTAGAGGATCGCCCGCTTGCCGGCGGGCAGGCCGAGGCGGCGCCTTACGTCGACGGCGAGCCGGTCGCCCTCGGGCGAGTGCAGGACGTCGGTCCGCGGCAGCCCCGTCTCGAGCACGCCGCCGCTGGGCGCGAAGGCGCGCTCGAGAATGGGTGTCGCGTACGCGCCCGGCGAGACGACGTACTGCCAGTTCTCGGCGGGTTGGCCGACCACGCGGCGGTAGTCGTGGGAGACCTTGGGGCGCCCTGCGAGATCGCGTCCCAGACGCTTCAGCGGAGGACCGCGCCATGTCTGGAGCCACGTCTGCTCGGGCCGGCGCGCGCACCACGGCGGCCAGTGATCGTTGGCGACGACGAACCGGGCCGACGCGTACGCCTCGTAGTACTCCGCGCTCAGCCGGGGCACGACTCGGGCCGTGGGAGGCACCTGGCAGGCGCCGTCTCGGACGACCCACAGGTGCTCCAACGGCAGCTCGCGGCGGACGAGCTCCTCGTGGATCGCCCGCGGGCTGTCGGAGTACTCGCGACCGCCGAAGCAGTCGTACAGGACGACGTCCCGAAGCCCGAGCTGCCTCTGCGCTCGGTAGAAGGAGGTCCGGAGCAGGCGCTGGCGATACCCCCCTTGCTCGTCCTCGTCGAGGTCGGCCGACACCTCGAGGAGCGGCACGTCGTAGCCGGCGACGCCGAAGTCGAAGCGCTTGCGGCCGATCGTGGCGGAGACGGGCAACCGGTCGAGGAGCTCGTGGTCGAGCACCACCGCAGCGCCGGCCGTGCTGCCGCCCCGAGGGCGGACGAAGAGCTCCCAGCGCCCCTCGGCGAGGGGACGCCTACCCGCGAGGGAGTCGATGCCCCCAACAGGGAGCTCCGCGCGAAAGCGGGCGGCCTCCGGGTCGTGCGACAGAGGCAACACGTGCGTATCGCCGCGGCTGCGAAGGACGAGCTCGTAGTCTCCTGCCGGGCCACGGAAGGAGCCCGAGAGCTCGAGGACGCCGCCGTCGGCCCACGCGACGCCGGTGACGACCGGGCGAAACGAGCGCTCGACGATCCTGACCGTGTCGAACCGGGTCCGTTCGAGGGAGATCTCGCGGCCGGCGACGATCCAGATCGACTCCTGTGCGCCTTGGTCGAGCGCCAGCCGCCGGCTCTGCTTGCCCACGAGGAAGAGGTCCCAGACGATGCCCTCCCCTTGATCCTCGGTGCGGGCGGCTTCGTCTGTGACGTCTACCTCGAGCGCAAGATCCTGCAGCGGGACCTTCGCCCGAAACGCCGAGCCGTCGCCTGCTGCGGCCGCCGGCTCGACGGCGTACTCGAGCCTCGCCGTGCCGTCGCGGCGGGCGATCCGGAGCACGAGTCGCTCGTCCGTAGGCGGGCGCACGCGCCCCTCGAGCTCGAGCACTCCGTCCTCGACCGAGCACGAGCGCAGGACCGGGCGCTGCCGCCTGCTCCGCACGGTCAGCAACCCGCCGGGCGAGAGCTCCGCCCGCAGGCTCGTCCTCTTCGCGATCCTCGCCGTCGCGGGCGCGCGCAGCGGCGCCGGCTTGAGCTCCCACACCGTCGCCTCCACGTCGCCGGCGCGGATCACGACGCCGACCTCCCAGGTGCCCGCCCCCCGCCGGCCCCAGCGCCCGAGCCGCGCGACGTCGAGCGTGGCCGCGAACCCGGACCAGTCGAGCGAGACCACCTCCTGGGCGGCGTCTCTCGTGACGTCCGGGCGGTGGACCGCTGTGGTGGTCAGACGCCGCAGCACCCGGCTCGAGCCCGGCCGACGGACGACCAGCTCCACCTGCTGGGAGTCTGGCTGGGGAGCACCGAGCAGCTCGATGTAGGCGTAGCCCTCGACGCGCAGGTCGTCGCCCTGCCACGAGAGCTCGCTGAGGTGGACGACGGGCGCCAGCTCGTCTCGCAGCCGGTAGACGTCCACCGGAATCTCGAGGCGGGGATCCTCCCGGAACGGATAGTCGCCGTACCACGCGCGCCCTTGCCGAACCGGCGGGGTCTCCGAGAGCCGCTCGGCCTGGAAGGCGACCACCTCGAGCAGCTCGGGGAGAGCACGTCGCCGGACGAGCTGCCACCTGAGCCGCTCGATCGCGAGCGGCTGCTCCAGCACCCGCTCGTCGGCACGGTCGAGGAAGGCGTTGGCGAGCTCGAGGAACAGGTGCTGGAACTCGGCCTCGGTTGTGTCGAGCACGTCGAGGAAGTAGCGGAGGTCGTTGCCGACGACGCTCCTGTCGTAGAGGAGCTTCTCCTCCGCCATTCCTCGCGCTGCGAGGAAGCGGCTGACGTGGTCCACCGCTCCGGCACGATCGCGAAGCCCCTTCAGGCTGACGCGCTTCTGCGACCCGGAGAGGTCACCGCTCTCTCGCCGGCGCCAGAGGTACACCGTCTCGGCGAGGACGTCGACCGACCGGGCGAGGTAGTGCGCCGGCAGCATCACGGGGATGTCCTCGTTGCGCACGCCTTCGGGGAAGCGGAAACCCTGCCGGTCCCAGAAGGATCGACGCACGAGCTTGTTGCAGGCGAGGCGGTCGGCGACCAGGTCGGGGAAGCGCGTGATATGCGTCTTCAGGCGCTCGCGGTCGAAGGCGCTTCCCAGGAACTGCGCTCGCGTCGTCCCCAACGACGTCAGGCGACGTACGGCGCCGCAGGCGAAGTCCGAGCCGGTCCGGTCGAGCGCCCGGAGCAGCGCCTCGTAGGCGCGCCGCGGCACCACGTCGTCTCCGTCGACGAACGCGACGAGCTCGCCCCCGGCGGCGTCGAGCCCCGCGTTCCGGGCGGCGCCCAGCCCTGCGTTCGTCTGGCGAATGAGCCGGAACCGCCCGTCGCGGGCCACGAAGCGCTCGGCGATCTCGGGACCGGCATCCGTCGAGCCGTCGTCGACCACGAGGATCTCGAGATCGGCCAGCGTCTGCTGTGCAAGGGACTCGAGGCAGGTCTCGAGATACGGCGCGACGTCGTAGATCGGAACGATGACGCTCACCCGCCCCGCTGCCGGCCGGGCCATTCGCGTCACCAGCTGAAGACGCGCTCGACGAGGCGGGCCGAGGCGCGGCCGTCGTCGAGGGGGCAGTACGCGGCGACGAAGCGCTCGTAGCGCTCGCGGTGGGCCTCGAGCACGGCCTCGGGGTCGCGCAGCGCCTCGATCACCTCGTCGGTCGTGCGCAGGAGCGGCCCCGGCGCGACCGCCTCGAAGTCGATGCTGAAGCCGCGCACGTCGTCCCGGTAGGCCTCGAGGTCGGGCGTGAAGAAGACGATCGGCCGGCCCGTGCGGGCGAAGTCGAAGAAGAGCGACGAGTAGTCGGTGACGAGCACGTCAGCGGCCAGGAGGAGCTCGGTCGCGTCCGGATAGCCCGACACGTCCAGCACGTGCGGCTCGGCGGCCGCCGGCAGTCCGTCGACGATCAGGCGGTGCCGGCGGAAGAGCACGACCTGCTCCTCGCCGAGCGCCGAGTGGAGCGCGGCGAGGTCGAGGAGCGGTGGGAGCCGGTAGCCGTCCCGACGGAGGACGTCGGCGGAGAAGGCCGGGAGCGCGCGATGCTGCGTGACGCGGAGGCCGGTGCGGTGGTCGAGGTGGTCGCGGTACGTGGGCGCGTAGAGGACGACGCGCTTCCCCTCGATCCCGAGCCGGCGGCGCAGGTCGGCGGCGATCGCGTCCCGATCGGACCGGTGGAGCAGGTCGGTGCGGGGGAGGCCGGTCTCGACCAGCTCCGGGTCGCCGGGGAAGGCCTGCTCGAGCACCGGCGTGGCGAACGGTCCCGGGGAAACGACGTACTGCCAGTTCTCGGGGCGCTCGGCCAACACGCGCCGGTAGGCCTGCACGGCCTGCGGCCGGTCGGCGAGGTCGAGGCCGAGGCGCTTGAGCGGAGCGCCGTGCCAGGTCTGGACGCACACCTGCTCGGGCCGGCGCTCGAACCAGCGCGGCCAGTGGTCGTTCGCGACGACGTAGCGGGCCCGGGCGAGCGCCTCGACGTGCTCACGGCTCCCGCGCCGCACGGGCACTGCCGTCGCGGGGACCTCGAAGGCAGCGTCGCGGACGATCCAGAGGTGCTCGAGCGGCGCGTCCCGGGCAACCAGCTCCTCGTGGATGGCTCGCGGGCTGTCCGAGTACTCGCGCCCGCCGAAGCAGTCGTAGACGACCGCCGCGCGCAGCTCGCGCTCCCGCTCAGCCGCGTAGACCGAGGTGCGGAGCCGGCGCTGCTGGAAGCCGCCGCGCTCGTCGTCGTCGAGGTCGCGCTCGACGGCGAGCGCTGCGGAGTCGTCCGAGACGACGCCGAAGTGGAAGCGCTTGCCGTTCTCGGTCGACACCGGCAGCTCCTCGAGCAGGCCCGGAGCCACGACCGTGCCGACGGCCGTCTCGAGCGGCGCCCCGCGCCGACCGACGACGAGCTCCCAGAGGCCGGCGTGCAGAGGCCGGGTGCCCGCGAGCGACGGAACGGCCGCCGGCGTCAGCTCGGCGCGGAACCGGCCCGTTCCGCTGTCGTAGCCGAGCGGGACGCTGTAGACCTCGTTGCTCGAGCGGATGCTGAGGGCGAGCTCGTAGTCGTCCGCGGGCGCGCGGAACGTCCCCGCGACGACGAGCGCGCCCCGGGGCGACCACTCCACGTCCGTGACGACCGGCCGGAACCACGCCTCCGTGACGGTGATCTCCCCCTCACGCGTGCGCCTGACGCCGATCTCGCGGCCGTCCACCGTCCACGTCTGCTCGGACGCGGCAGCGTCGAGGTGGAGACGCTTGAGGCCGCTGCCGCCGGCGAGATAGAGATCCCACGCGACGCCCTCCGCCTGCTGCTCGACGTGGGCTGCAGCGTCGCCGACGTCCACCTCGCGGATGAGGTCCTCCACCGGGATCCGGGCCAGGAACGGCTTCGGCCTCCCCGAGCGGTCGACGTAGAGCGGGTACTCGAGCGTCGCCGCGCCGATCCGCCGGCTCACGTGGAGCCTCGGCTCGCCCTTCCCGAGGGCGCCGACCTCCCCCTCGAGCTGGAGGACGCCGTCCTCGAGGACGCAGGACGTCACCACCGATCGCCGCCGCTGGACGGCCACGGTCAGCCAACCGCGGGCGTCGAGGCCCGCCCGCACCTGGGTGCCGTCCTCGAGGGAGAGCTCCGCGACGGGGACAGGGCGCATGGCGGCCGGCTCGGGGCGCCAGCCCGTGCGCGCGACGCCGCCGCTTCGCAGCCGCGCGCCGATCTCCCAGGTGCCTTCGCGCCAGCGGCCGCCGCTCTTCAGCTCCCCGCCGTCGAGCGTGGCGACGAAGCCCGACCAGTCGAGCGGGGCGAACTGCTGGGCCGCCTCGGCGGTCACGTCGGGCCGGTGGACGCTCTCCGTCGGCAGCACCAGACGCCGGCGCAACCAGCCCCGCTGGCGGACGACGAGGTCGATTCGCTGGGTGTCAGGCCCGGGCGCCCCGAGCATGCTCACGTAGGCGAAGCCCTCGATCCGCAGCTTCTCCCCCTCCCAGCGCAGAGACTCGAGCCTGAAGACGGGAGCGAGCTCGTCGCTCAGCCGGTACACGCGCTTCGGGATCCGGAGCCGCTCGTCGGTCCGGTACGGGTAGTCGCCGTACCAGTGCTTCCCCACGCGGACCGGCGGCACCTCCCTGAGCTCCTCCTGCTCGAAGCGGAGGACCTCGAGCAGCTCGGGGACGGCGGGACGGCGAACGAGGTGCCATTTCAGCCGGTCGATGGCGAGCGGTTGGTCGAGGGCCCAGGGATCGGCGCGGTCGATGAAGTCGTTCGTGAGCTGCACGAAGAGCCGGTGGTACTCGTCGTCTGCGTACGGGAGGACCTCGAGGAAGTAGCGGAGGTCGGCGCTCAGGACCGTGCGGTCGTACACCGCCTTCGAGATCTTGAGCTTCCGCTCCGCGAGGAAGCGGCTGACGAAGTCGACCGCGGCGACCCGGTCGCGCAGGGCCTTCGTCTCGGTCCGCCGCTGCGTGATCGAGAGGTCGTCGCCCTCACGGACGCGCCAGAGGTAGACGGTCTGCTCGATCACGTCCACCGACTTGGCGAGGTAGTGCGCCGGGAGCGTGACCGGGATGTCCTCGTAGTAGACCCCCTCGGGGAAGCGGAACCCGTGCTCGTCCCAGAAGGAGCGGCGGTAGAGCTTGTTCCACGCGGTCCGGTCGACGATCAGGTTGGGGAAGCGCGTGATGTGGGTCGCGAGGCGGGTTCGCTCGCACGCCTTCGCCAGGAAGGACCTCGTCGTCCCGAAGGAGGTGAGGCGCCGGGCGCTGCCCGAAGCGATGTCCGAGCCGGTGTGGTCGAGCGCTCCCAGCAGGAGCTCGTAGGCGTGCCGCGTGACCAGGTCGTCGCTGTCGACGAAGGCGAGGAACTCGCCGGTCGCGTGCCGGGCGCCGGTGTTGCGCGCGGCGCCCAGGCCGGCGTTGGCCTGGTGCACGAGGCGGAACCTTGGATCGCGCGCGGCGAAGCGCTCGGCGATCTCGGGGCTTGCGTCCGTGGAGCCGTCGTCGACGATCACGACCTCGAGGTCGGCCATCGTCTGCTGCGCGAGCGACTCGAGGCACTCCTCCAGGTACGGAGCGACGTTGTACATCGGGACGACGACGCTGACGCGCGGACGCATGGCGCTCACGACCGGCGGAGCGAGTTCACGACCCGCAGCCCGGCCCGGACGATCGGGAGGGGCACACGCTCGCGGTACCGCGGCGGCAGGAGCAGCGCGACCTTGATCGGCAGGCGCGCGAGGCCCCTCGCCGCCGAGCGCCCGCCCACGGCCACGCCGCGGAGGGGGGAGGCGCCGTCGGCTCCCGGCGACTGGGAGGCCGGCCGATTCCCGTCCGCCGGCGCACGCGGCTTCCCGGATCGGGCGCCGCGCGGCGCGACCGCGGTGACCGACGACTGCGAGATCGCCTCCGCCTCGGCGTAGAAGCGGACGTAGTCCTCACGGAGGGCGTCCAGCGACGCCCGCGCCGAGTCGTCGTCGCCTCCGGGCTCGGCCAGCCGCGAGATGCGCACCCAGGCGTCGTCGATCATCGCCCTGACCGGCTCGGGGACGTCGACCGCGTCCCAGCCCACCGCCGAGCGGTGCAGCGACGGGTCGATGAAGGCGTCGACCTGCGGGTGCCGGGAGCGGTCGACCTCGGCGAGCCAGGGGATGTCGAGGAGCTCGCCGACCCGCGCGATCTGGCGCGGCCAGTCGGCGAGGAGGTCCTCGTGACGGACGAACGCCCTCCGCGCACCGCGCGTCGCCGACTCGGTCTGGAGCGTGTAGTTGAGCCAGGAGGCGGCCCGGCTCGCGTCGTTCTGCCAGGTCCCGTACCACTCGCGGGCGCTCCTCACCACCTCGGGCGCGGAGCGCAGCATGGTCACGTACGACGTCTCCAGGCCGAGGTCGTCGGCGCACCGCAGCCAGAGCGGCAGGAACCAGCCGTTGCGCGGATCCTTCACGACCACGTTGTCCGTCCCCACGAACTGGACCTCGAGCCACGACCGCAGGTCCGCGAACGCCGCCTCGTCGCTCGCCGCATCGGCAGTGATCTCCCAGGCGGCGGGCCGCGAGTCGAACACCGTCACGCGCCGCTCGCGCATGAGGCGCCTGTGGAAGTCCACCACCCAGCGTGGCTCGCTGAAGCCGCGCGGGTTCGTGTCGTCGGCCTTCACCTCCGGCTGGGGCACGTGGAAGCCGAGCTGGGCGAGGATGCCCGTGAAGAGGCTCGTGCCGCTGCGCGAGATGGCGACGACGAGGACGAGCCGGCGCTTGGCGCTCACGCTTCGACCTTCACTTCGGGAGGGGCGGCGTGCTCGGCGCTCCCCGGCTGCACGGCCTCTCCGAGCCAGACGCGGCGAACGACGCGTTCGGAGGCGCGGCCGTCCTCGAGGGCGCAGAAGCGGGCTCTGAACGCGCCGCGTAGGCGGGCCGCGTGCTCGCCGGCGACGGCGCCCGAGCGGAAGGCGTCCACGAGCTCGTCGTCGCTCCGCGTCGCGACGCCGGGCGGCTCGGCGAGCAGGTCGAAGTACGTCCCGCGGAGGGTTCGGTAGGCGTCCCAGTCGGGGGCGTGCACGACGATCGGCCGGTCGAGGACGGCGTAGTCGAAGAGGAGCGAGGAGTAGTCGGTGACGAGGGCGTCCGCGGCCAGGCAGAGCTCTTCGACGGACGGGTGCGCGGAGACGTCGAGCACGCGACCGGCGCGCGCGTGTTCCTCGAGCTCGGGGTCGTCCTCGTAGAAGTAGTGCACACGCACCATGATCACGGAGTCCGGCCCGAGCTCGCCCGCCAGGCGCGCCACGTCCGCCGTCGGCACGTAGCGGCGCAGGTACTCGCGGTGCGTGGGGGCGTAGAGGACCGCCCGGCGCCCGGGCTCGATGCCCAGCTCCGCCCTGATCCGCTCGGCATCGGCCTCGGTCGCGTTCACGAGCGCGTCGTTCCGCGGATAGCCGACCTCGAGGCTCTCGTAGCTGCCCGGGTAGGCGCGCTCCCACGCCTTCGTGGTGAACGCGTTCGCGCTGACGCTGTAGTCCCAGCGCGCGGTGCGGCGGAGCAGGCGGTCGAAGTCGAGCCGCCGCCCCGCGACGAACGCGTCGCCCAGGTCGAGGCCCATCGTCTTCACCGGGGTGCCGTGGTGCGTCTGGAGGTGGATCGTCCCCTTCCGCTTCACGAGCTCGTTGGGGAAGTTGACGTTGTTGACGAGGTACGTCGCGCGCGCGAGCAGCCGGTAGTAGGCGCGCGTGCCCGCGATCACGTGGTCGACGCCGGGCGGCATGGCCGCGGCGTGCTCGGGCGCCACGACCCAGACGCGGCGGACCCGCGGGACGAGCTCGCCGAGCTTCTCCGCGATCGCGCGCGGGTTGCAGGCGTAGCCGCGGTACCAGTAGGCGGCGAAGACGGCGAGGTCGGGGTCGAGCGGGGCGCGGAGCTGCACCCGGTAGTAGGCCTGCAGCGCCGCGCGTCGAACAGCCCTCCCCAGACGGCGGACCCGTCCCAGGATGCCGGACGACCGGCGGCGGGCGCGCGGCCCGGCGGGCGGCCCCTCGGCAGCGACGTCGAGCGGATCCAGGCGGACGTAGGAGACCCGCGGGAGCACGGCGATCCGCTCGGCGGCGGGGAGGGCCGGTAGGGTCAGCGGCAGCTGCCCGGGGGCGAAACGGAAGCCGTGCCCGCGCAGAAAGGCCCGCCGGAAGATCCGGCCGCGGACCTCGAGCCCGAGCTCCGCCGCGGCGGGGCGGTCGGCGAGCGTGAAGGTCTCACCCGGCGGCGCGTTCCGGGCGAGCCTGCGCAGCGGCTGCGACCTCTCGGCGCCCGGCGCCCAGCTCCTCGCCTCCTCGACCGCGAGGACGTCGGGCTCGAGCTCGTCGAGCCGCGCCGCCACCGCGGCCAGGGCGCCCGGCGGCAGGCGGTCCGTCGGTGCCGTGAACCACACGTAGTCACCGGCGGCGGTCTCCAGCGCGAGGTTGAGCGCCTCGCCCTCGTCCACCGGCTCCTCGAGCTGACGGACGACGAGCCGCGCGTCTTGCACCGGTGGGACGCCGTCGCCGTCCACGACCGCGATCACCTCGACGTCCCGGAAGGACTGAGCGAGCACCGAGGACACGCACTCGCGGAGGAAGGGCCGCTCGCCGGAGACGGCGAGCAGGACGCTCAGACGGGGGCCGGACACGGCTTGCAGGCTACCGCCCGGCAGCCGCCCGCTGACCGGACGTGAGCAGCGCGCCGACCGGGTTCGGCTCGCGGCGGCCGGTCCGGCGATCGCGCAGGACCCTGCTCCAGTGGACGACCTGCCGCTCGGTATGCACCCGGGCGAAACGCGCCAGCTGCCGGGCGCTCGGACGGCCCGCGCCGGTGGGCTCGTACCCGAAGGCGCGCATCCGCCGCGAGAGCACCGTCTCGCAGAGCGCCGCCTCCCACGGCTCGAGCGTCTCGCGCCAGCTCCCGATCCGCCGGGTCGAAACGCTCGTCCGCGTCTCGCTGTGCCAGTGCTTGCGCTCCGGTACGGCGACCGGCGCGACGAGCTCGGGCGCCACCATGGCGGGGTCGAAGTCCTCTCCGAGGGCGGCGCAGAGCGTCCTCAGCTCGCGCTCCGGATCGGCGACGAGGCGCTCGTACTGGACGCGGATGACCACGCCCGGCCGCTTGCGCACCGCCTGCTCGACGCGGTCGACGGAGTTCGCCCAGGCGGAGACGGCGTGGTGGCTGTCGAGCTTCCACCACGGCATGCGCTTGAGCGAGGCGACGCAGTCGCGCGGGTCCCGGACGACGTGGACGATCTGCGCGTCCGGGAAGAGGCGCAGGAGCGGAGGGATGAAGCTGTGGTAGAAGGGCCGCTTGTCGCCCCAGCGCGGCTTGTCGAAGCGCTCCGCGTAGGCGCGCAGCACGATCCCGAGCGCCGAGCCGAGCGTGGGCGGCCCCTCGACGATCAGCCGGCGCGTCTCGTCCCGATCGAGGCCGAAGTCCGCGAAGCGCCCGCCTCGCTTCATGACGAACTCGGCAACTCTCTTCCGGTTGGCCGGCTCGCCGAGGTCGCCGAAGCGGAGCCGGCGGCGGTAGGCGGGGATCAGGAAGCGGTTCTCCGGCGGAATCGCGATCCGCGGATGGCTGTGGAGCATCGCCTGCATGAGGGTCGTCCCCGACCGCGCGCAGCCGAGGACGAAGATCGGCCGGTCGCTCTCCGCCATCGCGGGGAAACCTAGCTCTATCCCAGCGCCAGGCGCAGCCCGGCGAGCAGGAGCACGAGGCCGAGGGCGAGCCGGATCGTCCGCTCGGGGAGCCGCACCGTCCACTGACTGCCGAGGAGGATGCCGGGGATCGAGCCGAGCGCGAGCCAGCCGGTGGCCGCCAGGTCGACGTTGTCGGCCGAGAGATGGGCCAGCCCGGCCGCCCAGAGCAGGATCGCGGCGTGCGCGATGTCAGTGCCGACGATCTTCGGGGCCGTCAGCGGGAAGAGGAGCAGCAGCATGAGCCCGAAGAACGTTCCGCTCCCGACCGAGGTGAGGCCGAGGATGAACCCGCCGAAGAGCCCGATGACGAACGCGAGCACGCGGTCGCGGTTCCGGAGCCTGTACGGGCGATTGTCCGCCTCGCGCCTGTGGACGAACGTCTTGATCAGGAAGCCCAGGCCGCCGAGCACGAGCGCGGCGCCGAGGATGCGGCTGGCGATGTCGTTGACGTCGTCGCCGTAGCGGTCCTCGAGGAGCTCGATCACCCAGACGCCGGCGAGGGAGGCCGGCACGGAGCCGAGCGCGAGCCAGCAGGCGAGCCGGGCGTGCACGTGGCCGAGCACGCGGTGCCGCCACGCACCGATCGTCTTGAAGATCGCCCCGTGGAGGATGTCGGTGCCGACCGCGACGACGACGTTGAAGTCGAAGACGAGGACGAGCACGGGCGTCATCAGCGAGCCGCCACCCATGCCCGTCATCCCGACCAGGAGCCCGATCAGGAGCCCCGTGAGGCTGAGCTCCCAGGTCAACCGCGCTAGCCGCCGCGGTAGGCCTCGATCAGGACCTCGGCGACCTCCGGGCGCGTGAACTCCTCGGGCGGCAGCTGGCCGTCCGCCAGCAGCTCGCGCACCTTCGTCCCCGAGAGGAACACGTGGTCGTCGCCGCCGTGCGGGCAGGTCTTCGGGGTCGCCATCTGGCCGCAGACCTTGCACCAGAACGAGTGCTCGAAGAACATCGGCTCGATGTCCAGCTCGTGCGGCTCGAACTCGTCGAAGATGAGCTGGGCGTCGTAGGTGCCGTAGTAGGTCCCGACCCCTGCGTGGTCGCGGCCGACGATGAAGTGCGAGCAGCCGTAGTTCTTGCGGATGATCGCGTGCCACACGGCTTCGCGCGGTCCGCCCATGCGCATCGCGAGCGGCAGCAACGAGAGCGCTGTCGTCTGCTCCGGATAGGCTTTGAGCAGGTGCTCGTAACACCGCACGCGCGTGAAATGGTCCACGTCGCCGGGCTTCGTCATGCCGACGACGGGCTGAATGAGCAGGTTCGCTTCGACGTCCTTGGCAGCGCGGAACGTGAGCTCCTGGTGCGCCCTGTGCATCGGATTCCGCGTCTGGAACGCCACGATGCGGCGCCAGCCGAGCTTGTTGAAGCGATCACGAAGTTCTTTCGGTGTATCGCGTAAGTGCTTGAAATCATAGTGTCCAGGTGCATCGACTCCACGCAGCGTGCCGCCCAGGTAGACTTCGTTGCTGCGGCTCTTCAAGTG
>JBOHAM010000094.1:0-7344 GCA_050697735.1 Gaiellaceae bacterium | reverse complement strand
AGGTCGGCACGGTCGCGATCGTCGCGCTGACGGGGGACCGCGGGCTCGCAGGCGGCTTCAACGCGCAGATCATCCGGCGTGCGTTCGCGCACGGCCGCGAGCTGGAAGCCCAGGGGACGCAGGTCCGCTGGCTCGTCTCGGGGAAGAAGGGACGCTCGACCTTCCGCTTCCGCCGCTACGAACTGCTCGCCGACTGGATCGGCTTCTCCGACCGGCCGTCGTATCACGACGCTCAGGCGATCGCACACCGGCTGACCGAGCTCTACGTCGGCGGCGAGGTCGACCGGGTGGTCGTCGTCTACAACCACTTCGAGTCGCCGCTCGTCCAGCGCGTGACGGAGCAGGAGGTGCTGCCGTTGCCGGAGCACCTGCTCCAGACCGACGACGCCGAGCGATCCGAAGCGGCCCTGCGCGGCGACTTCATCTACGAGCCCGAGCCGGAGGAGATCCTCGCGCGCCTGCTCCCCACGTACCTCGAGACGACCGTCTACCGAGCGCTGCTCGAGTCGGCGGCCTCGGAGCACGGCGCCCGCATGACCGCGATGCGGAACGCGTCCAAGAACGCGGGCGAGCTGATCGACAGCCTCACGCTCGAGATGAACCGGGCCCGCCAGTCCGAGATCACGCAGGAGATTCTCGAGGTCGTCGCGGGCGCGGACGCCCTCACGCAGTAGCCGTGTTCTAACGCCCTGGGCCCCCGAGCGTCTGAGCGGATGATGCGTTCGCTCGCAGTCGTCCTGGCGGTCCTCGTGCTCGTCGCCCTCGCGGCTACGATCGGGAGCCTCGGGCCGGGCGAAGACGAGGCCGAAGCCGCGGCGTGGACCTTCGGCCAGTCGATGTCGCAGCGGCGGAGCTACATCGCCGCGGCGGAGATCGGCGGCGCCATCTACGCCGCCGGCGGCATGGTGGGCGAGACGGGGCGCCCGCTCGACCTCGTCTCGCGCTACGACCCCGAGGCCGACTCCTGGACGACGCTCCGCCGCCTGCCGGAGCCGACCCGCGCCGCCGCGGCGGCCGCCGTGGACGGGATTCTCTACGTCGTCGGAGGCACGACCCCCGCCGGGAACACCGCCGCGCTCTGGGCCTACGACCCGGCCGCGGACCGGTGGGAGGCGCGCGCGCCGCTGCCCCAGCCGCGCTTCAACCACGCCGCGCTCGCACTCGACGGCAAGGTGTGGGTGCTCGGCGGGTACCTCGAGGGCGTCGAGCGGCGGGAGGTCTACGTCTACGACCCGGCGACGGACGCCTGGTCGGACGGGCCGCCGCTGCCGTTCGGAAACCACGCCTTCGACGCCGTCGCCTTCCGCGGGGATATCTGGATGATCGGCGGGCTTCGCGAGGAGGAGATCCTCCGCGACGTCTGGATCCTCGACCCGACGGCCGGCGAGTGGCGCTCCGGCCCTGCGATGCCGGAGCCGATGGAGCTGCTCGGCGCGGCCGTGGCCGGCGACGAGATCCACGCGGTCTGGGAGAGCACGTACCAGATCTACGACGCCGGGACGGGCGCCTGGCGGAGCGGCCCGCGGTCGCTCGTCACGCGCCACGGGCTCCAGACCTTCCACGCCGGCGGCCTGCTCCTCACGATCGGCGGCTGCACGACCGCGCTCCGCGACAGCCAAGTGGTGGAGCGTCGCGTCCTCGCCAGCCGCTAACTTGCTCCCCCGTGGTGCGTCTAAGCACCTAGTGGCCGCCCAGGGCCCAAGCCGCCTGCGGCCGTTGGTCTGAAACAGAGGAGGGCAGAAGTGCGAAGAAAGACATGGCTGCTGCTCGTGGCTATGCTCGCGATCCTGACGCTCGGCGTCGCCGGTTGTGGTGGCGACGACGACGATGGGGACGCGGGTGGAGACACGGGCCAGGCCGACGAGGCGCCTGCCGCGACGCAGGAGATCACGATCGCCTGGGGCGCCGAGCCGCCGTCGCTCGACCCGGGGCTCGCGACGGACACGACCTCGGCAAACGTGATCCTGAACCTCATGGATCCGCTCGTCGTTCTCGACGAGAACCTCCAGCCTCAGCCGAATCTCGCCGAGAGCTGGGAGGAGAGCGAGGACGGAACGGTCATCACGTTCCACCTCCGCGAAGACGGTGCGTGGACGAACGGTGACCCCGTCACCGCGGCCGACTTCGAGTACTCGTGGAAGCGGACGCTCTCGCCCGAGCTGGCGGCCGACTACGCCTACCAGCTCCACGGCATCGCGGGCGCCGCGGAGTACACCGGCTGCGAAGAGAACTGCGAGCAGGTCGCCGACGAGGTCGGCGTGCGGGCGGTCGACGACTACACGCTCGAGGTGACCCTCACGTCGCCGCAGCCGTGGTTCATCGGGCAGGTCGCGCACCACTCGTTCCTTCCCGTCCACCAGGCGACGGTGGAGGAGTTCGGCGAGCAGTGGACGGAGCCCGAGAACATCGTCACGAACGGCCCCTTCCAGCTCGAGGCCTGGGAGCATGAGGCCTCCATCGACCTCGTGAAGTGGGCCGATTGGCGGGGCGCCGCCGACGTCACGCTCGAGCGCGTGAACGGCCGCATCATCGTCGACGGCACCACCCGCGTGCAGTCCTTCGAGGCCGGCGAGGTGGACGCGCTCGACGGCTCCGGCCTGCCGCCCGCCGAGATGTCTCGGCTCAAGGAGCTCGACGAGTACGAGCAGTACGAGTACCTCGGCACCTACTACTACGGGTTCAACATCGAGAACGTGAGCGACGTCAACCAGCGGCGCGCCATGTCTCTCGCAGTCGACCGGCAGACGATCATCGACAACATCGCGCAGGCCGACCAGAACCCGGCCGCGGGCTTCACGCCTCCGGGCATCCCGGGCTTCGACGTGATCGACCCGCAGTCCCCGTGGACGCCGGCTAGCGGCGACCTCGAGCAGGCTCAGTCGCTGATGGAAGAGGTGGCGAGCCCGAAGACCAACATCAACCTGTTCCACAACAACGCTCCCGGCCATGCCGAGATCGCGGTCGCGGTGCAGGACATGTGGGGCGAGCTCGGGATCAACACGGAGATCAAGGCGCAGGAGTGGGCGCAGTACCTCGAGTTCCTCGGCCCGCCGCCGTCGAACCAGGTCGACGTCTACCGCCTCGGCTGGATCTACGACTACGCCGACGCGATGAACGGCCTCGAGCTCTGGACCTGCGAGTCCGGCAACAACAACACGAACTTCTGCAACGAGGAGTTCGACGCCGGGGTCGCCGAGGCCAGGCAGACGCCCGACAACGACGCCCGCTTCGCGATCTACGCGGACCTGGAGCAGATCATGTTCGGCGAGGACGGCGAGATGCCGCTCCTCCCGATCTACAACTACACGCTTCCGAACCTCGAGAATCTCTGCATCAAGGACACCTTCTTCATCGGTGCCCTGAACTCCATGGACCTCACCGACGTGGTCGTGGAAGGCGAGTGCTCGTAACCTAGGTCTCGCCGACGGAGTCGCGGACGGGGCGCTTCGGCGCCCCGTCCGCCATTCCGGAAGTTGGCAACCTGTGCACGCTGGGTAGAGAATCCAACCGATGGCCAGCTACGTCATCCGGCGGATCATCTGGACGATCCCCGTAATCCTGCTGGTCATCCTCCTGGTCTTCGGGCTCATGAAGCAGATCGGGGGGAATCCGTTCCGCCCCACCGAGCGGGCTGTCCCCCCGGCGATCCAGCAGAACCTCGAGGAGAAGTTCAACCTCGACGAGCCCTGGTATCTCCAGTACGTCTACTACGTGAAGAACGTCGTTACGTTCGACCTCGGGCCGTCCATGCGCCTCCGGAACCGCACGGTCAACGAGATCGTCACGGAGCACTTCCCGCACTCGTTCAAGCTCGCGCTCCTCGCGATGGCATGGGGCCTCGTGATCGGGCTTCCGGCCGGCATCGCCGCTGCGCTCCGCCCTAACTCGTTCTTCGACTACTTCGCGATGCTCTTCTCGAACGTGGGCTTCGCCCTGCCCAACTTCTTCGTCGCGACGCTCTTGATCTACTGGCTCGGGGTCCGGAACGACGTCGTGCCCACGAACGGGTGGCCAACGGACTTCTGGGACTTCAACGACAAGCGCTTGATCCTGCCGTCGTTCGCGCTCGGACTCTTCTTCATGGCCTACGTCGCCCGACTCGTCCGCGGGGCGATGTTGGAGACGATGCAGCAGGACTACGTGCGCACGGCGAAGGCGAAGGGCCTGCGTTGGCGCCGCGTCGTCGTCCGCCACGTCCTGCGGAACTCGCTCATCCCCGTCGTGACCGCGATCGGGCCGCTGATCGGTCTCGTGATCACCGGGACGTTCGTGATCGAGACCATCTTCTCCATCCCGGGCATCGGCCGGTACTTCGTCGACGCGGTCGCGGCACGCGACTTCTCGGTCGTGATGGGGATCACCGTGCTCGCGGCGGTCGTCGTGATCGTCGCGAACCTCGTCGTCGACATCCTCTACGGCTTCCTCGACCCGCGCACCCGTGAGGTCCGCTCCTAGTGGAGGTTCGCGAGCCGACCGCTCCGACGCGGGCGCCCGTCGTCACCGAGGCGGGGGTGGCCGCGGGTGTCCCGCTCAAGCAGTCGAGCCTCTGGCAGGACGCCTGGCGACGGTACATCCGCAACAAGGGCGCGGTCGCCGCCGGCACGGTCTTCCTGATCATCGTCCTCTACTCGCTCCTGATCCCCGGCTTCTGGATCATCCCGGGGATCTGGACCGACATCATCCACGACATCGACCCCTACCGCGTGAACTTCGCGGAGGCCTATCAGGGGGCGAGCGCCGCGCACCCGTTCGGGACCGACCAGTTCGGCCGCGACCTCTTCGCCCGCGCAGCGCTCGGCGGGCAAGTCTCGATCGGCATCGGCTTCGCGGCCACGCTCGTGATCCTCGTCGTCGCGATCGTCTACGGCGGGATCTCGGGCTTCGCCGGCGGAGGGCTCGACAACGTGATGATGCGCTTCCTCGACGCGCTCTACGGCCTGCCGTTCCTCCCCTTCGCGATCATCACGCTCCAGATCGTCGGGACGGTGACGTTCATGACGATGGTGCTCGCGCTCTCGATCGTCTCCTGGTTCACGGATGCCCGCATCGTGCGCGGCCAGGTGATCACGTTGAAGGAGAACGACTACGTCCGCGCGGCGCGCGCGGTGGGCGCCCGCTGGTATCGCGTCCTGGGCCGCCACATCCTCCCGAACACCCTCGGGATCCTCATCATCGCCATGTTCTTGAGCCTGCCGGGCGTGGTCCTGGGCGAGGCGTTCATCTCCTTCATCGGCCTCGGGATCAACCCGCCCGACGCCTCGTGGGGCTCGATGGCGAACGAGGGTCGCGACGCGTACCGGAGCCATCCGCTCGTGCTCGTCGTGCCGAGCCTCTTCATCGCCACGCTCGTCCTCTGCGCGAACTTCATCGCCGACGGCCTGCGGGACGCGCTCGACCCCCGTACCCGAGAGACGTAGAGCAGGCACTGATGGCGCTCCTCGAAGTCAGCGACCTCCAGACCCACTTCTTCACCCGCGAGGGCGTCGTCCGCGCCGTGGACGGCCTCTCCTTCGAGCTCGAGAAGGGCAAGACGCTCGGGCTCGTCGGCGAGTCGGGCTGCGGGAAGTCGGTGACGGCCCTCTCGATCATGGGACTGATCCCGAAGCCGCCCGCGCGGATCGTGGGCGGCTCCGTGCACTTCGAGGGCCGCGACCTCACGAAGCTCAAGGAGCGCGAGCTCGAGGACATCCGGGGCAAGGAGATCGCGATGATCTTCCAGGACCCGATGACGAGCCTCAACCCGACGATCAAGATCTCGACGCAGATCACGGAGGTGCTCCGGCGCCACCTCGACCTGTCGAAGGACCAGGCGCGCAAGCGGGCGATCGAGCTCCTCGAGGAGGTCCGCATTCCCAAGGCCGCCGAGCGCCTGGACGACTATCCGCACCGCTTCTCGGGCGGCATGCGGCAGCGCGTGATGATCGCGATCGCGCTCGCGTGCAACCCGAAGCTCCTGATCGCGGACGAGCCGACGACTGCGCTCGACGTGACGATCCAGGCGGGGATCCTCGACCTGCTCGACGACCTGCGCCGTGAGCACGAGATGTCGATGATCATCATCACCCACGACATGGGCGTCGTCGCCGAGACGGCGGACGACATCGCCGTCATGTACGCGGGCCAGATCGTCGAGTACGCGTCCTCCTTCGACCTCTTCGAGCACCCCGAGCACCCGTACACCGAGGCGCTCCTCGCGGCGCTGCCCCAGCTCGAGGCCGAGAACCCGCGCGCGGGACGGCTCACCGCGATTCCCGGGCTGCCGCCCTCGCTGATCGAGCCGCCCGAGGGCTGCCGGTTCGCGCCGCGCTGTCCCTACGCCGGCGATGACGATCCCTGCGGGAGGAACCCGCAGGAGCTGCGGGAGATCCGCACCGGCCACCTCGTGCGCTCGGCGCATCCCACGAGCGAGCGCACCCGCGAGAAGGTGGAGGCGTGAGCATCGAGAGCAACGGTGCCCTCCTCCAGGTCGAGGGCCTCACGAAGCACTTCCCCGTCAAGAAGGGGGTGGTGATCGAGCGGCAGGTGGGCGTGGTCAAGGCCGTGGACGGCGTCAGCTTCTCGATCCCGGAAGGCCATACCCTCGGGCTCGTGGGCGAGTCCGGCTCGGGCAAGTCGACAACCGGCTATTGCATCCTCCAGCTCATGAAGCCGACGGCGGGCTCCGTCCGCTTCCTGGGGAAGGAGCTCACGGAGCTCGACCGCGAGGAGCTGCGCCGGATGCGGCGCGAGATGCAGATCGTCTTCCAGGACCCGTACTCGTCGCTCGACCCGCGCATGACGGTCGGGAACATCGTCTCCGAGCCGCTCGAGGTACACGGGATCGGCACGCGCCGGGGCCGCCGCGAGACCGTGCGGCGGCTGCTCGAGGTGGTGGGCTTCAACCCGAACTACACCAACCGCTACCCGCACGAGTTCTCGGGCGGTCAGCGCCAGCGCATCGGCATCGCCCGCGCACTCGCGCTCAACCCGAAGCTGATCGTCTGCGACGAGCCCGTCTCGGCGCTCGACGTCTCGATCCAGGCGCAGATCCTCAACCTGCTCAAGGACCTCCAGCGCGAGTTCGGCCTCACGTATCTCTTCATCGCCCACGACCTCGCTGTCGTACGCACGATGAGCGACCGGATCGCGGTTATGAACCAGGGGAAGATCGTCGAGACGGGTCAGGCGGAAGAGGTCTACACGAGCCCGAAGGACCGCTACACGCGCGAGCTCCTGACGGCCGTGCCGATCCCGGATCCGCGCAAGATGAAGGAGCGCAAGGAGGAGCGGCGGCGGCTACGGGCCGCGGCGGCCGAAGCATGAGCAGACTCGCGCTCGTCGCGGCTCTCGCCGCGGCTGATCGTC
>JBOHAM010000093.1:0-8520 GCA_050697735.1 Gaiellaceae bacterium | reverse complement strand
CACGGTCGGGCGCGTGAAGGCCTACGAGGCGATCGTCAAGGGCGAGAACATCGCCGAGCCGTCGATCCCCGAGTCCTTCAAGGTGCTCCTGAAGGAGATGCAGTCGCTCGCGCTCGACGTGCACGTCATCTCCGAGGAGGGCGCCGAGGTCGAGGTCCGGGAGGAGGACGACGAGCTGCTCCGCGCGGCGGAGGAGCTCGGCATCGATCTCTCGCCCGGCTCGCTCCGCGCCGCCGCCCGGCGGCCCACGGCCGAGGAGGCCGAGGAGGGCCAGGAGCGCGTGGACCAAGACGGCGAGATGACCCTGCCGGCCGACGAGCAGCTCGGCGACGTCGAGGAGACGGCGGCGACAGGCGTCGAGGCCGAGGACGAAGGGGCGCTCGAGCCCGCGCCCGATGTGGCAGACCTAGAACTCGACGAGGGTAAGGGAGCGCTTTGATCGACATCAACAACTTCGACGCGATCCGCATCGGCCTCGCGTCGAGCAAGCAGATCAGGGACTGGTCGTCCGGCGAGGTGACGAAGCCGGAGACGATCAACTACCGCACGCTCAAGCCCGAGAAGGACGGCCTCTTCTGCGAGCGCATCTTCGGTCCCACGAAGGACTGGGAGTGCTACTGCGGCAAGTACAAGCGCGTCCGCTACAAGGGCATCATCTGCGAGCGCTGCGGCGTCGAGGTCACCCGCCAGAAGGTGCGCCGAGAGCGCATGGGCCACATCGACCTCGCGGCCCCCGTCTCGCACATCTGGTTCTTCAAGGGCGTCCCGAGCCGGATCGGTTACCTGCTCGACATCGCCCCGAAGGAGCTCGAGAAGGTCCTCTACTTCGCCGCCTCGATCGTCACGCAGGTCGAGACGGACAAGCGCGCGGCCGACCTGGCCGACCTCGAGGACAAGGTTCGCGGCGAGTACGAGCGGATCAACGTCGACCGCGACGAGGCCCTCGCCGCGCTCGAGGACCGGCTCTCGCGCCGGCGCGACTACTTCACGAAGGGCAAGGAGCGGAACTTCGACGAGGACGACGAGTTCTGGGCCCGCGGCCTCGCCGCCTGGGCCGAGGAGCAGGGCCTGCCCACGCTCGAGGAGGCGCGCAAGCTCGCGAGCGCCATCTTCGTCTCCGTTGCGGGCACGGTCACGACCGAGGACTCGAAGAAGATCCGCGAGCTCGTTCGCAGCGCCGCCGTCCGCGACGACCGCCGGCTCGCGCCGCGGGACGTCGAGGCCGTCGGCAACGCCGCCGTCCAGATCGTCGAGGCGCTCGAGCCGCTGTCGAAGCAGGCCGACAAGGCCACGGGCTCCAAGAAGGGCGCGATCACGAAGCACGTGAACAAGGTGCGCGACGCCCTCCTCGCCGGCGAGGCGGTCGAGGGCGAGGACGCCGAGCTCGTCGCCGGCGTCGACGCGAAGAACCTCGACAAGGCGCGCGGGCTCGGCAACGAGCTCCTGCGCGACGTGCTCGAGCGCGCGGAGCCGGGCGCCGACCCGGGCGCGATCAAGGAGCTCGCCTACGACCTTTGCCTGCGCGAGGGCGCGCGCAAGGAGGACTTCGACGCCCTTTCGCAGTGGGCTCTCAAGGTGCGGGAGATGTACCAGGACATCGAGTCCCGGCGCGGCGACGCGCGCGAGGCGGCGGTCGACTCGGTCGCCCGCCTCGAGCAGACGTGGCAGCTCTTCCGCGATCTCGAGCCGAAGATGATCGTCAACGACGAGATGCTCTTCCGCGAGCTGAAGGACCGCTTCGGCTCGCCCTACGGCTTCGGCGTCTACTTCAAGGGCGGCATGGGCGCGGAGGCGATCCGCGAGCTCCTGCGCGACCTCGATCTCGCCGCCGAGGCGAAGTCGCTCCGCGAGATCATCCGGACCTCCAAGGGCCAGAAGCAGCAGCGCGCGATCAAGCGGCTGAAGGTCCAGAACGCGTTCGTGACCTCCGAGAACCGCCCCGAGTGGATGATCCTCGAGGCGATCCCGGTGATCCCGCCGGAGCTGCGCCCGATGGTGCAGCTCGACGGCGGCCGCTTCGCCACGAGCGACCTCAACGACCTCTACCGCCGGGTCATCAACCGGAACAACCGGCTCAAGCGCCTGCTCGACCTGGGCGCGCCCGAGATCATCGTCAACAACGAGAAGCGCATGCTCCAGGAGGCCGTCGACGCCCTGTTCGACAACGGGCGGCGCGGCCGCGCGGTCACCGGCCCGGGGAACCGGCCGCTGAAGTCGCTCTCGGACATGCTCAAGGGCAAGCAGGGCCGCTTCCGGCAGAACCTGCTCGGGAAGCGCGTCGACTACTCCGGCCGCTCGGTGATCGTCTCCGGACCGACGCTCAAGCTGCACCAGTGCGGGCTGCCCAAGCTGATGGCGCTCGAGCTCTTCAAGCCGTTCATCATGAGCCGGCTCGTCGAGCGGAAGTCCGTCCAGAACATCAAGGCTGCCAAGAAGTACGTCGAGTCGATGGTCCCCGAGGTGTGGGACGTGCTCGAGGAGGTCATCGCGGAGCACCCGGTGCTCCTGAACCGGGCGCCGACGCTCCACCGCCTCGGCATCCAGGCCTTCGAGCCCGTGCTCGTCGAGGGCAAGGCGATCCAGATCCACCCGCTCGTCTGCCACGCGTTCAACGCGGACTTCGACGGCGACCAGATGGCCGTCCACCTGCCGCTCTCCGCGGAGGCGCAGGCGGAGGCGCGCATCCTCATGCTCTCGTCGAACAACATCCTCTCGCCGGCGCACGGGAAGCCGCTTTCGACGCCCTCGCAGGACATGGTCCTCGGCGGCTACTACCTGACGTACTGCCGCCACGACCTCCCCGCGATGACGGCGGAGGACTTCGACGAGCACCCGCCGCGCTTCGGCTCGGAGGACGAGGTCATCCTCGCCCTCGACGCCGGCCAGGTGGGCCTCCAGGATCCGATCGAATACCGCCGCGGCGGCGAGCGGCTGCTGACGACGCCGGGCCGGGTCGTGTTCAACGAGGAGGTCGCCCGCTCGATCGTCCGGGCGCTCGGCGACGGCCTCGACCCGACCTCGGTCGAGTTCATCAACCGCACGCTCGGCAAGAAGGAGACGAACGACTTCGTCACCAGTCTCGTCGACGTCTACGGGGCCGCCGCCATCTCCCAGCTCCTCGACACGATCAAGGACCTCGGATTCCACTACGCCACCCAGGCCGGGGTCACGATCTCGAAGAACGACATCGTCGTCCCCGAGGAGAAGGAGAAGATCCTCGACGAGTACGAAGGCCGGGTCGCGAAGATCGAGCAGCAGTTCGAGCGCGGTCTCATCACCGAGGACGAGCGCCACGACGCGATCGTCGGCATCTGGACGGAGGCGACCGACACCGTCGCCGACGCGATGGAGAAGACGCTCTACGAGCTGAACCCGATCTTCATGATGGCCAACTCGGGAGCTCGCGGTTCCTTCAAGCAGATCCGGCAGCTCGCCGGCATGCGCGGCCTGATGGCCAACCCGAAGGGCGAGATCATGGAGCTGCCGATCAAGGCCAACTTCATGGAGGGCCTCACCGTCCTCGAGTACTTCATCTCCACGCACGGCGCCCGCAAGGGCCTCGCCGACACGGCGCTCCGCACTGCCGACTCGGGGTACCTCACCCGGCGGCTCGTCGACGTCTCGCAGGACGTCATCGTCCGCGACGAGGACTGCGGCACCGCCGAGTCCATCGAGATGCCCGTGCTCGTGCCCGAGGGGCTGAACCGCTCCCTCGCGGGCCGCGTGGCGGCCGTCGAGGTGCGCAAGCCGCTCAAGGACGGCAAGCCGGGGAAGACCGTCCTCGTCGCGAAGAACGAGGAGATCACGTACCCGAAGCTGCGCGAGCTGGCGGCCGAGCTCGACGAGCACGCCGAGGGCTTCCGTGTCCCGGTCCGCAGCGTGCTCAAGTGTCGCAGCGACTACGGCGTGTGCCGCGCGTGCTACGGCACCTTCCTCGCCACGGGCCACATGTGCGAGATCGGCGACGCGGTCGGCATCATCGCCGCGCAGTCGATCGGGGAGCCGGGCACGCAGCTGACGATGCGGACGTTCCACACCGGCGGCGTCGCGGGCGCCGACATCACGCACGGCCTCCCGCGCGTCGTCGAGATCTTCGAGGCGCGGAACCCCAAGGGCGCGGCGACGCTCGCCCAGACGGCCGGCCGCGTGGAGATCGAGGACACGGACCGCGGCCCGCGTGTCACCGTCCACCCGGACGGCCTCGACGAGAGCGGCGAGCCGCTTCAGCCGAAGGACTACCAGCTTCCGCGGCGCACGCGGCTGCTGGTGGCCGACGGCGAGGTCGTCGAGGCGGGCGACCCGCTCGACGAGGGCTCGCTCGCGCCGGCCGAGATCCTCGCCCTGCACTTCAAGGCAGGCAAGGGCTCAACGCCGACCGAGGTCTACCTCATCGGCGAGGTGCAGAACGTCTACAAGTCGCAGGGCGTCGACATCCACGACAAGCACATCGAGCTGATCGTCCGGCAGATGCTGAAGAAGGTGCGCGTCGAGAACGCCGGCGACACCGACCTGCTCCCCGGCCAGCTCGTCGACCGGACCGTGCTCGAGCGCGAGAACGTTCGCGTGAAGAAGGAGAAGAAGGAGCAGGCGACCTTCGAGCCGCTCATCCTCGGCATCACGAAGGCCTCGCTGGCGACGGAGTCGTTCCTCTCGGCGGCCTCCTTCCAGGAGACGACGAAGGTCCTCACCGACGCCTCCATCGAGGGCAAGGTCGACCGGCTTCTGGGCCTGAAGGAGAACGTCATCATCGGGAAGCTCATCCCGGCGGCGACGGGGCTCAAGCGCTACCGCAACGTCGACATCAGCCCGAGCGAGAAGGTTCCGGCCGCCGCGTACGCCCGGCCCGACACCGAGGAGCAGCTGCTCGCTGCGCTCGAGGAGATCGGGTCGGACGGCGAGGCGCTGGGTTTGGACATGTCCTTCGAGGCCGACGGGGAGTCCGGCGAGGGGCGCTCGACGCTCGAGGCCGACGACGTCCCCGAGGTCGACTCGCCGCTCGACGAGGAGAGCTAGACACAACGTTCGAGAGCAGTGGCTCCGAGGGCGCCGAAAGGCGCCCTCGGCGTAGAGCTCGGTTCAGGATGACGCCTCGCCGCCGGGATGTGCTGGGCGCGTGCGAGGCAAGGACGCAGGGAGTGCCCGTATTCGTGAATACGGGCGCGACTGAGGACGCGGCCTCGTGCCGTTCCAGCACGGCCCGGCGGCCAGGTCTTCATTCTGGATCGAGTTCTTACTCGGAGGGGGCCTATCCTGCTCTCCGTGACCGCGGTGCTCTGGCAGGCCGTCGACGGCGGCAGCGAGGTGTGCGTCCTCGAGCGCGCCGGCCGGGGGTGGCGCCTGCGTGGGACCGTGCTGACGCACGATGCGAACGAGCCGGTCGAGCTCCGCTACGCCGTGACCGTGGACTCCGCCTGGGCGACCACCGACGTCGAGCTGCTGGTCGCCTTCGGCGGCGGCGACCTGCGCGAGCAGGTCGAGCTCGGTGCGTTGTGGTCGGGAAAGGAGCGCCCGCCCGAATACAGGGACTGCGTCGACGTCGATCTCAGCTTCACGCCGGCCACGAACACGCTCCCGATCCGCAGGCTCGGGCTCGAGGTCGGCGAGGAGGCCGACATCGCGGTCGCCTGGCTGGTCTGGCCCGAGCTGCGGGTCGAGCGGGCCGCCCAGCGCTACACGCGGCTGGAGAAGGATCGCTACCGCTATGCGCAGGACGACTTCGAGGCCGAGCTGACCGTCGACGAGCGCGGGCTCGTGCTCGTGTACGAGGGTCTCTGGCGCGCGGTCGCGCACGCCTGAGCGAGTCGGGGAGCCGGGCCGACGCGGCGCCCTTCGTTTTTCCCGCTCTTTGCGACGACTTCCCCGAGCATCCCCCAAACGGGGTATCAACCCGCGGTCGGAGAGGCGTAGACTGCCCCTCGTCGCGGAGGCCCCGGTGGGCAGCGGCCCTATCACCCGGCGGCACGGCGTACCCGCGACAGGGTTATCCACAGGATCCACAGGAAGGTGGGGAGGAACGTGTCTGGACCGCACGAGCTCGAGCCTCAGCAGGCTGCCGACCAGGCCCAGAGCGCGCCTCCGGGCCACTTCCTCTCGGTGGAGCTCGAGTCCGACTGCGCCCGCTTCCTCGAGGACGTGCGGAACCTCGTCCGCCGCCGCGAGCAGGAGGCGATCCGCGTCAGCCCGCGCCTGTAGGGGCCAGGAGGGCTTGGCGAAACAGGCGTTGTGCCGCAGGGCCGCGCTGCTCGCCCCGATGCTGCGTCCTCAGTCGCGCCGATAGCCACGACTATCGGCGCTCCCTGCGTCCTTGCCTCGGAACGAGCATCGCACCCCTGCGACGAACGACGTTCCGCCAATCCCTCCTAACCGGTCGCCGAGCCGTTCGCGCGGCGGACCTGCCCCTTGCCCTCCTCCTTCGCGCGGTAGAGCGCGTCGTCGGCCCGCTGGAAGAACGACACCGGGTCGTCCTCGGGCTTGAGCTCCGCGATCCCGGCCGACATGCGGATCCGCTCGGCCGGCCCGGCCGAGCCCGAGCCGACTGCGAACTGGATTCGGCGGTAGAGCTGCTCCGCGTCGCGCTCGCTCGCCTCCGGCAGGATGACCGCGAACTCGTCACCGCCCACGCGACACGCGATGTCGGCCCGCCGGACGGCGCGGCGGAGCCGGTCGGCGACGGCGGCGAGCACGGTGTCGCCGGCCAGGTGGCCGAGCCTGTCGTTGATCGCCTTGAAGTCGTCCACGTCCAGCACGAGGAGTGCGAGCCGGCGCTCGTACCGCTGGGCCCGGGCGCACTCGCGGCCGAGCGTCTCGTGGAAGAAGCGGCGGTTGTGCAGGCCGGTGAGCGCGTCCACGTCGGCGAGCTGGCGGGCCTCGCGGAAGCGCTGTGCGTTGCGGATGGCGGGCGCGCACGTGGCGGCCAGCTCCTCGAGCTGGGCGACGCCGTCCTCGCCGGGCCCCTCCTGGGAGCCGCGCCAGAAGACGGCCAGGGTCCCGACGCCCTCGCCCTCGCCGTCGCGTACCGCGACGGCGACGCCCCCGCTGATCAGCTCGTCCTCCGCGTCTCCGGGCCGCCGGTCGTCCGGCGAGTAGCGGTACGCGAGTCGGACGGCGCGGGCGCCGCCCGAGGGCGAGGGCGACACGGGCTGGCGCGAAGCCTCCTCGGCGCTCAGGCCGGTGCTCGCCACGAGCGGTTCGTCCTCCTCGCGGTGGACGGCCATGAGGGCGGCTTCCACGCCGGCCGTCCCGGCCGCCTCCTCGAGGGTGCGCCGGAGCACCTCGTCCAGGTCGAGCGTGGCGGCGATCTCCGCGAGCCGCCGCGCCCGCCTGCCCTCCTCCCGGGCATCGGCGAGCGCTCCGGCCAGGTCCTCGCCCGCGGCCGACGAGGCGGACCCCCGCCCCTCGCCGCCCGACCGCCCGCGGCGGGCCTCGAGGCCGAGGACGACGAGCGAGGCGACGAGCGCGAGCCCCGCCGCGCCGACGGCAAAGCCCACGGCGATCCAGGTGGCGGTGTCCGCGAGAGGCAGCATGTCGTGATCCGCGCCGGTCGACCCTGGCGACCGGGAAACGGTGGCCGCACGGTGAGAATACGCGCGCTCGGCAGACGCGACAATCGGCCGAACGTCCAGATGCCTGACCGGCAATTCCCGCGCTCGCGGCTGGCGCCCGCGACTCTGCGCCGGATCGCCGCGCTCGCCCTTGCCCGTACTCTCGAGTACGGGCCGCGGACGATCGCGACGCCCGGCTTGGTCGCAGACGTCCCCGACGAACGCGCCAATTACCGGCCAGACATCTAGCCCGTACGCGCTTCGCGGAGCGCGCCGCGAAGCTGCTAGCATGCCGCAAGGTTCGGCATGGGCCCGCCTGTGCCGGCCTTTTGTTGCGTCTGTAGCCGTCCCACGACCTCGGACAGAAGGACAAGGAAGAGAGCAGCGTGCCCACCGTGAACCAGCTGGTGCGCAAGGGTCGGAAGACCCCGGCGACCAAGGCGAAGACACCCGCCCTCCGCGGCGCCCCGCAGAAGCGGGGGGTCTGCACGCGCGTGTACACGACCACGCCGAAGAAGCCGAACTCCGCGCTGCGGAAAGTCGCGCGTGTCCGTCTGACGAACCAGATGGAGGTCGGCGCCTACATCCCCGGCGAGGGTCACAACCTCCAGGAGCACTCGGTCGTCCTCATCCGCGGCGGCCGCGTCAAGGACCTGCCGGGCTTCCGCTACAAGGTGATCCGCGCCGCGCTCGACGCCGGCGGCGTCTCCGAGCGGCGGCAGGGCCGCTCCAAGTACGGCGCGAAGAAGGGCGGCTAGGCATGCCCCGCCGCGCTGAGGTTCCCGTCCGCGAGCTCGTCCCCGACCCCCTGTACAGCTCCAAGCTGGTCTCGCAGGTGGTCAACAAGGTCATGGTCCGCGGCAAGAAGTCGACTGCCGAGCTGATCGTCTACTCGGCGCTTGCGAAGGTCGGCGAGCGGACCGGCAAGCCGCCGGTCGAGGTGCTCGAGCAGGCGATCAAGACCGTGACCCCGGTCCTC
>JBOHAM010000092.1:0-10798 GCA_050697735.1 Gaiellaceae bacterium | reverse complement strand
GCCAGCGTGCTCGCCGACCTGCGTGCGCGCGGGCTCGGCGAGGAGGAGGTGCTGCGCGTCCGCGCGCCCGCCGGGCTCGACCTCGGCCCCTCCTCCCAGGAGGAGATCGCCGTCGCCATCCTGGCAGAGCTCGTCGCCTGGCGGCACACGCGGCCGGACGAGAGCCCCCTGCCGCAGGAGGCGGTCGACCCCGTGTGCGGGATGACGGTCGCGATCGAGGCAGCGGCGGAGCGGGTCGTCCACGAGGGCGTGACGGTCGTCTTCTGCTCGGCCCATTGCAAGGCGCGCTTCGAGGCTGAGCCGGATCGGTACGCTGGCACGAGAGCGCCGTGAGAGACGTTCTCGAGACCCTCGAGCGCTGGGCGCAGGCCGGGACGCGGGTCGCCACGGCGACCGTCGTCGCCACCGAGCGCTCGGCGCCCCGCGAGCCCGGAGCCATGCTCGCCGTCGACCCCGACGGCAACGTGATCGGCTCCGTCACCGGCGGCTGCGTCGAGCCCGCCGTCTACAGCGAGGCTCGCGAGGTGCTCGCCGGCGAGGGCCCGCGCCTGAAGACCTACGGCATCGCCGACGAGGAGGCCTTCGAGGTCGGGCTCCCGTGCGGCGGTACGGTGCACATCTTCGTGGACGCGCTCGATCCGGCCCTGGTCGCCCCGATCGCCGAGGCCGTCCGCGACGAGCGCCCCATCGCCCTCGAGACCCGCATCTCCGGCGACGAGATCGGCGCCAAGCGCCTCGTCGGGCCCGAGGACGACGGGCCGGCCGCCGAGCTCCTGGCCCGGGGCGAGACCGGGGTCGTCGAGACCCCCGAGGGCCACCTCTTCGTCTCCTCCTTCGCCCCGCGGCCGAACATGTACGTCTTCGGCGCCGTCGACCACGCCGCCGCGCTAGCCTCCATCGGCCGCTTCCTCGGCTACCGCGTCACCGTCTGCGACGCTCGCGCCCGCTTCGTCACCGAGGAGCGCTTCCCGGACGTGGACGAGCTCGTGGTCGAGTGGCCCGACCGCTTTCTGCAAAGCGCGCCGGTGGACGAACGCACCGTGATCTGCATCCTCACCCACGACCACAAGTTCGACGTGCCCGCGCTCAAGACCGCGCTCGAGACGCCGGCCGGCTACATCGGTGCGATGGGGAGCCGGCGGACGAACGCCGACCGGGCCGAGCGGCTCCGCGCCGAGGGCGTCGGCGAGGAGGAGATGGCCCGCATCCACGCGCCCATCGGCCTCAAGATCGGCTCGCGCTCGCCCGAGGAGGTCGCCGTCGCCATCGCCGCCGAGATCGTCCAGGTGATGCGCGCGCCCAAGCCGAAGCCCGAGGAGGCGCTCACGCGGTGAAGCTGGAGAACTCGTTCGAGGTGGACGCGCCGCCCGAGCGGGCCTGGGATCTCCTGATGGACGTCCCGCGGATCGTCCCCTGCATGCCGGGGGCGACGCTCGACGAGGTCGTGGACGACTCCAACTGGAAGGCGACAATGCAGGTGAAGCTCGGCCCGATCGGGCTCGTCTTCGCCACGGACGTGAGCCGCGAGGAGGTCGACGAGGCGGCGAAGCGGGTGACGCTCGCCGCCAAGGCGCGGGAGACGCGCAACCGCGGCCGCGCGAGCGCGACGATCGAGTCGTCGCTCGCCCAGGTCGACGGCGGGACCCGCGTGGACATCGTCACCGACCTCTCGCTCTCCGGCACGGTCGCCCAGTACGGCCGCGGGATGATCGAGGACATCTCCTCGCAGATGGTGACCAGCTTCGCGCAGTGCCTGCAGGCCCAGCTCGGAGACTCCGCCGAGGAGGCGGAGCAGGCGGTCGCCGCCCAGGCGAAGCCGATCTCCGGGCTCTCGCTCTTCTTCTCCAGCCTCGGGCGCCGCCTGAGGCGCCTCTTCAGAAGGAGGTCCTCGTGAAACGGATCGCGGTGACGGTGAACGGGGTTCAGCACGAGTCGGAGGTCGAGCCCAGACAGCTGCTCGTCTACCACCTGCGCGAGGACCTGGGCCTCACCGGGACGGTGGTCGGCTGCGACACCTCCTCGTGCGGCGCGTGCACGGTGCTCCTCGACGGCGAGTCCGTGAAGTCCTGCACCGTGCTCGCCGTGCAGGCCGACGGCCGCGAGGTGACGACGATCGAGGGCCTGGCGACGAACGGGCAGCTCCATCCCGTGCAGCAGGCCTTCCACGAGGAGCACGGGCTCCAGTGCGGCTACTGCACGCCGGGGATGGTGCTCGCCACCGTGAGCCTCCTCGCCGAGAACCCGAGCCCGAGCGACGAGGAGATCCGCATGGCGCTGGAGGGCAACCTCTGCCGCTGCACGGGCTACCAGAACATCGTCAAGGCCGTGAAGGCCGCGGCCGCCTGAGAGGAGGGGAGATGGCAGTCACCGAGGAAGCCGCCGGCACGTACATCGGCAAGCCCGTCCCCCGCAAGGAGGACGCGAAGCTCCTCACGGGCCAGGCGCGCTACATCGACGACCTGACGCTCCCGGGCATGGTCTGGGCCTCAGTCGTCCGCAGCCCGTTCGCCCACGCGCGCATCAAGAGCGTCGACGTCTCCGCGGCCCGCGGGGCCGAGGGCGTCGTGTCGGCGTTCTCGGGCGCCGACCTCGCCGACGACTGGGCGGCCACGCTGCCGTGCGTCTGGCTCGTCACCGAGGACACGAAGCAGCCGATGCACCGGCCGCTCGCCACCGACAAGGCGCGCTACCAGGGCGACGGCGTGGCCGTCGTGATCGCCGAGACCCGCGCGCAGGCGAAGGACGCCGCCGAGCTCGTCGAGGTCGACTACGAGCCGCTCCCGGCCGTCATCGACCCGGAGGCCGCGCTCGCCGACGGCGCGCCGATCCTCCACGACGACCTCGGCACGAACCACTGCTTCACCTGGAAGCTCGAGACCGGCGACATCGAGGGCATCTTCGGCAGCGCCCCGGTCACGGTCAGCGAGCGCTTTCGCCAGCAGCGGCTGATCCCGAACGCGATCGAGCCGCGCGGCGTGCTCGCGCAGTACTCGCCCGCGCAGGACGAGTACACGCTCTGGTCGGCGACGCAGATCCCGCACATCCTCCGCTTCTGGCTCGCGATCGTGCTGGGCGTCCCCGAGGCGCGCCTACGCGTGATCGCCCCCGACGTCGGCGGCGGTTTCGGCTCGAAGCTGAACGTCTACGCCGAGGAGGCGCTGTCGCTCGCGCTCGCGAAGCGGGTGGGCCGGCCGGTGAAGTGGATCGAGGAGCGTTCCGAGGGCTACCTCGCCACCATCCACGGACGCGACCAGTGGCAGCACATGGAGTTCGCGGCCGACGAGGACGGGAAGATCCGCGCCGTCCGCGCCAAGCTGACCGTCGGGCTCGGCGCCTACCTCCAGCTCGTCACGGCCGGGACGCCGATCCTCGGCGGCTGGGTCTACGGCGGGCCCTACGACGTCGAGGCCTACTCGCTCGAGGTCGTGGGCGCGTTCACGAGCGCCACGCCGACCGACGCGTACCGCGGTGCCGGCCGGCCCGAGGCCACCTTCCTCGTCGAGCGGACGATGGACGCGCTCGCGCGCAAGCTCGACATGGACCCAGCCGAGCTGCGGCGGAAGAACTTCATCACGGAGTTCCCGAAGGCGCTCGCCTCCGGCCTCGAGATCGACTCGGGCGACTTCGTCGGCGCGCTCGACCGCGCGCTCGAGATGTGCGACTACGAGGCTCTTCGCCGCGAGCAGGCCGAGCGGCGCGAGCGCGGCGACGCGAAACAGCTCGGAATCGGCCTCTCGACCTACACGGAGATGTGCGGGCTCGCGCCCTCGCGGATCCTGGGCGCCATCCTGTACGCGGCGGGCGGCTGGGACGCGGCGACCATCCGCTGCCTGCCGACCGGAAGCGTCGAGGCCTTCATCGGCACCTCGCCGCACGGGCAGGGCCACGTGACGACGTTCTCGCAGATCGTCGCCGAGCGGCTCGGCGTCCCCATCGACCAGGTCGAGGTGATCCACGGCGACACGACCGCCATGCAGCTCGGCCTCGACACGTACGGGAGCCGCAGCCTCGCCGTCGGCGGCGTCGCGCTCTGGAACGCCGCGGAGAAGGTGATCGCCAAGGCGCGCAGCGTCGTCGCGCACAAGCTGGAGGTCTCTCCGGACGACCTCGAGTACGACAAGGGGACGTTCAAGGTCGCCGGCACGGACAAGTCGATGACGGTGCGGGACGCCGCGCTCCACGCGTTCACCGCTCACGACCTGCCGGACGGGCTGGAGCCGGGGCTCGAGGCGACGTTCGTCTACGACCCGCCCAACTTCTCCTGGCCCGGCGGCGCCCATGTGGCCGTCGTCCAGGTCGACCCGGAGATCGGCACGGTCGAGCTCCGGCGCTACATCGCCGTGGACGAGATCGGCAACGTCATCAACCCGATGGTCGTCGACGGGCAGGTGCAGGGCGGCGTCACGCAGGGGATCGCGCAGGCGCTCTGGGAGGAGGCGATCTACGACGAGGACGGCAATCTGACGACCGGCTCGATGCTGTCCTACCTCGTGCCGAGCGCCGCCGAGACGATCGACTACGAGCTCGACCGCGTGAACGCGCCCAGCCCGACGAACCCCATGGGCGTCAAGGGCGTGGGGGAGACGGGCACGATCGCCTCGACCCCCGCCGTGATCAACGCGATCGTCGACGCCCTTTCGCCCTACGGGGTCACGGACGTGGAGATGCCCGCCAAGCCCGAGCGGGTCTGGCGCGCGATCCAGGAAGGGGGTGCCCGGTGATCCCGGCGACGTTCGACTACGAGGTCGCCGAGTCCGTCGACCACGCGATCGAGCTGCTCGGCTCGGGCCGGGACGCGAAGCTCCTCGCCGGCGGGCACTCGCTGCTCCCGCTCATGCGCCTCCGACTCGCGCGCCCGGAGCTTCTCGTCGACGTGGGGCGCCTGGGCGACCTCTCCTACGTCCGCGAGGACGGGGACGCGGTCGCGATCGGCGCGCTGACCCGCTACCACGACCTTGAGCGGAACGAGCTCCTCCGGGCCGAGTGCCCGATCCTGGCCGACGCCGTCGGGACGATCGGCGACCCGCAGGTGCGCCACCGCGGCACGATCGGCGGCTCCGTCGCGCACTGCGACCCGGCCTCCGACGCGCCCACGATCCTCCTCGCCCTCGACGCGGAGCTGGTCGCGCGCGGGCCCGGCGGCGAGCGCCGGCTCCCGGTCGCCGAGAGCTTCGGCGGCTTCCTGCAGACCGCGCTCGACCCGCAGGAGGTGCTGACGGAGATCCGCGTGCCCAAGACCGGCGGCTCGGGCTGGGCCTACGAGAAGCTCACCCGGCGCGCCCAGGACTGGGCGACCGTCGGCGTGGCCGCCGTCCGCCTGAACGGCGGGGTCCACGTCGGGCTCACGAACATGGGCGCGACGGCGCTCCGCGCGAGCGGCGTCGAGGAGTCGCTCGCCTCCGGCTCAGATCCCGCGGCAGCATCCGAGCGCGCCGCCGAGGGCACGAGCCCGCCGAGCGACCACAACGCGAGCTCCGAGTTCCGCGAGCATCTGGCGCGTGTGCTCACGCGCCGGGCGCTGGAGCAGGCGCTCGGGTAGAAGATGCTCGACCGGCAATTCCCGCACTCGCGGCTGGCGCCCGCGACGCTGCGCCGGATCGCCGTGCTCGCCCTTACCCGTACTCTCGAGTACGGGCTGCGGACGATCACGACGCCCGGCTTGGTCGCAGGCGTCCCCGACGAGCGCGTGAATCACCGGCCGAACATCTAGGAGAACATACGGGGGCGCGATGCCGCCCGAGCCCGTCTACTTCGTCCAGATCGCCGACCCCGAGGAGCCGGACCGCTGGCACACGATCGCGCGCGTCGAGGGGAAGGGGCTCGCCGACGAGGTCGTTCGGCTGGCGCACGGCTCGTACATGCGGACGACCGTGATGGCGGAGTCGCACTACGAAGCCCGGGCCGTCTCACAGTCCCGCCTGCGGCGCGACGGCGCGCTCGCCCATGCGCAGTGGGAGCTGGGAATGGGCGAGCACCGGCAGTACGGGCGTGCGCTCGTCGACAGGGCCGAGAAGAACCTGTCCAAGCCCTGAGACCCACCGCGCGGGGCCCCACGCAAGAACCCAAGTAACACGGTGTTACTTGGGTTCCTTCCGTCTACCCTTGATCTCGACCTTCGGGGGTCGTGGAGCGGCCTCGCGGGGTCGAAACTATCGGGACGGGAATGCAACGGGGTCTACTCAGAACTGCGGCGCTGGTTGTCCTCTGCGCGGGTCTCGCGCTCGCCGGGAGCATCGTCGCGTTGCGCGCGGCCGCCCCTGCCTCCCACGAGGTGACGCTCGGGACCGTCGACGTCGAGGTGGCCCCGGCCGCCAGCGGGTCGGTCGACGTCTACGTGCCGGTCGTCGCGTGGGGCGTGCGCGCCGAGCCCTACCGGGCGCCCGTGGCGGTCGAGCTCGAGTTCCGCTCCCTCGACCGCGACGCTGCGCTGGCGGCCATGCGCACGGGCGGCAGCGCCGACGCGAGCCTCGCCGTGCTCGAGACCGAGCTGCGGGACGTCGTCTCCGGCGCCCTTCGCCGCGCCGCGGCGTTCGCCCTGCTCGGCGGCCTGGTCGGAGGACTCCTGGGCGGTTCGGTGGCGGCGGGCAGCCTGGGCCGGCGGCGCTGGCTCCTCCTCGGTCCGGCGGCTGGGCTCGCCGCGTCCTTCGCGGCCGTCGCCGTCGCCGGTGCGGGCGTGTCCCGCTTCGACTACAGCGCCCTGCGCGAGCCGACGTTCTATGCACACGGCGAGGAGCTCCCGCGCCTGCTCGACTTCTCGGAGCGCGTGCTCGCCGCGGGCGACGGCTACGGCGACTCCTACGGCGAAGCGGTGGCAGGCCTGACGCAGCTCATCGCCGCGGCCGGGGACGGCGGGCGGGAGCCGGCGACCATCGACCGCTCGATCGTCGTCGCCTCCGACCTCCACTCCAACGGCCTCGTCCTCGAGGCCCTCGAGGGCTTCACGAGCGGCAAGGCCGTCTTCCTCGTAGGCGACCTCACCCAGCGGGGGACGCGCGTCGAGGCCGGCATTCTCGGAAGCGTCGCCCGGCTCGGCGCGCCTGTTGTGGCGGTCTCGGGCAACCACGACTCCCGTCCGCTCATGCGCGCCGCCGCGCGCGAGGGCGTGATCGTGCTGACGGAGCACGGGCGTCTGCGCCCCGACGGCACGACGGACGGCGATCCGGTCGTCGAGGTCGACGGGCTGCTCGTCGCCGGCTGGCAGGATCCGCTCGAGAGCGCGACCGGCACGTTTGAGGGCCGCCTCCTCGAGCTGAAGGAGCGCGCGCTCGAGGACGCACGGCGCGAGTTCCTGACCTGGTTCGCGGGGCTGCCGGAGCGGCCGGACGTCGTGCTCGTCCACCGGCACGGGCTCGCGCACGCCCTCCTCGGTGAGCTGGCGGCCGAAGGCGGCGCGTCCGTGCTGATCCTTACCGGGCACGACCATCGCCAGCACGTCGAGACCGAGGGTGCGCACGTGCTCGTCGACGGCGGTTCGGTCGGCGCCGGCGGGGCGTTCGGGGTCGCGGAGGATCCCTCCGGCTTCGCGCTCGTCCACCTAGACGCGGACGACCGCGCGCAGTCGGTCGACCTCGTCGAGGTCGAGCCGGCCTCGGGTGCCGCGAGCGCGCATCGCGTCGTGATCCCGGAGCCCCAACCGGCGGACGCGGCGGGCCGCTCGATCCCTTAGGTCAGCACCCGTAGGTGCACTCGAGGTCGAAGACGATCGTCATCGTCGCCGGCCCGGGTATCGCGCCGCTGAGCCTGCCCTCCGCCCGGTCGCCGTTCACTCTGAGGGGGAAGGACCCACGGATTCCCCAGAGACCGGAGCGAAACCTGAATCCGGAGGCCGTTCTCTTGCCCGGGACGACGAGCTGCGCCGTCAGGCTTCCGGTGTCGGCGCAGGATCCGGTGACCGTGTGCTCCGCGTGGAGCTCGGCGCTGCCGTCGTGGTAGGTGAGGATGAGGACGTCCGCCTCGAGCGTTCCGCGGTGTCTCCCCGCAGCGCCGCAATCCCAGACCACCTCGCCCTCGTAGGTGCCCTCCCAGTCCTCGACCGACTCGCCTTCTTCTGCCTCCGTGGTCGTCTCGCCGCCGTCGCCTGCGACCGTGACCGTGATCTCGTCGGTGAGATCGAGAGCCGCATGCTGCCCGTCGCCGGCCTGGAGGCAGAGCGTGTGCTCCCCGGCCGCGAGGGTAAGCTCGGTCTCGGAGGCGCCGTCGGCGAGGTGGACGTGCGTCTCGTCGGCCGGGATCTGCTCGCCGCCCGGGAGGCAGCCCGCGTCCACGATCAGGTGGAAGTGGCCGGCTCCGGCCGCAACCTCTCCAGCCGGCTCGATGGTGAATCCCTCCGCCTCCATCGTGACCGGGAACGTGGCCGGGACGGTGGCGCCGTCCTCGGGAGAGGCGATCGACACGGCGGCCGGCGTCGCTGGTTCGGCGCCGTCGCTCTCGCCGCCTCCGCCGCACGCAGCCGCCAGGAGGAGGAGCGTGAGGGCGAGAGATCGTGGCAGGTGCCGCAGAGACAGATCATGGAGCACGGCGCCGGGTTCAGGCAACCCCTTGGGGCGATCTAGCGGGTGGATTACCCTGCGCGCGTGGACGTTCTGACCCCCCGGTCGCTCGAGGAGGCGCTCGCGCTCAAGGCCGAGCGCCCCGACGCGCGCCCGATCCAGGGCGGCACCGACCTGATGGTCGAGCTGAACTTCGACCGGTCGCGGCCCGAGGCGATCCTCAACCTGAACGAGGTCGCGGAGCTGCGCGGCTGGTCGCGCGAGAACGGGTCGCTCCGGCTCGGCTCCGGCCTCACCTACACGGAGGCGATGTCGGGCGAGCTCGCGCGGGCGCTGCCCGCGCTCACCGAGGCGTCGCGCACCGTCGGCTCGCCGCAGATCCGCAACCGCGGGACGATCGGCGGCAATCTGGGGACGTCCTCGCCGGCGGGGGACGCGCTGCCGCCGCTCCTCCTCGAAGACGCGGAGGTCGATCTGGCGAGCACGGGCGGAGAGCGGAGCCTGCCGCTGGCCGAGTTCCTCGTCGGTCCGAAGGAGAACGCGCTCGCCGAGGACGAGCTGATCGTGGCTGTGCGGCTCGCGCCGTCCGGCTCCCGGCAGACGTTCATGAAGGTCGGCCCGCGGAACGCGATGGTGATCGCCGTCTGCTCGCTGGCCGTCGCCGCGGACCGCGAGCGCGGCGAGCTACGGGCGGCCTACGGTTCCGCCGGCCCCGTTCCGGCGCTCGTGACTGCGCCGCTCGACGAGCGCGACACTTTCGCCGAGCGCGTGGCGGAAGCAGCGAGCCCGATCGACGATGTGCGCGGAACGGCCGCCTACCGGCGCCACGCCCTGCGCGTCCTGACGGGGCGGGCGCTCGAGCGGGTGCTGACGTGAGGATCGAGCTGACTGTCAACGGCGAGCCGCGCGAGGCCGACGTCTGGGCCGGCGAGAGCCTGCTCTACACACTGCGGGAGCAGCTCGGCCTGCCGGGGTCGAAGAACGCTTGCGAGCAGGGCGAGTGCGGCTCGTGCTCCGTCCTGCTGGACGGGCAGCTCGTTTGCGCGTGCCTCGTCCTCGCCGCGCAGGCGGACGGGCACGAGCTCGTCACGGTCGAGGGCCTGGGCGAGGAGGGCCGGCTCCACCGCGTGCAGGAGGCCTTCGTCGAAGCGGGCGCGGTGCAGTGCGGCTTCTGCACGCCTGGCCTCGTCGTGGCGACCGCCGCCCTGCTCGGGACAACGCCGGAGCCGAGCGACGACGAGATCCGCGAGGCCCTCTCCGGCAACCTCTGCCGCTGCACCGGGTACGCGAAGATCTTCGACGCGGTCCGAGCCGCGGCCGCGGGGGGCACCTCGTGAGGGGCCACCCCGTGCCTCCACCCGAGTTCGACGGTAACGAGGAACTCCGCACCCATGGGGCGCGAGACGTGCCAGAACCGTGCCGGAAGCCCGCGACATGAGCACGCCCACGCCCGCCCCCCGCAAGCTCGAGGTGGGGCGCGTCGGCGAGGTCGTCCGCCGCAGCGACGCGATTCCCAAGGTGGCCGGCGAGTTCGCCTACTCCAGCGACCTCTTCGCCGCCGGGATGCTCTGGGGCCACACCGTCCGCAGCCCGCACGCGCACGCGCTCGTCCACGCCATCGACACCTCCAGAGCACGCGCCATGGCTGGCGTCCACGCAGTTCTCACGCACGAGGACGTCCCCGGCGAGAAGCGCTACGGGCTCGAGTTCCGCGACCAGCCCGTCCTCGCCTTCGAGCGCGTCCGCTACTTCGGCGAGCCCGTCGCGATCGTCGCCGCCGAGCACCCGGAGCAAGCCAGGCGCGCCGCCGAGCAGGTCCGCGTCGAGTACGAAGAGCTCGACCCGATCACCGATCCCGAGCGCGCCTCCGAGCACCCGGCCATGCACCCGCAGGCCTGGACGCAGGGCCACGGCTATCGCGACGACCCGCGCCCGAACGTCGTCCGCAGCATGGTCATCCGCCACGGCGACCCCGACGCGCAGGGGGACGTCTCCGTCGAGGGCACCTACGAGCTCGGCATCCAGGACCAGGCCTTCCTCGGCCCTGAGTCCGGGCTCGCGGTCCCGGACGGCGAGGGCGGGGTGGACGTCTACGTCGCCACGCAGTGGCTCCACGTCGACCGCGACCAGGTCGCTCCCTGCCTCGGCCTGCCGAACGAGCAGGTGCGCATCCACCTCGCCGGCGTCGGCGGCGCGTTCGGGGGGCGCGAGGACCTCTCTATGCAGATCCACGGCGCCATGCTCGCCCTGCACACGAACCGCCCCGTGAAGTTCGTCTACAACCGCGAGGAGTCGTTCGTCGGCCACAT
>JBOHAM010000091.1:0-68987 GCA_050697735.1 Gaiellaceae bacterium | reverse complement strand
GTCCCCTTCCCCCGGCCGGTTGGCCCGGCGGCAGAGGCAGACCCCGACTACGAAGAGGCCGTGGCCGTCCTCGCTGGTCCGTGGCGCAGGGCAAGAGGCGGGCGCCGCATAACGAAGGCGGACGACTGATGCTGGCGCCAGTTGAGAAGGTCGCCGTCCTCGCACTCGTCTACCGAACGATGTACCGCGAGTGCTACAGCGGCGCGATCAGCCTGCACGAGGACATGGAGTGCTACCCGGAGGGCGTCAGCCTCCTCGGCATGATCGGCTCCCAAGCCCTCACAGACGAGGACTGGGCTTTGGTCGCGCTCATGGAGGAGCACTACTCGCCGGCCGCGATCGCCTCGGACATTGCAGCGTGGGACTCCTGCCGCTGCGAGGCCCTGCTGCACGCTTGGCCGCACGACCCGCGCGACGACCTCCCCGACGCGGAATGGACGCAACCCTTCCTCGCGCGCTGGCCGCTCGTGGAGACGGTAATGACCGGATTCGAGCCGGTGACGTGGAGCCGGGAGCGCAAGGAAGAGGTCGCTGCGACGAGGCACGGCGGCCGCTGAGCCGCTCTGAGAACGCTCGGCGAGAGCAGCTCCGGGCGACGGTCACCGAGTAGGCACAATGGGGTCATGGTGAACTTCGCCGACGCCTCGTATCCATGGCCGCGAAAAGGTGACGATCCCTTCGCACTCGATGCCGACTGGTCGAGTAACGCGTGCCTCAACTTCATGAACGACGAACCGTGGTTCGGTTACGTGCGGGGCTACAAACTCGCGGGCGACCTTGCCGTCGACCACGTTGAGAGGAAGCGGTACGACTCCGACACCCTGGTCTATCCAATCCTCTTCAACTACCGGCAGTATCTCGAGTTGGTCCTCAAGAGCCTCATCAGAGATGCCCGCCTTCTGCTCGACGAGCGCGGAGGCGCGCCCGATGGCCACAATCTCATGCACTTGTGGAACACGGCGCAGCCGCTCCTCCTGAGGATCGAGCCCAAGAGCCGCAATGACCTCGACAACGTCGGCTCCTGCCTCGCGCACTTTGCGAGGCTCGACCCGAACTCGGAAGCCTTCCGGTATCCGGTTGATCTGGACGGAAACCCGAGCCTCCCGGAAGACCTCTTCCACATCAACCTGAGCAAAGTGCGGAATGTCATCGCCAATCTGGACGGCTTCTTCTACGCCGCAGACACGCACATCTCCGCGTTGTTGGAGTTCAAGGCGGAGGCGGAGGCGGAAGGTCGTGCCGCCGAGGCTGAGATGGAGCGCGAGATGCTTCGCGCCTTCGGCGACAGTTCATTCTGAGCCCCTGCTCAGCCCCTATGGCCCCTGGAGAGCCCCTGGCAATAGGGGCTGAAACGGCGCAGAGCGGTTCCTAACGGTGCAACGTGGTCGAATAGCCAATTTGGCCGATTTGCGGGGACTTTCGGCCGTTTCGGCTAAGGTAGTGGCGATGGAGCGTGCGGGATTCGAACCCGCGGCCTCCGGCTTGCAAAGCCGGCGCTCTCCCAGCTGAGCTAACGCCCCGTGCTTCGGGCTCAGTGTACTCCGGCGGGCGCCCGGCTCCTGCGCCGCTCAGTCGTCGACGACGAGGTGCGTGACCGGGAGCGAGAAGCGCGCCAGCGCCTCGCCGGCGGCGCCCTCCTCGAGCCAGCCGGCCTCGTCGTCCTTCCGCGTCACGAGCAGGAGCTCGTCGGCGGGGAAGGTGCGGAGGGCGTCCTCGATCGCCTGCACCGGGTCGGTGTCGCCCACCTCGGTTTCGACCGGTGCGTCGGGCGCCACCGCCTTGCCGACGGACTCGGCCCGGTCGGCCGCCTCGGCGCGCGCGCTGTCCTCGTCGCTGGCGAGCCAGTCGAGCGGGGAGAGGTCGGAGGCGGTCGCCACGACGTGCACCTCGGCGTCCTCGCCTCCGCTGTGGCGGCGCACCTGCTCGCGCAGGGCGTCTGCGTCAACGGGCGCGGTCGTGACGACGAGCAGCCGGCGGGCCATGGCCGATGTCTACCCGGCTGAGGAAAGCCCGCAAACGCGGGGTCGCGCAGGCGGTGGAGTCAGTCGCCCCAGTCGAAGTCGCGAGAGCGGCCCCAGAGGGTGTCCTCGGGGTCGGCGGGCGCGAGGGCGCCCTCGGTGTCCTCGCCGGGCCAGGCGAGTACCGGGCTCGGCTCGAGCTCGGGCTCGTTGCCGCTGAGAGTGTCCTCGATGCGCGCCTGCTCCTCGGTCTTGAAGAGCGGGTGGTTCTCGAAGGGGTCGGCGACGCGGTAGCGGTCGATCGGCATCGCGCCGTCGAGCTGGGAATTGCGCCGCTTGAGCTCGAGGTGATCCTCGATGATCCTGGAGAACGTAGTGTCCTTGTCGATGCTCACTCGCACCTCCGGGTAGGGGACGGGGTCGGCGCCGGATTGTAAAGGACTGGGCGCATGCCTGAGAACGCTAGTCCCGGGCGCGGACGATGGGGCCGGCGTCCGCCGAGACGACGCAGTTCTTGCCGGCGTGCTTCGCCTGGTAGAGAGCGTCGTCCGCAGCGGCGAAGAGCGAGGCCGGCGTCGGGGAGTCGGGGAAGGCCGCGACGCCGAAGCTCGCGGTCACGGCGACGAGCGCGCCGGGCTGGGTCGTCATCGGCCGCGACGCCAGCGCACGGCGGAGCCGCTCGGCCAGCCGGTGTGCGCCCTCGAGGTCGGTCTGCGGCAGGAGGACGGCGAACTCCTCGCCGCCGTAGCGGGAGGGGAGGTCGATCTCGCGCACCGTCTCGCGGAGGATCTCCGCGAACGTCTGCAGGACGTCGTCACCGGCCTGGTGTCCGTAGCGGTCGTTTACCTGCTTGAAGTCGTCCAGGTCGGCGAGGATGAGCGCGAGCCCGCCGCCGAAGCGCTCCGCGCGCGAGATCTCGGCCTCGAGCGCCTCCTCGAACTGGCGCCGGTTGGGGAGCTCGGTCAGGCCGTCCGTGTTCGCCTGGCGCTCGACGAGCCGGTGGAGGCGGGCGTTCTCGAGCGCGATCGAGGCCTGCGAGCCGAGCCAGTGGGCGAGCTCGCGCGCCTCGTCGTTGAAATCGGTCTCCCGCGGCGTGAGGTAGAGGACACCGCTCTCGCGGCCCTCGCTGCCGAGCGGGATGACGAGCGGCCGCCCCCCGTGATCCGGGTCGCCGTCGCGTGCGATCTCCTTGCCGTCGACCACGAGCCGCCCGCCCGCGGCGCCGGTCGCCTCGACGGTGCTGCCCACGATGACCTGGAGGAGCGCGTAGGGATCGTGCGTCGCGGCCAGCGCCTCGCCGAAGCGCCCCACGGCGTCCCGCACGCGTCCGCGCTCCGAGGCGAGCTCCGCGAGACGTGCCTCTAGCTGCTCCGCCATGTCGTTGAACGCCCGTCCGAGCGCGGCGAACTCGTCGCGGCCCTTCGCCGGGACGCGGCGCTCGAAGCGGCCGCGCGCCACCGCGCCCGCCGCATCGGCGAGCTCGCGGAGCGAGCGGACGATCGTGCGTCCGAGCGCATAGGCCAGGATCGCGACGGCGAGCATGGCGACGATGGAGAAGAGGAGGAACTGCGTCCGCAGGTCGGCCGCCGCCTCGTCGATCGCCGCGCGCGGGGCCAGGGCGAGGAGCGTGATGGGAGGCAGCCCGGTCTCCTCCTCGGCGGTGAGGAGGTCGGTTGCGATCGTCCGGTAGGAGTCGCCGCGGATCTCGACGAACCGCGGCCCCTCGCTCGGCACCTCGACTGCGCCGCTCAGCGCTCTCGGGGCGACGACGCCGTCGCCGGCCACGAGCGCGAACCGCTCGCCTTCGTCGAGCGCGGCATTGGTCTCGAGTCGCCCGATGAGCTCGTCGTCGACGGCCACGTAGACGGCCACCGACCCGACCTCCTGCCGGCGGCGGCCCAGCACCCTCACTTCGCGGGTGGCCGCGAGCCGGGGCGGCTGCTCGCCGGCGAGCAGCTCGCCGCGCCGCGAGTAGAAGGCGGCGTGCGGCACCTCCCGCGCCGTGCGCACGAGCGCGGAGCGGTTGCTGGTGGCAAGAGCGCGCTGGACCTGGGTGGCACGTGCGAGCGACCGCGCTGTGCCGGCGGCGGCTTCGACCTGGTCTTCGTACTCGGCCTGCGCGACGCGGAGCGCGGTGCTGAGGCGGGAGTCCGCCTCGCCGATCTCGCCGCGTCCGGCGACCTCGTTGAAGCCCACGTACGCCGCCACGAGCGGCAGCAGCGCGAGCAGCAGGAAGTAGATGACGAGTCGGAGCTTGAAGCTTCCCATGTGTGTGCGTAGACCGGTGATGGCCGCGTTTGAAGCCGATAGGTCCATCGGCCGCGGGGCAATCCCTCTTTAGGGGGATTGGACGCGCTCGGCTCTAGAAAATGGGCCGCTCGAGCAGGACCGCGATCATCATCCCGAGGAACCAGCAGGCCGTGGCGACCGCGATTCCGATGGGGACGAGCGGGCGGCGGTGGTCGCCGAGGATGGCGGCGAAGAGCGCCACGAAGACCGCTCCGGTTCCTAGCCGGCCGGGGTAGTAGACGAGGGAGACGAGGCCGCCGACGATGGCGAACGTCGACAGGAAGTCGGCCACGAGCGCCGCGGCCGTCGGGCCGCGGGCCACCTCTCCTTCGTGTGCGCTCACCGGGCTGCCCGCGCCCTAGCCGCGACCGAGGCCGTCCGGCGGGGACGGCGCTCGGGCGAGCCGTGCGGGCCGGAACGCCTGCCGGCGAGCGGCCTCCGGGGCCCGGAGCTGCCGTGGTCGAGGACTCCTCCGCCCTCGCTGCCCCCTGGGTTTCCGGCCACTTCGGTGGGGGGATCCTTCACCGACCACCAGATCACGTACGCCAGGTACAGCGCCGGGAGCTTCAGGATCACCGCGAACCAGAGGGTGAACCACAGCATATGGCCGTGAGTGTAACCTAGCCCGCTCGACGTAAACACCGACCGTTGGGACGGCGCCGCTGCGGCACAGTCAGGCGCCTCCCCACGGGCCCCGCCTCGCCCGGCGCTGGGCCCACTGCGGCAGTTGAAAGGGGGAGTTCGTGTTCCCGAGAAACCCGCGCGCGCTTCTGCTCGCGCTTGCAAGCTCGCTCGCTCTGGCGGCCTCGGCCGCGGGCGCGGAAGCCCAGGAGCCGACCGAGACCGAGCCGGCACTGCCGGCGGAGACCGAGACGGAGGCCGCGCAGGATGCGGCCGCCGCGAGCCAGGCCAGGATCCGCACGCTGCGGCGGCAGATCCGCACGTACCGCGCGCGCACGTGGCACTGGCAGCGCGTGATGGGCCGATCGCGCACACCCACCGGCTACGCGGAGCGGCGCACGACGTCCGTCACCCGGCTCGTCCGCATGCGCAACGACTGGCGCCGCCGGACGCGGCTGGTCGTCCAGCGGCGCGCGCGGAACGTGCCGCACGAGGCCGCCTGGCGCTGCATCCACCGCCACGAGGGAGCCTGGGACGACCCGAACGCCCTCTACTACGGTGGGCTGCAGATGGATATCTCGTTCCAGCGCACCTACGGGCGGTACCTGCTCCGCAGGAAGGGCACCGCCGACCGCTGGCGGCCGCTCGAGCAGATGTGGACGGCCGAGAAGGCGCGGCGGTCCGGGCGCGGGTTCTACCCGTGGCCCAACACCGCGCGGCGCTGCGGGCTCATCTGACGTCTGGAGGGCGCAGGACGGCGAACTGGTCGGTGACGGCGAGGTCGGCGGCTGCGAAGCGGAAGACGGCCGCCGGCCGGCCGCCCGTGCGGCCGGGCGGCCGCGTCTCCCCGGTCGGCTCGAGCAGGCGCCGCCGGAGGAGTACCCGCTGGAGGTTCGTGGCCGAGACGTCGTGCCCGAGAGCCGCGCGGTAGAGCGCCCGCAATTCCGACACGGTGAACGAGGGCGGCGCGAGCGCGAAGCCGATGTTCGTGTAGGAGAGCTTCGCGCGCAGGCGCTCGCGCCCGGCGAGCGCGACGTCCCCGTGGTCGAAGGCCATCGCCGGGAGCTCGTCGACGGGATGCCAGCGCGTGTCCGCCGGGACGCTCGGGTCGACGTGCGCCGGCACGAGCCCGAGATAGGCAGTCGCCACCATCCTCCGCTCGGGATTCCGGGCCGGGTCGCTGAGGGTCTCGAGCTGCTCCAGGTGGGCGAGGTCGCGGACGTCCACCTTCGCCGCCAGATGCCGCCGGATCGACCGCTCGAGCGTCTCCCGCGCCTCCAGCCTGCCGCCCGGCAGCGCCCACGACCCGAGGAACGGCGCCCGCGCGCGCTCCCACAGGAGCACCTGGAGCACGCCCGCCCGCACCTGCAGGACGACCCCGAGCGCCTCGTGATCCGGATTCGCGTCTCTGGTAGACTTCGCCATCGAGTTATCGACTGTTAGACAAAAACCACCGGGAAGGATAGCGACATGAAGGCGCTCGTCATCGTGGACATGCTGAAGGACTTCGTCGACGGGAAGCTCGCGAACCCGAAGGCACAAGGGATGATCGAGCCCCTCCAGCGTCTCCTCGCGCACGCGCGCGAGGACGGCTGGGTCGTCGTCTTCTCCAACGACGCCCACCAGCCGGACGACCCCGAGCTCAAGGTCTGGGGCGAGCACGCCATGGCGGGCGACCCCGGCGCCGAGGTGATCGACGAGCTGGCACCGCGCGGGGGCGAGATCATCTCCCCCAAGCGCGGCTACGGCGCCTTCGACGGCACCGGCCTCGACGAGCAGCTCCGCGAACGAGGCGTCGACGAGGTCGTGATCACCGGCCAGCACACGCACATCTGCGTGCGCCACTCCTCCTACGGCGCGCTCATCCGCGGCTACGAGATCATCGTCCCGGCCGACGCCGTCTGCGCGTTCGAGGGCGTCAGCGAGGAGGACGCGCTCGACTACCTGAAGGGCACCTACGGCGCGACCATCACCACGGTGGGCGAGCTCGCCGGCTCGCGCGCGCCTGTGCACTCCTAGCTTCTGCACCTGGCGGCGCCGGCGTTGCGGCGGCCGGCGTCGCCCCCTCTCCGGCCGGCGGCTAGGCTGGCCGGGTGAACCGCCTGGCGGCCGAGACCAGCCCGTACCTCCTCCAGCACGCCGACAACCCGGTCGACTGGTACGCCTGGGGCGACGAGGCCTTCGCCCGCGCGCGCGAGGAGGACAAGCCCGTGCTCCTGTCGGTCGGCTACGCCGCGTGCCACTGGTGCCACGTGATGGAACACGAGTCCTTCGAGGACGAGGAGATCGCGCGGCTCATGAACGAGAACTACGTCTCCGTGAAGGTCGACCGCGAGGAACGACCGGACGTTGACGGCCTCTACATGGACGCCGTCGTCGCCATGACCGGCCACGGCGGCTGGCCCATGACGGTCTTCCTCACGCCCGAGGGCAAGCCGTTCTTCGGCGGGACGTACTTCCCTCCGGAGCCGGGGCGCGGCATGCCGAGCTTCCCGCAGGTGCTCACCGCGGTCGCCGAGGCCTACCGCACGCGGCGCGGCGACCTCGAGCGGCAGGCCGAAGCGCTCGTGGAGGCGATCAGGCAGGCGAGCGAGCGGCAGCCGTCGGGCGAGCCGCTGACGACGGGGCTCCTGACGGGGGCGCTGCCGGGCCTGCGGAGGCTCTTCGATCCGGCCGAGGGCGGCTTCGGGCCCGCGCCGAAGTTCCCAGCCGCCTCGACGATCGAGCTTCTGTTGCGGCTGCACGCGCGCGGGGGCGCCGACGACGCGCTGAGCATGGCGACGCTGACCCTCGACCGGATGGCGGCCGGCGGCATGTACGACGTCCTCGGCGGCGGCTTCCACCGCTACTCCGTGGACGCCCGCTGGCTCGTTCCCCACTTCGAGAAGATGCTCTACGACAACGCGCTCCTGGCGTCCGCCTACCTACACGCCTGGACCGTGACCGGCGAGCCGCGCTACCGGCGCGTGGTCGAGGAGACCCTCGACTACCTGCTTCGCGAGCTGCGCGTGCCGGAGGGAGGCTTCGCCTCCGCGCAGGACGCCGACACGAACGGCGTCGAGGGCCTCACCTACTCCTGGACGCCCGAGGAGATCGAGGCGGTGCTCGGCGAGGAGCATGGTGAATGGCTGCAGCCCTTCGAGGACGGCCGCTTCGTCGTGCGCGGCGAGATCCCGGCCGACGCGCGGGCCGCGCTGCTCCGCGCGCGCGAGGATCGCCCGCAGCCGCTGCGCGACGACAAGGTGCTGGCCGGCTGGAACGGGCTCGCGCTCGCGGCGCTCGCCGAGGCGGGCGCGCTCCTCGGCCGCGACGACTGGCTCGACGCGGCGAGGGCGCTGGGCGAGTTCCTGCTGGGCCCGCTCTCGGACGGCGACGGACGGCTATGGCGGACGTACCGGGAGGGCGACGCGCGGATCCCGGCGTACCTCGAGGACTACGCGAACGTGGCGAACGGGCTCCTCGAGCTCTCCTGGGCGACCGGCGAGCTGCGCTGGCTCGAGGAGGCGCGCCGGCTCGCGGGCCGCCTGGTCGAGCTCTTCGCCGACGAGGAGCGCGGCGGCTTCTACGTGGACGCCGCCCCGAGCGGTAACGGCCTCGTCGCCCGGCGCAAGGAGTTCGACGACCACCCCACCCCGGCCGGCAACTCGATGGCCGCGTTCGTGCTCCTCCGCGTCGCACGGATCTACGGCGACGACGAGCTCGAGCGCCGCGCGGTCGGAGTCTTCCGCCTGGCGGTACCGCTCATGGAGCGCGCGCCGGGCGCGGTGCCGCACCTCCTCTGCGCCCTCGACCTCCACTTCTCGCCCCCGCGCGAGGTGGCCGTGGTCGGCGAGTCGCAGGAGCTGCGCGCCGCGGCGCTGGGAGGCTTTCGCCCGAACACCGTCTTCGCCTTCGCGCCCCAGCCCACCGACGCCGTGCCGCTCCTGGCGGGCAAGGGGCTCGTCGACGGCGACCCGGCGGCCTACGTCTGCGAGAGCTTCGCGTGCCATCGGCCGGTGACGAAGGCCGACGAGCTCCGCCGCCTCCTCGCCGACGCCGCAGCCGGGTAGCGCCGCGGCGGCGCCCGGGCCTCCAGCCCCGCGTCCTCCCACCGGTCGCGAACGGGCACGAGCGGGTCCTACCCGCTCGTGCGAGCGCTACGCGCGGACGACGACTGGCGCGCCGAGCGGCACGAGGCGCAGCAGGTGGCGCAGGTCGGCGTCGCGCGCCCGCGGGCACCCGGCGGAGACGGCGGCGCCGATCGAGCTCGGGTCGTTCGTCCCGTGCACGGCAATGCGGTCTCCGCCGCGCCAGCCCGCCGGCAGGCGCGGCTGATGCGCCGAGAGGGCGAGGATGCAGCAGCCGTAGTACGGCCCGTAGCGAGAGCCCGACAGCTTGTCGGTGACGGCGAAGCGGCCGACCGGCGTGGGCGACGAGGAGCGGCCGACCCCGACGGTCATCCGCCGGAGCACGCGGTCGCCGCGGCGGACGACCAGGCGGCGCGCGGAGAGGTCGATGACCACGCGGACACGTGTGGTGGAGAAGCGCAGGTCGCCTGCGCGGGAGTCGACCCAGCCGAGACGCCCGTTGGCGACGTGCGTGGTGACGACGCCGAGCCAGGGGCCGCGGCGTCGCGTGACCAGGAGCGTGGTGCGGGAGCCGAACTCCGTCCTCTGCCCGAGGCGCGCGACCACGGGTCCGTGCGGGCGCGAGCGGACGACGATGGTGGCTCCCGCCGCCGGCCGCACGATCTCGAACGTGGGCTCCGCCGCCGGAGGAGACTCGACCTGGGCGGCGAGCACGCCCCCGGCGACCGGGGCGGAGCTCGAGGGTTCCGCCGGTCGCGACTCCGCGGCAGGGGCGAGGACGGCCGCGGCGACGAGAACGGGGGACAGCAGGGAAAAGCGTCCCATTCCAACCTGATCGGGCTACTCCGGCCCGTTTCTGTCACTCGATCGAGGGATGCCCCTTTCCAGGCTTGCGCACCTGCGTCACCCAGTACGGCGTCGTCGAGGTGACCGGCGTCCCGAAGCGCGCGTTGACCGCATAGAGCCTGTTCCCGAGCTCCGCGATGGTCGTCGGCACGTCGAAGTCCGGGTGGGTGAGGTGGGTGAGGATCTCGCCCTCGCTCAGGTCCCGGGACAGGCGGACGACCGCGATGCGGTTCTCCCGGTTGCGGACGACATAGAGCACCTTGCCGTCGAGCAGGATCCCGTCGCCGGCCGTGACGGTCTCGCCACCGAGGTCGATCTCGCGCGCCACACCGCTGCGTGGGTCGGCCGTGAAGAGCTTGCCGAGGTTGCTCTGCACGAGGACCAGCGTCTTGCCGCTCGGCGTCGCGTCGATCCCGTTCGCGTTGAAGCCGGCGACGTAGGCGATGTCGCCCGTGAGCGGGATCGTCTCGGCCGAGGCGCCGAGCGCGCCGCCGGGCCCGATGGGGACGCGGTAGAGCTGCTGCCGCAGCGAGTCCGTGAAGTAGGCGCCGTCGCGAGTGACGGCGACGTCGTTCACGAACGTCGGCGCCGCGGTCAGCTGGTACTCGGCGAGAAGCGCGCCGCTGCGGCTGTCGTAGACAAAGGCGCGGCCGGTCGGGCCGCCCGCGACGAACAGGCGCTTGCGGACGTCCAGGTCGAGCCCGATCGCCTGGCGCCCCGGCGCGCCCGCGACGAGCACTCCCCCCTCGCCCGTGCGGAGGTCGCCCCGGTAGATCGCGCCCGTCGGGATCGAGCCGACGAAGAACGTCTTGCCACGCCCGATGGCGATGCCCTCGGGCGCGAACCCGTCGGGGAGCTCGATCCGCTCCGGGAAGCCTCCGCCGGCTCCCGCGGGAAGCCCTCCGAGCACTGCGACCGCGGTCGCGACTGCAAAGGCTGCAAGCCTTCTCATCGTTCCCCCTTGGTCGTGAGCCCGCTCCGGTCGAGCCGGCTCTGACGGCAGGTCCGGTCATCCCGGACATCAAGCGATACGAACGACCGCACCGGCCGGTTTCCCGCACGTAAGCTCCACGCGTGCACGCGAGCATGACAACCGTCCGTGGAGCCGGCCCCGAGGTCGGGGAGACAGCCCGCATGGCCGCCGAGTCCATGGTCTCCTGGCTCCAGGAGTTCGACGGCTACTGCGGCCTGATCGTCCTCGCGGACAAGGAGAACGGGATCGCGCGGATCCTGACGCTCTGGGAAAGCCTGCAGGCGATCGAGCGGAGCGAGCGCGCACGCACGCAGGTGCGCGAGAGCATGGTCGCCGCGGCCGCTGCCGAGATCGAGAGCGTCGAGCGTTACGAGATCGTGCTCGACGACCGCTCGTAGCCACCGACGGTCCGTCGGCGTAGACTCGCCGTCGAGAGCAAGGTGTTCGCGCGCGTCACGACGTTCGAGGGCGATCCCGAGCGCCTCGAGGAGGGCGTTCGGCTCTTCGGCGAGGAGGTCATCCCCTGGCTGCGCGACGCCACGGGCTTCCGCGGCTGGATCGTCCTCCTCGACCGGGAGGGGCGGCGGAGCCTCGGGATCACGTTCTGGGCCACCGAGGAGTCGATGAAGGACGACGAACGAAGCGGCGGCACGATCCGCGACGAGCTCGCCGAGAGCCTGGAGACGACGCGGACGGGTCTCGAGTACTACGAGGTCGCGGTCGACGACGCACTCGCGCTCCGGCGCCCGGACGAATAGCCGGAAAGGCGGCTGCTACCCTTCCGCTCCTTCGACGTGGGAGGGGTGTGGGAGTCGCGGCCACTAGTCGGGCTGACGAGGGCTTCGTCCACGAGGCGCTCTTCTACGCCGGCGAGGAAGGATTCCTGAGCGGGACCCTGCCCTTCGTCCGCGAGGGGCTCGAACGGGGCGAGTCCGTCCTCGTCGTCGTCAGCGACCGGAAGATCGACCGCCTGCGGGAGGGGCTCGACGGCGGCGGCGAGCGCGTCCTCTTCGCCGACATGAGTGAGGTCGGCTCGAATCCGGCGCACATCATCCCGCTCTGGTGGGACTTCGTCGGCGAGCGGGCGCGCGGCCGGCCCGTGCGAGGCATCGGCGAGCCGATCTCGCCGGAGCGCGGCCCGGTCGAGCTCGTCGAGTGCCAGCGCCACGAGTCGCTCCTGAACCTCGCCTTCGCAGACGCGCCGGCCTGGCGTCTCCTGTGCCCGTACGACGTGGCCGCGCTGGACGGCTCCGTGGTCGAAGAGGCCCGCCGCAGCCATCCCCACCTCGTGGAGGACGGCAGACGAGAGGAGAGCCCGACGTTCCGCGGCCTCGACGCCATCGACGCTCCCTTCGACGAGCCGCTGCCGGCGCCGCCGGCCTCGGCGCGCGAGCTCCGGTTCGCGGACGAGTCACTCCCCTCGGTTCGCGGCTTCGTCTACGAGCAGGCCGGCGAGGCCGGGCTCACGACCCCCCAGACCCACGACGTCGCGCTGGCGCTGAACGAGCTGGCGACGAACACCATCCGCTACGGGGGCGGTCGCGGCGTCGTGCGCGCCTGGCGCGAGGACGAGACGTTCGTCTGCGAGGTCGAGGACAGCGGCTGCATCGACGACCCGCTCGTCGGACGGAGGCGGCCCGGCCTCGAGCAGCGCGGCGGCCGCGGCCTCTGGATCGCGAACCAGCTTTGCGACCTCGTGCAGGTAAGGTCGTTCGCCGAGGGCAGCACGGTCCGCGTCCACCTCCGCCGGTAGACAGCACCGCTCCTGGCAAGCTACCCGGGTGAGCCGCGAGCTCGCCATCTGCCTGCGCGGGGTCGTCAAGCGCTACGGGCCGATCACGGCCGTGGACGGCCTCGACCTGGACGTGCCGGTGGGGACGTGCGTCGGCCTGCTCGGTCCGAACGGGGCCGGGAAGTCGACGACCATGCGCCTGCTGACGGCCCAGTCGATCGCCGACGAGGGCGAGCTCGAGGTGCTCGGCTTCCGACTCCCCGACGAGTCCAAGCCTGCCCGCGCCGAGTGCGGCGTCGTCCCCCAGCTCGACAACCTGGACGTGACGCTGACCGTCGAGCAGAACCTGCTCGTCTTCGCGCACCTGTACCGGATCGGCCGCGCCGAGCGGCGCGACGCGATCGAGCGAGCGCTCGTGATGGCGAACCTCGTCGACCGCCGCGACTCGCGCGTGGACAAGCTCTCGGGCGGCATGCGCCGGCGGCTGCTGATCGCGCGAGCGCTCGTGCACCGCCCGCGCCTCGTGCTCCTCGACGAGCCGACCGTGGGCCTCGACCCGCAGGTCCGCCAGGAGCTCTGGGCGCTGATCGACGCCCTGCGCGCCGAGGGCGCGACGATCCTCATGTCGACGCACTACATCGAGGAGGCCCAGCGCCTGGCCGACACCGTGCTGATCATGTCCCACGGCCGGGCGGTCGCGTCCGGCCCGCCCGCGCAGCTGGTCGCCGAGCACGCCGGCGCCGAGGCCCTAGAGGTCTACGGCCCGCCCGCGCGGCTCGCCGAGGTCGAGGCGGAGGCGGTCGCGGCCGGGCTGCGCACGCGGCGCACGGGCACGAGCGTCTCCATCCTCGGCGTCGACGGCGCGAACGGGCACGGGCTCGAGGGCGAGCGGCGCCCGGCGAACCTCGAGGACGTCTTCGTCCTCCTCACCGGCGAGGAGATTGAGTAGTGCCCCTCCGGGCAATACACGCCTGCCTCTGCCCCGCGATCACGCGGCGCCGGAGCACGCCCTCGCCCTTACCAAGGCTTCTAGCCTTGGCTGCGGACGAGTGCGCACTCCGGCTTGGTGCTCGCGACGCAGAGACGGGGCAGCATCACCCGGAGGGGCACTAGTGACCGAGATCGTCGCGCCTCGCGGGCGGAAGCTGGGCCGGCTCGAGCGATCCGCCCTCACGGGCGTGCTCGTGCGGGAGGTCGTCAACTTCTCCTCCTACTGGCGCTCGTCCACCTTCTCCTCGACCGTCGAGCCGACCATCTACCTGCTCGCGTTCGGCTTCGGCTTCGGCTCGCTCGTCAGCGAGGTGGCCGGCTACGACTACGTCGACTTCGTGGGCACGGGGACGGTGGCAACCGCGGTGCTCTTCTCGAGCGCGTTCCCGGCCATGTTCGGAACGTTCGTCAAGTACCAGTTCCAGCGCACCTACGACGCCATCCTCGCCGCGCCCGTGGACACGGAGGAGCTGGTCACGGCCGAGACCCTCTGGATCGCCACGCGGGCCGGGGTCTATGGATGCGTGCCGATGCTCGTCGCGATCGTCTTCGGGCTCGAACCCGCCTGGAGCATGCTCATCGTGCCGCTGATCGCGTGGATCTCCGGACTGGGCTGGGCAGGGTTCGGGATCTCGGTCGCCGGCTTCGCGAAGTCCTTCGAGAACTTCAACTACGTGGTGAGCGCCGTACTGACGCCGCTCTTCCTCGTGGCCGGTACGTTCTTCCCGCTCGACCAGCTCCCGGAGTGGCTACAGGCGCTGGCGAACCTCAACCCGCTCTACCACACGGTCGAGCTTGTCCGCCACGCCGCCTTCGGCACGATGCGCCCGAGCGACCTCGCCCGCGTGGCCGCGCTCCTCGTCTTCGCCTTCGTCATGTGGCGGATCGCCATCCACGCGATGACGCGCAAGCTCGTCAACTGAGCGTCCGCGGCAGGCCGAACGCCGCGAACACGTCGGGCCCGAACGCGATCACCTCGGCGATGAGCCCGTCCTCGATCCGCAAGACGTCGAGCGCCATGGCCCGGTGATCGCGCTCGCCCGGCCGGCGGATGTAGTTGGCGAACGCGGGCCGGCCGTTGGCGCGCGTCGGCACGAGCCGGAGGCGGCCCCACGAGTCGGAGCCGAACCCGCCGCGTACCCAGGAGGCCACGACCGCCTCGCGCCCGAGCCACCACTCCCAGGCCGGCGGCATGGCGAAGAGCGCGTCCTCGCGCAACAGCTGGACCATCGCGGCGGGGTCGTTGCGCTCGTTCGCCTCCACGTACCGCTGCAGGAGCGCGCGCTCTTCATCACTCGGCTCGGATCCGGGCGCCCAGTCCAGCCGCCGCCGCGGCAGCCGCTCCTGCAGCCTCGCTCGAGCGCGCTGGAGCGCGCTGTTCACGGCGGCGACGCTGACGTCCAGCAGCGAGGCGCTCTCGGCGGCCGACCAACCGAGCACGTCGCGCGCGATCAGCACGGCCCGCTGCCTGGGAGAAAGGTGCTGGATGGCCGCGATGAAGGCGAGCTCCATCGTCTCCCTGGCGACGACCTCGGCTTCCGGCTGAGCGTCGACCGGCGCGATCTCCTCCAGGAGCTCGTCCGGATACGGCTGGAGCCACGGGATCTCGGCCCAGGGGCTGTGCCGCCCGTGCGCAGCGACGATCCGCGGGCGACGCTCGAGCGCATCGAGGCAGGCGTTCGTCGCGATCCGGTAGAGCCACGCCCGGAACGAGGATCGACCCTGGAAGCCCCCGCGCTTCCGCCAGGCGCGCAGGAACGTCTCCTGCACGAGGTCCTCCGCGTCCTCGAACGAGGCGAGCATCCGGTAGCAGTGCACGTGCAGCTCCCGCCGGTAGGGCTCCACCAGCGCGCCGAACGCCGCCTCGTCCCCCGCTCTCGCCGCCGCCACCACCGCGGCGGCCTCGGTCGTGCGCGGCCTGCTCTGCGCGGCGCGATCCATTACTCGTTGAGACGGCCGCCGGCCGGCAAACTCATCGGCGCGGAAGCGCCTCAGCCCTGGGCGCGCGTCACCTTGTGGAGCCGTACCGACGACGAGATGCCCTTGAGCGGGACGTCGCCGATGAGCTCGAAGTCGACGTCCGCCACGGCCGCGCTCCGCTTCGCCTCCTCGCTCACGAGCACCTCGCGGGGCCGGGCGTAGTCCGCGATCCGGGCGGCGATGTTCACGGTCCGGCCGAAGTAGTCGCCCTCCTGGGCGATGACCGCGCCGGCGTTGATGCCGACCCGCGCCGGAACCGAGACGGCCTTCTCCGTCTGCTCGACCAGGTCGAGCGCGCTCCGGATGGCCCTGGCCGAATCGGCGAAGTGGAACATGACGCCGTCGCCGAGCCACTTGACCGGCCGGCAGCCCTGCGTCAACGCGGCTTCCTGCACGACTGCGCCGAGGCCCGCCGCCAGCTCCGCCGCCGCCTCGTCCCCGCGCTCCTCCGCGAGCGTCGAGTAGCCCGCGAGGTCGAGGAAGGCGATAGCGGGCGGCTGCCTGGGCTGCCGCGGGGTGATCCCCCGCTCCTCCATGAAGCCCTCGGTCACGGCGACGATGTACTCGCGGACCGCATGCTCCCGATGGCGGCGCTGGAGCCAGGCGACGAGGCTGGTGACGAGCTCGGTGAACCCGGCTGCCCTCTGGTAGACGAGCCCGTCCTTCTCCTCGTTCGGAAGCTCGAACGCGGCGACGCGCTGCCGCACGGTCTGGTCGAAGAACTGCAGCCCGGAGCCGACCAGCCGCCGCACGGTGCCGCCGTAGAGCCGCGCGAAGCGCGAGAGCTCGTCCTCGTCCGCGAGGTCGAGCGTCGACACGAGGCCCGACAGCATCTCCGCGTCCTCCGCGCGGACGCGGTCGTCGGCGGCCGGCGGCAGGCCCAGCTCGCCGCTGAGACGCCGCAGCAGCTCGGGCGAGCGCCCGAGCTTCGCGCCGAGCGCCCCGTAGGTCTCGGGAAGCTCGACCGGCTCGGGCAGGAAGAGGCCGAGGGGGAACGAGAGCTCCCCACTCGCCACGCCGCGGGCGACGTCGTCGAGCGAGATCCCCGCCTCCTCGAAGGCGGCCATCAGGCGGACGACGTGGACGTCCGCGGTCGGAAACCGGCCGTCCTTCTCGTCCGGGCTGAGGAGGCCGAGGCCCTCCAGCCGGCGCACCTGCTCGAGCGAGCAGGGGACGAGGTCGCTCAGCTCCTCCGCCGAGATCCTGACCACGGCCTGACTCTAGGTCATCGCCGAGGCCCGCCGCGGAAGGACTCCTTCGGCTGCCAGAGGGCGATCTCGGCGGAGGCCGGGCCGGCCACGACGCTGCGCCAGCCCGCCGGGCCCTCCCTCGGCTCCAGGAGCACGGACGCCCCGAGCTCCCGCGCCCGCTCGACGGCCTCGCGCACGTCGGGAACCTCGACGTACGGCAGCCAGAGGGCGCGTTCCATGTCTCGCTCGACGACTCCGCCTTCGATGCCCTCTCCCAGCTCGAACGCCAGGTAGGAGCCGGAGCCCGCTTCGATCCTCTCGGTACGCCAGCCGAACAGGCGCGTGTAGAAGGAGCACGCGCGCGGAAGGTTGCACGTGTGGAGCTCGAGGTGGACCACGGGGTTCCAGAAGGCGGCCGCCATCCTTGTCTAGTTGGACCGGGGTCGGCCCCCAAACTCATCGGAGCGATGAGTCCGGCTCGCCCGGACGGTCTAACCTCGTAGGGATGGACACGACCTTCGCGAGCCAGACGGTGCAGGAGCGCGAGCTCCTCGAAGCCGCCCAGGACGGCGACGAGGACGCCTTTCGCCGTCTCGTGGAGCCACACGGCCGAGCGCTTCACGCCCACTGCTACCGCATGCTCGGCTCCGTGCACGACGCCGAAGACGCGCTCCAGGATGCGCTCCTGCGCGCGTGGCGCGGGCTCCAGGGGCTCGAGCAGCGAGGCTCGCTCAGGAGCTGGCTCTACCGGATCGCCACCAATGCGTGCCTGGACGCGGCCGCACGCCGGCCCAAGCGCGTGCTCCCGATCGACTACGGCCCGCCGGCCGGCGCCGAGGACAATCCCGGCGGGCCCGTGGAGGAGCCGGTCTGGCTGGAGCCGTATCCGGACGAGGAGCTCGGCCTGGAGGACGGCTACGCGGCGCCCGAGGCCGCCTACGAGCAGCGCGAGGCCGTCGAGCTCGCGTTCATCGCGGCGCTCCAGCACCTGCCGCAGCGGCAGCGCGCCGTCCTCGTGCTCCGCGAGGTACTCGGCTTCTCCGCCCGCGAGGTCGCCGAGTCCCTCGAGACGACCGTGCCCTCCGTGAACAGCGCCCTGCAGCGGGCGAGGAAGACCGTCGACGAGCGCCTGCCGGCCCGCAGCCAGCAAGAGACCCTGCGCTCGCTCGGCGACGAACGCATCCGCGAGCTCGTCGAGAGCCTCGTCGACGCGTTCGAGCGGGGAGACGTCGATGCGATCCTCGCCACGGTCGCCGAGGACGCGACCTTCGCGATGCCGCCGTACGCCGACTGGTATCGCGGCCGCGACGCGATCGGCGACTCCTGGCTCATGCCGGGCGGGCCGCCTCCTCGCCTGCGCTACCTCCCGACCCGCGCGAACGGCCAGCTGGCGCTGGGCACCTACCGCCGGGATCCGGAGCGCGGGCGCTACGTCGCGATCGCGCTCGACGTCATCACTCTCGACGGGTCGCGGATCAGCGACATCACCGCGTTCCGCACGCCCGAGGTCTTCACCCGCTTCGGCCTCCCTGGCGAGCTCGCGGCGTAGATGGCGGCGGTCGATACTCCGCACGGCCCGGCGAACGCACATCTCCATCCCGCCGACGAGCCGCGGGCCGCGCTCGTACTGGGCCACGGGGCCGCCGGAGGCGTGACTGCTCCGGACCTGGTCGCCGCGACCGAGGCCGCGGTGGCCGAAGGAGTGAGCGTCGCGCTCGTCGAGCAGCCCTACCGCGTCGCCGGGAGGCGCTCGCCGGCTCCGGCGCGGCAGCTCGACACGGCCTGGACCGCGGTCGTCGAGCAGCTCGTCGCGGGCGAGCTGAGCGGGCTGCCGCTCGTCGTCGGCGGGCGGTCTCTGGGCGCACGGGTGGCCTGCCGCACGGCGGAGGCCACCGGCGCCGTCGGCGTGCTGTGCCTCGCGTTCCCGCTCCAGCCGCCTCGCCGGTCGGCTCCCGCCCCGAGCCGCCTTCCGGAGCTCGAAGCGGTGACGGTCCCGACGCTCGTCGTGCAGGGCGAGCGAGACCCTTTCGGCATGCCGCCCCCTTCCTCGCGCCGCACCGTCGCCCGCGTGCCGGGCGACCACAGCCTGAGGACGGACGTGGACGCGGTGGCCGCGGCGGTGCGGGCCTGGCTCCCGGGCGTCGTCGAGGCTCGCTAGCCGCCGGCTACATCAGGCCGTCGAACACCTCGGCGCCTGCCCGCAGAGGCTTCTTGTTGATCCGGTAGACGAACCTGAGCATGTCCGCCTTCGCCTTGCGGTACGAGCGGCGCTTCGCCTCCTCGTAGGTGTAGGCGGCGCGCGCGAAGCGGTAGTTCCAGCGGAAGCGGGTCATGCTGCCGTAGCGCTCGGGCCGCCGCCGGTAGAACTCCTCGAAGCGGGTGCCCGGGATCACCTTGAAGCGCGACAGGCGCACGCGGTCGAGGTAGCGCTCGTGCTCGCGGAGGAAGCCGACGGTGCGGTTGATGTCCGAGGCGTCCTCTCCCGGGTAGCCGAGCATCGCCGTCGTCCGCACGCTGACCCCGGCCTCGGAGGCGTCGCGGACGAACTGCGACATGCCCTCGATGGACGTGCCCTTCGCCATCGAGTCGTTGACGCGCTGGCTGCCGGTCTCGAGCCCGAACGTCGTCCGCACCCAGCCCGACCGCCGCGCCGCAACGACGTCGTCGCGCGAGAGCCCGTTGTCGCCGTTTCGCTGGACGTGCACGGTGCCGATCCACTGCCCGCCCGGCAGGCGCCGCTGGAAGTTCTCGTGGAGGCCGCGCCAGAGCTCGACGTCGGAGTTCAGCTTGATGTCGAGGAAGATGACGTCGCGCGTTCCGTACCGGGCGGACTGCTCCTCGATCTCGGCGAGCACGGACTCGAGCGGCCGCGAGCGGAAGCCGCGCCCGTTCGCGGTCTGGACGTCGCCGCAGAACAGGCAGCGGCCCCAGTTGCAGCCACGCCCCGTCATCACGGGGATGATCTTGTGCGGGTAGCGGTCCCACGGGAAGTCGCTGAAGTCGGGGATCGGCAGCTTGTCGAGGTCCAGCAGCGGGCGGGAGGGCGGCCCCTGGCGGCCGTCGGGCAGGAACACTCCCTCGTACTGCTCGAGCGGGCCCCCGTCGACGGCGGTGGCAACGAGCTCCGGCAGCGAGAGGTCGACCTCTGCCCCCACGACCGCCGTGAGCCCCGGGATGTCGAGCCACTCGCGCGCGACCTCCTCGTTGTTGAACATCGGCCCGCCGAGCAGCACCGGAATCCCGTGCTCGCCGGCGACGGCTGTGAGCGCGACGATCGACGGGTAGTGGTCGAGGTAAGCGGAGAGGAGCAGGACGTCCGGCTTGCGCTCCTCGAGGGCGCGCGTCGTCTCCTGCACCACGCGGGGGTTCGGTCGCCCGATCCACCTGGCGCGGGCGTTGCGGAAAGCGTCGTGGGAGCGGATGACCGCGGGGTGCGTCGCGAAGTACGCCCGCCGGAGCAGCTGGTCCCGCAGGGCCTCCTGGTGCTCGCGCTCGGTCGCAGGCAAGCCGTAGGCGAGCGGCGACAGCACCTCCACCTGGATCCCCTCGCGCCGCAGCGCCGCGACGAGGTAGCCGATGGCCAGCGTCGGGAAGCGCGCGTAGTTGTTCAGGTCGACGAGGAGCGTCCTGATCGGTCGATCGTTCATCAGTCACATGCAAGCACCGAGCCCGACGGGGCTCAACAGGCCGAAGGGACGGTCTCGGGTCTCGGGCCGTACCGCTAATCGACCAGGGCGCCGCAGCTGACGTTGACGGTGGCCGCGGTCATCGTGCGGGCGCGGTCGGAGGCGACGAACGCGGCCACGTGGCCCACGTCCTCGGGCGTCGCCGCGCGCCCGAGCATGGTCGGCGCGACGATCCCCTCGACGATCGCCTCGCGCCCCTCGAAGTCCTCGGGGAGCGACTCCAGCACACCGCCGGTCCGCAGGGTCACCACCCGCACCCCGTGTTGCCCGAGCTCGGCCGAGAGCTGTCGCCGCATGGACTCGAGCGCCTCGAACGCGACCTGCGTCCCGCCCAGGTAGTAGTCGCGCATGGGATCGCCCGAGCCCCCGAACACGAGGATCACGCCCCCTTTCTGCTTGATCATATGGCGCGCCGCCGCCCTGGAGGTGAGGAACATCGTGCTCGCGGCCGTCACGACCGGCGCCAGGAAGTCCTCGAGCGCCATCTCGGCCAGCGGCGTGCCATGCGTGTACGGGTGCGCGATCAGGTTGAAGGAGACGTCGATGCTTCCGGCCTCCGCCGCGACGGCGTCGGCATGGGCATCGACGGCCTGCTCGTCGAGCGCGTCGACCTCGGCCGTCGCCGCGGCCCCGCCGCCGGCGCGAATCTCCTCGGCCACCTCATCCAACGTCGCCCGCGTCCGGCCGGCAAGGAAGACCCTCGCGCCCTCCCGCCCGAACGCCCGGGCTACGGCACCCCCGATCGAGCCGGCACCTCCGTAGACGACCGCGTTCTTCCCCTCCAGCAGCATGTCGATACCTCCTAGCTCTCCTGCAGGACCGAGAGGACGTGGTCGGCCGGGTCTTTGAACCACGCGATGGCCTTCGGGCCTTCGTCGCCTCTGAAGATCCCCCGTTCGTCGGTCTTGATCTCCGGCAGGTCGTACTGCTCCATGCGGACTCCCCGCTTCGTGAGCTCGTCGACGGCCGCGTCGATGTCGTCCACCGGGAAGTTGAGCACGGTGTGCTTGGGCGCGGTGTAGTTGTCCGAGAGGTAGATGAACACCCCGGTGCCGCCGGCGATGTGCAGCACCAACCCCTCGGGCGTCTCCTCGACGTCCAGGCCGAGCGTCTCGCCGTAGAACTCCTTCGCCGCCTGCAGGTCGTCCACCGAGAAGCTGCTGAACGCCTTCGTGTCCTTGAACATCGGCTTCTCCATCCGTTGGGTTCCCAATAGAGACCGGTCGGAGGCCGGGAACTCATCGACGGCTAGGATCGACGGTTGAAGCCCACGACCTCGGAAGGAGGATCATGGCCGTCAAGCCGATTCCGGAGGGCTACAACACGCTCAGCCCCGCGCTCGCCGTCGACAACGCCGCGGAGGCGATCGACTTCTACAAGCGCGCGTTCGGCGCGAAGGAGCGCGGCCGCATGGACGGACCGGGAGGCACGATCGCGCACGCCGAGCTGCAGATCGGAGACTCGATCCTGATGCTCGCCGATCCGATGCCACAGGGGAGCACGAAGCCGCCGAAGGAGGTCGGCGGGACCACCGTGGGCCTGTTCGTCTACGTGGAGGACGTGGACGCCGTCGTCAAGCAGGCGGTCGATGCCGGCGCGACGCTGACAATGCCGGTCGACGACATGTTCTGGGGAGACCGCTTCGGCAGCGTCACCGATCCCTACGGCCACTCCTGGTCGCTCGCCACGCACGTCGAGGACGTCCCGCCCGAGGAGATGGCGGAGCGCGGCCGGGCGGCAATGGCCGAGATGGCTGGCTGAGGCGCGTGGATGGGAGCCCGCATCTGCGGGCTCCCATCCCGTGAGATCGCTCAGGGCCTGGCGAGGAGCTTGAACTGCGTGCCCGTCGGGTCGGCGGCCTCGGCCAGCCGCCCGTACGGCGTGTCCTCGGCCTGCCGCACGACCTTTCCGCCCAGCTCGGCGACCTGCTCGAGAGTGGCGTCGACGTCGTCGACCTCGAAGTAGATCGACCACGCAGCCGGCGCACCCTCGGGCATGAACTGCGTCGCGTCCATGATCCCGGCGAGCGCGTTCTCGTCCCTGCCGAGCGTCGTGTAGCGAAACTCGGGCGTGTCGCCCGCGGTGTGGGCGTCCCACCCGAACACGGAGCGGTAGAAGTCCACGCTCGCGTCGTAGTTCCGCGTGTGCAGCTCGAACCAGGCCGCGGTGCCGACCTCGTTCCGGACGTCGAACCCCTTCTGGGTGCCCGGTTGCCAGACGCCGATCGCCGCCTGACCGGGGTCGCCGATCATCGCCATGGTGCCGTTGTCGGCCACCGCCATCGGCTCGAGGTGGACCTGGCCGCCGTTCTCCTTCGCGGCCGCGACGGTCCGCTCGACGTCGTCGGTCATCAGGTAGACCGTCCACGAGTCGGGGTAGCCCTGCTCACCGTCGTTGTGCATGCAGCCGGCGACGTGCTTGCCGTCCTTCAGGAACGTGAAGTAGCCGGCGAACTCGGGGCCCGCCGACTCGGTCGTCCAGCCGAAGAGCCGCCCGTAGAAGTCGGTCGCCTTGTCGGTGTCGGAGCTGTAGAGATCGATCCAGCAGGGCGCTCCGACGACGAGGGTGGGTGCAGGCATAGACATCCTCCTTGCGAGGTGGATAGGGATCGCTGCAGGTTGGGACCTCCTGGCGGTCCCAAACTCATCGCTCGCCACGGTAGCCGCTCGCTGCTTGCGACGATTCACCCGGGTGATCGGCGCCCACGGGTGGCGACGGGGCGGTCCGGGGCGTGGATGCTCGGGCCGTGATCCTCGCCTTGGCCGCCGCGATCGTCGTCGGTGTCACGGCCCTCGCGGTCGCGGCCATGCTCCTCGTGCGCAGGCGCGCGCCCGAAGGGAGCTACTTCGAGGACGGAGACCGCGCGTCCGGCGTCTTCGGCGTCCTCTCCACCGCATTCGCGATCGTCCTCGGCTTCGTCGTCTTCCTCACGTTCGCGAACTACGACACCTCGCGCGCCGGTGCAGAGGCCGAGGCGCGGCTCGTCGCCCAGCAGTTCGAGACCGCGCAGTTCCTCTCGGACTCGACGGGCGCCGAGCTCTCGGGACAGCTCGTGTGCTACGGCCGTTGGGTCGTCGAGGGCGAGTGGCCCCAGATGGAGTCCGGCAACCTCGTCGAGCGGATCAACCCCTGGAACATCGCCATGTTCGAGACCTTGCGGTCCGAGGAGCCCGGGACGGCGGCCCAGGAAGCGGCCTACGGCAAGTGGCTCGACCAGACGTCCGACCGCGAGCAGGCCCGCGCCGACCGGCTCTACGGCGTCACTGGGGTCCTGCCGACGCCCCTCTGGATCGCGCTCTTCCTGACGGGGGGCCTCGTCTTCGGCTACATGCTCTTCTTCGCCGACAGCAGGGAGCGGTGGACGTCGCAGGCGATGCTGATGGGCACGGTGGCCATCGTCGTCGCGTCGATGTTCGTGCTGCTCTGGTTCCTGGACAACCCGTACCACGGCGGCTTCGGCAGCCTGCAACCGACCGCCATGGAGCGAATGCTCGAGCTCGTCGACGAGGCGATCCTCGTCGTCGGCGAGGTCGAGATCCCCTGCGACGAGCGCGGCACGCCTCGCAGTGGCTGAAGCAGGAACAGGACGCCTCGAGCGCCGCATCGACGTCCTCTCGACGGTGCTGCTCGCCGTGGCCGCGGTGGCGACAGCGTGGGCGACGTTCCAGTCCGCCTACTGGCGGAGCGAGCAGGCCCTGGCCGGCAATCGCTCGACAGCTGCCCGCGTCGAGGCGACCAAGACTTCCGGGGTTGCGAACCGTCAGATCCAGATCGACGTGCAGACGTTCGTTCAGTGGGCCGACGCCTACGCGTCCGGCGATCGGGTGCTGACGGATTTCTACTTCGACCGCTTCCGGCCCGAGTTCCGTCCGGCGGTCGACGCGTGGATCGCCACGGAGCCCCTCCAGAACCCCGACGCTCCCCTCACCCCGTTCGTGATGCCCGAGTACGCACCGGCTGCGCTGGCGGAGACAGAGCGGCTGGAGCAGGCGGCCGAGGCCGAGTCCGCCGAGGCCCGGGCGCACGTGGAGCGGGCAGACCGGTACGCGCTCTGCGTGGTCCTGTTCGCGACGTGCCTCTTCTTCGCGGGGATCAGCACCCGCCTGCGAGGCGATCGGTCCCGCGCGGTCGTGCTCGGCTTGGGCTGCGCCCTCTTCCTGCTCGGCCTCGGCTGGATCGTGACCTTTCCGGTCGGCATCCGGCTGTAGAAGCGCCGCCGGACTTCGATGAGTTCTGAGCGGCCGCCGGGTCTTACGAGCATGAGCGCGATCGAGCCTCCGAAGGCTGGACGCCGCGAGTGGATCGGGCTGGCAGTCCTCGCGCTGGCGTGCGTCGTCTACGCGATGGACCTCACCGTGCTGCACCTGGCGGTGCCGCACCTGAGCGAGGACCTACAGCCGACCAGCGCGCAGCTCCTGTGGATCGCCGACATCTACGGCTTCATGGTCGCCGGCCTGCTGATCACGATGGGCACGCTCGGCGACCGGATCGGGCGCCGGCGCCTGCTCCTGTTCGGAGCCGCGGCCTTCGCCCTCGCGTCGCTCCTCGCCGCCTTCTCGACGAGCGCCGAGATGCTGATCGCCTCGCGGGCGCTCCTCGGCATCGCGGGCGCGACGATCGCCCCTTCGACGCTCTCCCTGATCCGGAACCTGTTCCACGATCCCGGCCAGCGCACCTTCGCGATCGGCGTCTGGATCACCGCCTACTCGCTCGGCGGCGCCCTCGGGCCGCTCCTCGGCGGGGTGCTGCTCGAGTTCTTCTGGTGGGGCTCCGTCTTCCTGCTCGCCATCCCGGTGATGGCACTGCTCCTCGTCCTCGGGCCGGTGCTCCTGCCGGAGTTCCGCGATCCCGATGCCGGGCGCCTCGACCTCACCAGCGCCGCCCTCTCGCTGGTCGCCGTGCTCGCCGTCGTCTACGGGCTGAAGCAGATGACGCAGGACGGGATCGGCACGCTGCCGCTCGCCACCATCGTCGTCGGCCTGGCACTGGGAGCCCTCTTCGTCAGGCGTCAGTCGAGGCTGGACGACCCGCTGATCGACCTGAAGCTCTTCCGGGTGCCGGCGTTCAGCGCCTCGCTGGCCGTCTACACCCTCGGGATCCTGGTGCTCTTCGGCTCCTTCCTCTTCATCTACCAGTACCTGCAACTCGTCCTCGAGCTGTCACCGCTCGAGGCGGGAATCGTGACCCTCCCCTCCTTCGGCGCCTTCGTCATCGGCTCCATGGTGGCTCCGGCCTTCGTGAAGCGCGTTCGGCCCGCGTACGTGATGGCGGGCGGCCTCGGGCTTGCCGCGGTCGGGCTTCTCGGCCTCACCCAGGTGAGCGTCGACTCGGGGCTCGGCGTCCTCGTGGGCGCGTCGTTCGTCTACTCGCTGGGGATCGCTCCGGTCTTCACGCTGACGAACGACCTCATCCTCGGCGCAGCGCCCCCCGAGCGGGCCGGGGCGGCCTCGGCGATCTCCGAAACCGGGGCCGAGCTCGGCGGCGCGCTCAGCATCGCGATCCTCGGCACGATCGGCACCGCCGTCTACCGGACGCAGGTGGCCGACGGCATCCCGACCTCGGTTCCGCCCGCCGAGGCCGAGACGGCGCGAGACACGCTGGGCGGCGCCGTGGCCGTCAGCGGCGAGCTGGCCGACACGCTCGCCGACCAGGTTCTGGCAGCGGGGCAGGCGGCGTTCACGGAGGGCCTGCAAGTCGTCGCCCTCGTGAGCGCGATCATCGCGGCGCTCGCGGCGACCGGCGTGATGGTCTTCCTGCGGCAGGTGAGGGCCGCGCCGCCCGAGCCCAGCGGTGCGGCGGCCGCCGTTGCTGCCACAGAGTCTTAGAGCTCCTAACGCTTCGGCCGCGAGCCTTGAACCAGGCCGTGCGGAGCGCTACCTTGTCGCTCGTGGCACAAGCCGTCGATGCCTCCGCCCCGCGAGACCGCGGTCGGCGACTTCTTCGCATTCGCCGCAAGCCGGCTCCGGCCAGGCCCCCCGATCCCCTTGCACCGGGGCACTGGGAGCGGCACAAGGGCCAACCGGAACTGGCCAAGGCCCTGACTCGGGTGCAGACTCACGTCGCAGAGGCACGGGCGTTGCTCGAGCTGGACGAAGAGAAGGCTCCCCTGCGCACGGCCAACGCGAAGGAACGGCTGTGCGACCTGCCTCAGTCGCGACGTCGACTCGCTCTCGGTCGACGGTGCCTGGGAGCTTGCCAATGCGCTCAAGCGCGAGCTCCTTCTCCTCGGTGACCGGCACTACGTCTGGGCACGGCTCGATTACGAGGCCGAGCGGGAGAAGAAGCCCGGCCAGTGGCACGGATGGAGTGACCATTTCGGTCGCGACAGGCTGGACGAGCTGATCGAGTTCGGCAAGAACGGAGGCGTGAGCGAGGACGTCCAGGCTGAGGCGGTCTATCGCCTCAGGCTCCTCTACCTGGAGCGTGCGCAGGCCGGACTGGAACGGCGCGTGCGCGCCGCGCAGAAGTGTCGCTACCTGGCCATTCTCGCGTGGGCCCTCGTGGCGCTATTCCTCGGCCTCGCGGCCATCGTCCAGAGGATCGGCGGCGGGGGCATGTGGGAGTCGATCGCTCTCGTCGGCCTGGCGGGCGCCCTCGGAGCGACGCTTGCGGGGACGTTCCGGGTCCGGGACAAGCTCGTCGAGCTTGACGATCTCCGCTCGTTCTGGCCGGCGATGCGGGTTCAGCCTCTCGTCGGGGCGGTCGCCGGGCTCGTGATCCTGCTCGTGCTCGAGAGTGGCGCGGTCGCGCTCGGAAACGGCACGTCGAGCTCCTGGGCGGCCCAGGCGCTCTTCGCCTTCACGGCCGGGTTCTCGGAGCCGTTCTTCCTCGGCGTCGTCGAGAAGGTCGCGGTCATTCCCGACAAGCAGAACGACCACGCCAGGAAGCGCTAGGCGCTAGGCGCTCGCCGCCGAACCGAGCTCAGAGCGACCAGAAGACCGGCACGAGGAGCACTGCCACCACCCCGAACAGGGCGAGCAGCGGCAGCCCGAGCTTCCAGTAGTCGCCGAAGCGGTACCCGCCCGGGCCCAGGACCATCAGGTTGGCGGGGGTAGCGACCGGGGTCAGGAACGCGGCCGCCGCCGAGACGGTCACCGCCATGAGGACGGGCTCCGGGGAGACGTCCATCTCGGCCGCGGCGGAGACGGCCACCGGGATCACGATCAGCGCCGTCGCCATGTTGCTGATCAGCTGGCCCAGGATGGCGGTGAGCAGGAAGAGCCCGAGCAGCAGCGCATACGGGCCGGCATCGCCGACGACGCGGACGAGCCCGTCGGCGAGGTCGTTCGCCGCGTCCGTCTCGGTCATGGCCGTCGAGAGCGAGATCATCCCGGCGACGAGGATCACCGTCGTCCACGAGATGCCGCGATAGGCCTGCTCGAGCGTCAGCACGCGGAGGAGGACGATCGCGCCGGCGGCGAGGAGCCCGGCGACGGCGGGCGGGACCGCGCCGCTGGCGAGGAGGATCACCATCGCGGCGACCACGACGAGCGCGCGCTTGGCACCCGGCCCGAGGCGAACGGCCTGCCGGCGGACGCGCTCCGGCGCGTCGACGGCGAGGACGTCCGGCTCCTCGAGGCGCTGGTCGAGCGCGCCCCACGTCCCCTGCAGCAGCAGCGTGTCGCCCACGGCCAGGACGGTCTCGTCGGGCCCCAGGTCCTCCCCCTTCCGCTGCACCGCCAGCACGACCAGGTCGCCGCTGTCCGTCACCATGCCCGGGTACGCCGTCTGGCCGGCCAGGCCCGAGCGCGGCGGGATGACGACCTCGGCCACGCCCGAGGCCCGGGACAGGAGGGAGTCCGCCTCGTGCTCCAGCTCGTACTGCGCGACGAGCGTGCGAGCGTGGTCGCTGAGGTCGCGTGGGATCGACTTGCCGCTCCGGTGGGGCAGGAGCCGCTCGCCGAGGAGGACGACGATCGCGATCGACCCCACCACGAGCGGCACCCCTACGAGCGCGAACTCGAAGAAGTTGAAGCGCCCGACACCGGCCTCGTCGGCGGCGTCCGAGACGATGACGTTGACCGGCGTTCCCGTCAGGGCGAGGAGCGATCCGGCATGGGCGCCGAACGCCAGGGGCATGAGCAGCTGCGAGGGCGAGCGGCCCAGGCGGACCGCCGTCACGACCGCCACCGGCACCAGGGCGGCGACCGAGCCGTTGACGGTGATCACGGCCGTGAGGACGGCGACCAGCAACATCATCAGGACGATGAGCCGCGTGCGGCTCTCGCCGACGCGGGCGATCAGCTCCTGCCCCACCCAGGACGTCACCCCGGATGCGTCCAGAGCTTCGCTGACGACGAAGAGCGAGGCGATGAAGATCACCGTCGGGTCGCCGAAGCCGGCGAGCGACTGCTCGAGCTCGAGGACGCCCGTCGCCCACAGCGTAAGGGCGACCCCGACGGCCACGATCGCCACCGGTAGGCGGTCCCAGACGAACACGGCCACGACCGCCGCCAGAACGATGAAGGTGATCGTCGTCTGGCTCACGGCGGCGCGGGCGGGCCCGCGCTATTCGAGCGCAGCGGCGATTGCGAGCATCGCGATCGAGGCGACCGCGAGGAGGCCCATCAGCGGGAGCATGAACCGGATCCACTTGTCGTAGCGGACGCCCGCGAGCGCGATCCCGGCCATGACGACGGCGCTCGTCGGGGTGATGAACCGGGCGATCCCCGCCCCCCAGCTCCACGCCGTGACGACGAGCGGGCGGGACACCTCGGCGAAGTCTCCCAGCGGAGCGAGCAGCGGCATCGCGAGCGTCGCATGGCCCGACGACGAGGGGATGATGAACGCGATCCCCGTGTTGAGGATGGCGACGAGCGACGTGAACCCGATCGCAGAGGTGTCGCTGACCGCGTCCTCCATCCAGCTCAGGATGGTGTCGATCGTCTGCGTGTTGTTGAGGATCACCGTCACGCCGCGGGCGAGCACGACGGCGACGCCGGCGCCGATGAAGTCGCCGAACCCGCGGCCGATGTTGCCGGTGATCTCCTTCTCGTTGAAGCCGGCGACGACGCCGACCACGACCGCGGCGACGAGGAAGAGGGCGGTCAGCTCGGGGAACCACCAGCCGAGGTTCCACCAGTAGTCGTTCTGCACCGTCTCGTGCGTGATCGGATCGGTCGTCTCGAAGCCGATGATCGAATCCCAGGGAATGACCGAGAAGACCAGGAGCAGGAAGGTGAACGCGGTGATCACGAGCACGAGCTTCTGGCGCCCGGTCAACGTCAGGTGGGCAGCCGACTGCTCCTTCGCCACCTCTTCCCGGTCCTCGGGCAGGAAGCCGACGAGGGAGCGGTCGGGCTTGGCCTTGATGCGCTCCGCGTAGCGGACGACGTAGGCGATCGTGATCGCGGTCAGCACGATCCAGCCGATCCAGCGCAGCCCGATTCCGTCGCCGATGCCGACACCCGCGAACTCGGACGCCACCCCGATCGAGAACGGGTTCACCGTCGAGGCCATCGCGCCGACGGTCGCGCTGGCGATGATCATCCCGGCCACGACCATGCGGTCGTAGCCAAGCGTCAACATGAGCGGGATGATGAGGGCGTAGAAGCCGAGCGTCTCGTCCGCCCAGCCCATCGTGGTGCCGAGCAGCGAGAAGAGCACCATCACGGCCACGATCACGAGCCACGGCCGGGCCCGTACCGCGTAGGCGAGCCTGCCGATGGCGACGTCGAGGGCGCCGCTCGCGAGCACCATCGTCATGAATGCGCCGATGGCGAGCACGAAGGCGAACACCCCGACGGCCCCGAACAGGCTGCCGACGCCGAAAGGTACGACGGTGCCCGTCTCGGGGTCCTGCAGGCCGTAGAGGCCGTTGACCGGGGCGAGGAAGAGGTCGCCGACCCGCTCCCCGAAGTCCTGGGGCGAATCGATCTCGCTGTAGGAGCCCGGCGCCGGCACGCCGCTCTCGTCGCGCTCGTACGTGCCGGACGGGATCAGGAAGGCCGCGATCCAGACGAGCAGCGTGACGAGGATGAGCACCGTCATCGTGCTCGGGAACTGGAAGCCCTTCTTCTCGGCTGGGGGCTCGGCTGCCGGCTCGGTCATCGTGCGTCCCTCCATCTGGTTGCGAACCCCTCGAAGAAGAGCGTCTCGGCGAGCACCGCCTTCTCGAACTCGTCCACGAGAACGCGCTCGTTCGGCCCGTGGATGTTGGCGAAGCCGTCGGTCGTGCCGTAGAGGAGAATCTCCGCCTCGGGCGCCGCCTCGGAGAGCGCCTTCACGAGCGGGATCGAGCCGCCCGTGCCGATCAGCTGCGGCTTCTCTCCCCACGCCTCGGCGAACGCACTGAAGGCAGCCTCGTAGGCCGGGCCGCCCGTCGCCGCCGCGAATCCGTCGCCGGTCGCGCCCGCCTGCACCTGGAGCGGGATCCCGAACGGGCGGGCCGCCTCGAGGTGCCGGATCACCGCCGCCTGCGCCTCCTCGGCGCTCTGCTCGGGGTGGACGCGGACGTTGAGCCGCGCGCGTGCGTACGGGGAGACCGCGTTCACGGCGCCGTCGACCGACGGAACGTCGATGCCGGTGACGGTGACCGCCGCGCCGGACCAGACCCGGTCGGGCAGCGCTCCGGTCCCCAGGAACGGCAGCCCCTCGACCATCTCCGCGAGCTGCCGGAACTCCTCGTCCGTCCAGGAGGCTCCCTGCCACGCGTCCCGCCGCAGGCCCGCGACCGCGACGTCGCCGTTCTCGTCGTGAAGGGACGCGAGCGCGCGGAGGAGCACGACGAGCGCGTCGGGCGCAGCGCCGCCGAACTGCCCCGAGTGCTTCGCGCTCCCGAGGGTGCGCACCTCGACCGTGACGGCGGCGTCGCCGCGGAGCCCGACGGTGAGCGAAGGCACCCCGGGGCGGATGTTGCCGCCGTCTGCGACGAGCATGGCGTCGGCGGCGAACGGCGCGAGCTGCGACGGGTCCTCGAGCGGGCTGCCGACTTCCTCCTGCCCCTCGATCAGGACCTTGATCCCCACCGGCGGCTTTCCCTCCCACGCGCGCAGGGCGCCGACGTGGACGAGGATGTTCGACTTCGAGTCGGCCGTGCCGCGACCGTAGATCGCGCCGTCGCGCTCGGTCGCCTCGAACGGCGACGATTCCCACTTCGCCTCGTCGCCGGCCGGCACGACGTCGTAGTGGCCGTACAGGAGCACGGTCGGCGCCCCCTCGGGCGCCGGGATCTCCCCGGTGACGATCGGAGCCGTGTCGGGCAGCTCCAGCGCCCCGAGCTTCTCGACGCCGGCGTCGCGCAGGAGCGCCAGGATCGCCTCGTACGCCTCGCGCAGCGGCTGGCGCGGCTCGGGGAAGCCGGGAGCCGAGATCGACGGGATCGCGACCAGCTGCGCGAGCTCGTCGCGAAGCCGTGGCATCGCTGCCTGGACGACCTCCGCCGTCGCTGAGTTCATGCTCGCCGAGCCTCCGGGGTGCCTGCGCCGTTGCTGCGCGGCGATCCTAGAGGATCGCGGATAATCGCCGCGGTGCCGCCGCCCACGAGACGCCCCGATACCTGGATCGTCCTCACCGTCGTGCTGGGCGCGGCGGTCATCGGGCTGGCGATCTGGGTGGTAGTGCTGCAGCAGGACAAGGACGACCAGAACGCGGCGAGCGCGGCCCGGGTCGAGGAGCTGGAGCAGGAGAACGCGGAGCTCGAGCAGCAGAGCACCGAGCTCCGGCAGCAGGTCGAGGACCAGCAGGCGGACGCCGAGAGCGCCCTCGCCGAGGCGCAGAGCACGCTCGACGACATTCGCGAGCAGTTCGAGGGCGTGTCGGACGAGCTCGGCGCCAAGGGCCAGGACCTCGCCGAGAGCCGGGCGGAGCTGGAGCGGCTCGCCGAGGAGGCCGAGGCCGCGCTGGCCGAGGCGGAGAGCGCAGCTGCGTCCGCCGAGGCTCGCACCGACGCCGAGGCGGCGCGGGCCGACCTGGCGGAGGCCTGTCTCGCGGCGGTCGCCGACGTCCTGGAGCGCCTCTATGCCTCCGACGATCCCACCGAGGCTCTCGACGAGGCCGCGGAAGAGCTGGAGGCGATCGCCTCGGACTGCGCGCCGTCGGACTAGATCTCGCTAGTCGCCGGGCGCGCGCGTGAACGAGGCCACGAGCGTGTCCTCGGCGCTCAGCAGGTCGAGCGTGCTCCCCTCGACCCGGTACCGCACCGCCGTCGGGAGCGCGAGGAGGAACGCCGCCTCCTGCTCCATGATCCCCGCTGGCTCGGCGCAGGCCATCTTCGTCGTCGCCGGCGGCGAGATCTCGATGGCGCCTCGGTCGGCCGTGTACGTCGCCCGGTACGTGTTGCAGCTCGCCGAGCCCGACAGCTCGCCGCTCTCGGTGAACGACGCGGTGATCTCGGTCCCAGCAAGCAGGCTCGTGAACGCGTCGCCCTGCGGGATCCCGGTCGCCTCCCAGGAGCCGACCGGCGTCGCAATCCGGTAGCGGAGCAGCTCCCCGTCGTCGGCGTCGACGAGCACGAGCTCCTCGTTCTCCGACCGCCAGCCGGCCACCCGCTCGAGCGCAGCGACGTAGGCGCGTTCGACCGCATCGGTGGGCGGCGGGCACCCCATCGCGGTCATCGCAAGCTCGCCGAGCTCGAGCGTGTCCCCGTCGACCGTGTACGAGCCGCCGAAGCGGTTGCAGCCCGTCGACCCGGCGGCCGTCCCGTCCGCGAAGGTCACGCTCGGCGGCGCCGCCTCCCAGCCTTCGACGTCCACGCCGGCGGCGAGAACCCAGGGGACGCTCTCGAGCGACGACACGTCTGCTGAGCTCACCTCGTCCCCTCCACAGCCGGCGGCCAACGCCGTCACGAGGAGCACGGCGAACGGCGCGGCGACCCAGGCCCGCCGGGCTGGTACGCTCGCGGCCGTGGTCGTTCCAGGGTTCGGAGGCGCGCTCTTCCTCATCGCTCTCGGTGCGATCCTCCGCTATGCGGTCGAGTGGGAGCCGGCGGGCGTTGACATCGGCATCGTCGGCCTGATCCTCATGATCGTCGGGGTTGTCATGCTCCTGCTGACGCTCTTCCTGTCGTTCTCGTCCCGACGGCCGCCCGGGACGCCGCCCCCGCCGTACTAGAGGCGAGTCTCTCAGCTCGCGCGGAGCACCGCTAGGAGGGATGGGCGGACGCGATGTGCTCGACGATGTGCTCGGCGTCCCTGCCGACGCCGCCGATCAGGGATGACGTGAATCCGTAGAGGAAGGGGCGGCCGACGAAATACAGGCCCGGCGCACCTTCGACGACGCCGCGGTCGTGGACCGGCTCTCCCTCGTTGCCGAAGACGGGGAGGGCGATCCAGCCGAAGTCGGCGCGGAAGCCCGTGCACCAGATGACGTTCGCCACGTCCAGGACGCGCCCGTCCTCGAGCTCCGGGCGACCCTCGCGGGCTCCGACGGTCCTCGGCACGCGCTCGACCCCGGCAGCTTCGAGATCCTTGGGCCGCACCCGCGCGAGCGGCGTCCCCTCCTTAACCTTCGGTTGGATCTTGCGGCCGATCGGCGTCCTCACGGTGAGCACGTGCGAGAGGAGGAACCAAAAGAGGGGCATGAGCAGCCGGTCCGGGAAGCTGCCGGCGCGAGTGGGCTCGCTCCCCGGATGCCTGCCCGAGATCCACGTCGGATGTTCGCGGGCCAGCTCGAGGGCGATCTCTGCGCCCGAGTTGCCTGCGCCCACGACGAGGACGCCCCCCTCCCGCAGCTGCGAGAGATTCCGATACTCGGTGGAGTCGAGCTGGACTATGCCCGGATCCAGCTCGGCGCCCAAGGCGGGAACCCTCGGCCCGTGGTAGGCGCCGGAGGCGACCACCACGCTGTCGGCCTCGAAGCGGCGGTCGCCGGCGGCGAGGACGTAGCCGTTCCCGTTCCTCGAGATCTCGTCCACCTTGACGCCCGTGCGCACAGGGAGATCGAAGTGCGCGGCGTAGGCCTCCAGGTAGTCGGCCACGTCGTCCTTCGCGGGATACGAAAAGCCGCGGCCCGGGAAGGGCCTGCCGGGCAGGCCCGAGTAGCGGGCCGGCGTGTAGACGCGAAGCGAGTCCCAGCGCCGCCGCCAGGAGTCGCCGACCCGCTCGGCCGCGTCCAGGATCACGAACTGCCGCTTTCGTCGCGCGAGGTGATAGCCGACCGCGAGGCCGGCCTGACCGCCGCCGACGATCACCGTGTCGAAGCGCTCCGTCGTCATGGTTCCCGACGGTACCGAGCTGCGGGGGCCGGCCGCTTCGGGCGAAACACCCAAATCGGCATGACCGTGCGAGATGGGTATTTCTGTGCACGCCGCCAGGAGGGCTTGGCGGGATGTCGAGGACGCAGCATCGGGGCCCGGTTCGTTCTCCCGGTCGCGACCAGACGGAGCACCTCCACCGGGCTCGCGAGGCGAAGATGGCCACCGCCCCGCGAGCCCGCGCCTGATTTACTCACCTGTGAGCGGCGCTACGAGCGGGTTCGTGGACGCGTAGAGCCCGTCCGGGTTCGGGTACCAGAGCCAGACGTGCAGCGTCACGAGGCGGGGATGCCAAAACGTGAACGCCGCACCGCCGTTGGTCGGGGCGCAGTCCGCCTCGGCCGCCGCGGGGAGAAACGACCCGTCGGCGTAGTGGCAGGCTGCCGGGAACGAGCCGTAGCGGGCCCCCTTGAGCGGCGGCTTCGCCGGCCGCTCGGCGAACACCCACTCGAGCGCGCCGAGCTGCCAGTCCGAGCCCCGCTTCACGTACACGAGGATCGGCGGCTTCGTCACGTCGAAGTCCCCGCCGATGGAGGGGTTCAAGAAGTGGAAGCCCATGTTCGGCATGTTCGGCGTGATCTGGAGGCTGTAGCCGTCCGCCCTGGCCGCGTCGAGGTCGATCGCGTACTCGGCCGTGGCGAACCGTGCGTCGGCTAGCTGCTCGGCCAGCCTGGCCCCGCCCCCGCCACGGTTTCCGGTCGCGCTTGCCACGCTCACTACTAGGAGCACCAGCAGCGAGCCCAGGAGCGCGACCTTGCCAGTCTTCTTCATCTCTCCTCCTACGAGTGGAAATCGGGCAGACCCGTTCCTTCGCTCAATGCTCACCGGGCTCCAGCGGGATGCTCGGGTCGAAGAGCATCATGTGCGGGCTTGAAGCGTTCGGTGGGCATGTCCGCGACGCTACGGCGCGGCCTGGCTACCCGCTTCGGGCGAATCACCCAAATCGCTATGGCCGTGCTAGATGGGTATTTCTGTGTAGGCCGCTACACGAGGTCGTGCTGGTGCGCGTACGCGGTGGCGGCCGAGCGTGACGAGACGTGCAGCTTCGTGAAGATGTTGCTGACGTGGCGGGCGACCGTCTTCTCGCTGATGACGAGCTCCTCGGCGATCGCCCGGTTCGTTCTCCCGGTCGCGACCAGGCGGAGCACCTCGACCTCGCGCGCGCTCAACCCCCCGGGAGCTCGCGGCCCGGTTCGCCGCGCGAGCTTCTCCACACGCGCGAGATCCGGAGCGGCGCCGAGCTCCTGGAAGGTGACCCTGGCCGCGTCCAGCTCCAGCTCCTCGGTGTCCACGTCGCCGAGCGCGCGACAGGCGTGAGCGATGAGCACGCGGGCTCGGGCGGTCTCGTACGGCGCCCCGAGCTCCTGCCAGGCCTGACATGCCTCACGCGCTGCGACCAGGGCGACCCAGGGCTCGCCGTCCGCGAGGGCGACCGCCCCTCGTGCCAGCGAGCTCCTCGCGCCCAGCAAGCCTCCCGGCTGATCCTGGGTGAGCTCCTCCAGCTGCCGGCAGGCCCTACGCGCCTCCTCGAGATCGTCGACGGCGAGCATGATCTCGACGTACGCGGGGAGCAGGCCCGCCCTCCGGAGCGGCTCGGTGGCCTCGCCGCTCACCCTGCGGATCGCCGCCGCTGCGGCGTCGTGGTCTCCTCGGGCCAGGCGCAGCAGGGCCAGGCCCGGCTGCGGCTCCCACCCGGACCGGCTCGCGTCCCGATAGGCCTCCTCCGCCCGGGCGAACTCACCCCGCAGGCGATGGATCTCTCCCTGGCGGTAGAGAGCCTCGGCGTAGCCGACCTGGCTCATCCCCGGCCGCCCACCCGCGCGCCGGGCCTCGTCCAGAGCCTCGGGCCAGGCTCCGTCGAGCTGCATGATCTCGGCCCGGTGCACCAGGCAGCGTCCGGTGAAGGGCACGAGATCGGGCTGCTCGGCGCACCACCGCGTCAAGGCCGCCGTCCATTCGCGAGCCCGACGTAGCTCGTAGGCCCGCTGGCAGGCGTCGATCACGCCGCAGTAGACGAGGCCCGTCGGGATCGGCGAGAGCTGCCCCGTCGTGACCGCCACCATGGCCTCGTCGAGGAGACCGAGGCCCTCCTGGACGCGCCCGAGCACGATCAGGTACTGACCCCGCAGGTGCATGGCGAGCGCGAAGAGGTCCGCATCCCCGAAACGCTGGCCGATCCTCGCGGCCTCGCCGAGGACGTCGCACGCCGCAGCGAGATCGCCGGCCTCTTCGTGCTGGAGCACGAGCGGGAAGAGCATGTAGCCGTGCTCGACGGTGTCCTCCTCCCCTTGCTCGAGCAGCCGCAGCGCGCGGCCGGCCCAGCCGGTTGCGCCGCCCACATCGCCCCGGAGCGCGAGGCCCGTGCCGATCCAGAAAGCACAGCGCAGCGCCCCCGGGATCTCGCCGGCCTCCACGTAGAACTGATGAGCGCGCTCGAGGCCGCGCAGCCACTCCTCCTCGTCCCCGAGCAGGTAGGCGGAGGTGGCGAGAAGCTCGAGATCCCCGGGCTCGAGTCCGCTCTCCCGATCGCCGAGCGCGAGCGCCTCATAAGCTTCCCGCCAAGCTCGACGGGCGTACGCCTGACGGCCGCGGTCGAGGTACTCGCCCACGTCGACGCCGTCCCCGAGCCCAGAATGCTGTTCCACGAGTTCCTCTGCCGACATTCTGTCGGCTCAGCACGGCGTACGCGGTACGCGCAAGGAGATCGTGTCGTGGAGCGTGGCGTTTCCGAGGGCCACGTCAGTCACGTCACGTCGCTAGGCTGAGCCGGCCCATCGCAGGCCTCGGAGATACCGCATCGAAAGCCCTCGGTTTTCCGGGGCTTTTTCATGGAGCTAGCCGGGCTCGAACCGGCGACCTCCTGGGTGCGATCCAGGCGCTCTCCCAACTGAGCTATAGCCCCGCGCGCGTCACAGTCTAGCGCCGCCTCAAGCGTGTTAAGCATCTCCTAAGGAGCGCGAAACGGATACGCAAGGTCTGGGCCGTAGCGTCCCGGCGCCTTCGACGAAAGGGGAACCGGGATGCATCGACTCAGAGCACTCCTCGTCGCGGCCGTGCTGGCTGCGACGGCACTCCTCCTCGCCGCGCCGGCCATGGCCGGCGGCGGGAGCAAGCACGACGGCGCGGTGTACACCCTCACGAACTCGGCGTCCGGCAACGCGGTCGCGATCTTCGACCGCGCGCGGGACGGGTCGCTGACCCCGGGCGGCACCGTTCCGACCGGCGGGAACGGAACCGGCGCGGGCCTCGGCTCGCAGGGCGCGCTCGTCCTCGACGACGACCGCCTGTTCGCGGTCAACGCCGGCAGCAACACGGTCTCGCTGCTCCAGGTGAACCGCCGCGGCAACGTGCGGCTGGCCGACGTCGTCCGCTCCGGAGGGGTCAGGCCGATCAGCCTCACCGTGCACGGCAGGGTCCTCTACGTCCTGAACGCCGGGGACGCAACGACGCCCGCGAACATCAAGGGGTTCCTCGCACTCTGGGGCAAGCTCATTCCGCTCCCGGGCTCGAGCCGGCCGCTGAGCACCGCGGCGCCCGATCCGGCACAGGTGGAGTTCAGCCCGAACGGCCGCCACCTCGTCGTGACCGAGAAGGCGACGAACCTGATCGTCACGTACAGGGTGCGGCACGGCTACGCGAGCGGTCCGAACGCACAGCCCTCGGCAGGGCAAACGCCCTTCGGCTTCGCGTTCGACAGGCGTGGGCGACTGATTGTCTCCGAGGCCTTCGGCGGCGCTCCCGACGCGAGCGTGCTCTCCTCGTACGCTCTCGCCGGCGACGGGACGATCACGCCGATCACGCCGAACGTGGGCACGACTGAGACGGCCGCGTGCTGGGTCGTCGTGACGAGGAACGGTCGTTTCACCTACACGACGAACACCGGCAGCAACTCGATCTCCGGTTACCGGATCGGCAGCGACGGCGGGCTGACGCTGCTCGACGCGGACGGCGTGACCGCCGCGACCACCCCCGTGCCGCTCGACATGGCGCTGTCGAGGGGCAGCCGGTTCCTCTACACGCTGAACGGCGGCGCGCCCGAGGTGCAGGGATTCGCCGTGAACGACGACGGCAGCCTGGACGTGCTTGGGACGGTCGGCGGGCTCCCCGCCGGATCCGTCGGCCTCGCCGCCAGCTGAGGTCGCAACTGCGCGGAGGCGGGCGCCCAGCCCGCCTCCGCGCGCTTCCTCCGCCGCCCTACGATGGCGCCATGCGAGCGGTCGTGCTCGACGGCGCCGGGCAGCCGGCGCTCGCTGAGGTCCCCGAGCCGGACGGCCCCGGGGAGCTCGTACGCGTGCACGCCTGCGGGCTCTGCGGGACCGACGTGCAGAAGCTCGGCCGCGCCGCTCCCGGGACCGTGCTCGGCCACGAGGTCGTCGCGGACGCGGAGGGTCGCCGGGTCGCCCTCGTCCACCACCTGCCCTGCGGGGAGTGCGAGCGCTGCCGCGCCGGGCACGAGACGACCTGCGAGCGCTTCCCGAGTCCGACGATCCTCCCGGGCGGCTTCGCCGAGCGGGCGCGCGCGGCCGCGACGCTGCCGCTCCCCGACGCTGTCGACGACGCGACTTGCACCTTCGCGGAACCGCTCGCCTGCGCTCTGCGAGCGCTCGAGCGGATCCCGCGTGGGCGCGTGCTCGTCGTCGGCTGCGGGTTCGCGGGGCTCCTCTTCGTCCAGGCGCTCGTCCGCCGCGGCGACGAGGTGCTCGCCGCCGACCCGCTCCCGCACCGGCTCGACCTCGCGCTCGGCTACGGCGCCGCCCCGGCGGACGGGCCCGTCGACGCGGCGGTGCTCTGCGCGCACGGCGGGCTCGACCGCGCGCTCGAGGCGCTCGAGCCCGGGGGCACGCTCGCGGTCTTCTCCTGGCTGACAGAGCCGGCGCCCGTCGACTTCGAGGCCGTCCTGCGCCGCGAGCTCACGCTGGTCGGCTCGTGCTCGGCGACCCCGGCGGCCATGCGCGACGCGATCTCCCTCCTCCCCCAGCTCGACCCGATCCCGACCGTGACGCTGCCGCTCGAGCGCTTCGCCGAGGGCCTCGAGCTCTACCGCTCGCACGAGGCGGTCAAGGTCGTCTTCACGCCGTGAGGGCCCTGCTCTACCACGGCCCCGGCGACCTGCGGGTCGAGGAGGTCCCTCGCCCGGAGCCCGGGCCGGGGGACGTCCTCGTGCAGGTCGAGGTGGCGCTCACGGACGGCACCGACGCGAAGGCCTTCCGGCGCGGCCATCCGCTCCTCCTCGCCGAGACGCCGAGCCCGTTCGGCCACGAGTTCTGCGGCGTCGACGTCGCCACCGGCCGGCGCGTCGTGGCGGCGAACTCGGCGCCGTGCGGGGAGTGCGCGCCGTGCCGGCGCGGCGAGGAGACGCTCTGCGAGAACCTGCAGCCGTTCCTGAACGGCGCCTACGCCGAGTACCTGCTCGTCCCGGCGCGGATCGTCGCCCGCAACCTCCTCTCCGTTCCCCCGGGTCTCGCTCCCGAGGTCGCGGCCATGACCGAGCCGCTCGCCTGCTGCCTGCGAGGGATCGAGCGGGCTGAGATCGAGCCCGGGCAGTCGCTCGCCGTCCTCGGACCGGGGCCCATCGGGCTGATGCTCTGCGCGGCCGCCAAGGATGCCGGCGCGCGGGTGACGGTCGTCGGTGGCCGCCGCGAGCGACGCGAGCTCGCCCGGGAGTTCGGCGGCGAGCCGGGCGACGGGAGCGGCGCCGACGTGGTCGTCGAGGCGGTGGGCACGGCCGAGGCCTGGCACGACGCGCTCGAGCTCGTGCGTCCCGGCGGCACCGTCGTCTTCTTCGGCGGCCGCGAGGTGGCGGTGGACACGTTCCGACTGCACTACGAGGAGCTGACCCTCCGGGGCGCCTTCCACCACACGCCGCGGCACGTCCGCGCGGCGCTCGCCTTCCTCGCCAGCGGCGCCCATCCGTGGGAGCGGCTCGTCACGCACCGAGTCGGGCTCGAGGGCGTGCCCGGGCTCTTCGCCGACCCACCGCCGGACTTGCTCAAGGCGGCCGTCGTCCCCTGACCCATGACGTCCTCAGCCCGCACGCCCTCAACCGGGCGACGCTCGCGCGCCAGCTCCTCCTCCGTAGGGCCGACCTGTCGCCGCTCGAAGCGGTCGAGCACCTGGTCGGCATGCAGGCGCAGGTGCCGCTCAACCCCTACCTCGGGCTGTGGTCGCGGCTGGAGGGCTTCCAGCCGGAGGAGCTCGGCCGTCTGCTCGAGGAGCGGGAGCTCGTCCGCATCGTCGCCATGCGCTCGACGCTGCACCTGCTCAGCGCCGCCGACGCCCTCGTGCTGCGCCCGCTCGCGCAGCCCCTGCTCGACCGGGAGCTCGCCCGGCATCCGCAGTTCGGGCCGGCGCTCGACGGCGTCGACCTTGACGCCGTGCTGGCCTTCGCCCGGCCGCTCCTCGCCGAGCGTCCGCGGACCGGGCCCGAGCTGCGGGCCGCTCTGGCGGAGCGCTTCCCCGCTCACGACCCGCCTGCGCTCGCGTACGCCTGCCGCAACCATTTGGCCGTCGTGCAGGTGCCGCCGCGCGGCGTCTGGGGCAAGACCGCGCAGGTCACGTCGGCCACTGCCGAGTCGTGGCTGGGGCGGCCGCTCGTCGCCGAGCCCCGAGCCGACGACGTGGTGCTCCGCTACCTCGCCGCCTTCGGGCCGGCGACGGCGGCCGACGTCTCTGCCTGGTCGGGCCTGACCGGGGTACGAGAAGTCGTCGAGCGTCTCCGGCCGCGGCTCCGTACGTTCCGCGACGAGAGCGGGCGCGAGCTCCTCGACCTGCCGGACGCCCCTCGGCCCGATCCCGCCACGCCCGCCCCGCCCCGCTTCCTGCCCGAGTACGACAACGTTCTCCTCGGGCATGCCGACCGCTCTCGCTTCGTCCCGACGGACGGGCGCGGCCGCCTGTCCGCAGCCTGGACGCAGGGCGGCGGCTCCGTCCTCGTGGACGGCTTCGGCCGCGGCGTGTGGCGGATCGAGCGCGACCGGGGCACGGGAGCCGCGGTGCTCGTCGTGAGCCACGTCCGGCCGCTCGCCAAGAGGACCGGCGCCTCGCTCGGGGCCGAGGGCCGGCGGCTACTCCGCTTCCTCGCCGCGGACGCCGAGGCGCACGACGTGCGCTTCGCGCGTATCTAAGAAGCCCGGCGGACGAGCGTGACGCCGTCCCGCACGGTCAGGACGACGGCGACGACGGAGGGATCGGAGGCGATGCGGTCGTTCAGCGCCGTGATCGCGCTCGTCTCCGGCGAGTCGTCGGGATCGACGACGCGGCCCGACCAGAGCATGTTGTCCAAGACCATGAGGCCGTTCTCGGCAAGACGCGTTAGGAGCACGTCGTAGTAGGTCGGATAGTTGACCTTGTCCGCGTCGATGAAGACGAGGTCGAACTCGCCCTCAAGCCGCTCGATCGTCTCGAGCGCGGGCCCGAGGTGGATCGTGATGCGGTCGGAAACGCCGGCCTCCTCGTGGTAGCGGCGCGCGACCTCGGCATGCGTCTCATCCACTTCGCACGTGTCGATGTGGCCGCCGGACGGAAGCGCCCCCGCCATCGAGAGCGACGAGTAGCCGCTGTACGTGCCGAGCTCGAGGATGCGCTTCGGCCGCAGCGCGAAGACCAGGAACTCGAGCAGACGGCCTTCGATCGGCCCCGTCAGCATCTGCGGCGCGCCGAGCTCGGCCTGCGTCTCCGCGGCGAGCCGCCGCAGCAGGTCGGAAGGCGCCGTCGTATGCGCCTCGGCGTACGCCTCGATCTCCTCCGCGACGATGAAGCTCAGTGACCCGCCCTCGTCACGCGCGAGCCGCCCACGATCGCGTCGCGCCCGTCGGCGAAGCGCACCCACGCCTTGCCGCCGCCGTCGTAGTCGCGGCCCCAGACGACGAGCGTCGCCTCGGCCCCGCCGACGTGACACCGCTCGGTGCCCTCGGGGTCGACGCCGCGCCAGACGCGGACGAACGGGTTCTCGTCCCACTCGCGCCCGATCGTCGTCTCTTCGCTGTGGCCCGGGTACACGACCGCCGCGTGGTCGATGCCCATGAGCACGTCCATGACCGAGCGGCGGAGGTCGTCGAAGTCGTCCTGGGTACCCCCGACCGAGCCGGCGAAGAGCGTATCGCCGCTGAAGACGAGCTCGCCTCCGGCGACGAACGAGAGCATCCCGCGGGTGTGACCGGGCGTGCGGAGCGCCTCGATGCGCAGCTCGCCGGTCTCGACGACCTCGCCGTGCCCGAGCGGCTCCGCGCCGTCGATCCCCTCCTCGGACGCGGCGACCACGCGCAGCTCGAAGCGGTCCTCGAGCAGGCCGTGGTTGGCGACGTGGTCGCCGTGGGCGTGCGTCGTGAGCAGGTGCGTGGGACGCACCTCGAGACGCTCGACGGCGGCGAGCAGGGGCTCGACCGGCGCGCCCGAGTCGACGAAGACCGCGCTCCCACCGGAGTGGTCCGCGACGAGGTAGGCATTCGAAAGCCAACGGGGGTCCATGCTCCGCTCCACGATCACGCCGCGGGTAGCATGCCACCCGGAACCTGGACCAGGGAGGACGCACCATATGGCCGGCCTCATGAGCCGCACGTCAGCCGTCGTGAAAGCGTGGACCTCGAAGCTGTTGAGCAAGGCGGAGGACCCCGCCGTGACGCTCGACTACTCGTACGAGAAGCAGCTCGAGATGCTCCAGAACGTCAAGCGGGGCGTCGCCGACGTCGTCACCGCGAAGAAGCGCCTCGAACTCCAGTCGAGCAAGCTCGAGTCCGAGCTGCCCAAGCTGGACGACCAGGCCCGCAAGGCGGTCGCGGCGGGCCGTGAGGACCTCGCGCGCGCCGCCCTCGAGCGCAAGGCGTTCGCACAGCAGCAGCTTCAGGGCCTCGACCAGCAGGTCGCCGGCCTGGAGGCGCAGCAGGAGAAGCTGATCGCCAACGAGAAGCGCCTGTCGGCGAAGATCGAGTCCTTCCGGAGCCAGAAGGAGGTCATGAAGGCGCAGTACTCCGCCGCGGAGGCGCAGGCCCGCATCGGGGAGGCGGCCACGGGGATCGGCGAGGAGATGGCCGACACCGGCCTCGCGATTCAGCGCGCGCAGGAGAAGACCGAGCAGATGCAGGCGCGCGCGGCGGCCGTGGACGAGCTCGTCGAGATCGGGGCGCTCGAGGACTTCACCACCGGCGAGACCTCCCTCGATCGCGAGCTCGCGCAGATCTCGACGCAGAGCGAGGTCGACGACGAGCTCGCGCGCCTCAAGGGCGAACTGGCCGCGGGCGGGGCGAAGAAGGAGCTGGAGCAGTGATCGTCCGGCTGATGGGCGAGGGCCAGTTCCGCGCGGGCGACGAGCTGCTCGCCAAGCTCCACGAGCTCGACGAGCAGGCCCAGGCGGCGGTGGATGCGGGGGACGAGGCCGAGCTCGACGGGCACCTCGACGAGATGTGGCGCCTCGTGCAGGGCGAGGGCGAGCGGCTGGCCGACGACGACCTCCATCCGTCGGACGTGGTCATCCCGCCCAGCGACCTGACGCTCGAGGAGACGCAGCGGCTCTTCTCGGAGCAGGGACTCATCCCGGACCTGCCCGCGTAGCCGGACTCGTCAGCCGCGCTCGTAGCGGAGCGGCCAGGGATTCGGCCTGCAGGAGCCGACGCCCTTCGTCTGCTGCATCATCACCGGCGCGGGCGCCCTCGCCGCCGGGCAGTAGCGATGGCCGTGACCGAGCAGGTGGCCCACCTCGTGGTTCACGAGGTAGATGCGGTAGCGCCGGACGTGGCGGTACGCGGCGGCGCCGGTTCGCCAGCGCATGAGGTTGAGCACCGCCCGGCCGTCGTTCGCGCAGGAGTAGATGCCGCCGGTGATGTACGGCGCGCAGAGCCGGTCGGTCGTCGCCGGTGTCGCCAGAGTCACGCGGAAGTCGATGCGGCCGCGGGAGACGCGCCAGAAGGAGACGCGGTCGGTTCCGCCCCAGCTTCGGTGGTGGCGGAGGATGTCGTGCACGCGGTTGGCGAAGACCCGGCGGCCGATCTCGATGCCGCCCTCGACCTCGACCGCGTAGCGGCGGACTGGCCCCGGCCCCGAGCGGGTGCTGCTGCCGGGGACGACGCGCAGCCGTCCGTTCCCCCTGCTGGCGACGTTCGGTTGTGGCGCAGGCTGCGGGACGGTGGCCGCCTCGGCTCCCGCGGAGGCGGCGCCACGGCCTTCGCCGGCGGGCGCCGGCCAGAGGGCGGCGACGAGGGCGGTGAGTGCGACGACGAGGACGCTCATTCAGTCACCGTGACGCGCACGACGAGATTACTCGAGGGGCGCATCGAAGAGTCCCAGCCAGCGGGAGAGGTCGGGCTCGATGGGCAGCTCAGCCTCGAGCTCGCTCTTGAGCCGGAGCTCCTCGGCGTTGTCCCGCTCCTGCTCCTCGCCGGTGGGGACAAAGGGCCAGAACGCCCCGCGCTTGTAGCCGTAGATGAGGTAGGTGGTGCGCTCCCGGCCCTCGAAGGCGAAGAGGGCGGCGAGGAGCTGCTCCCCGAACCCGCGCGCCTGCAGCTCGCTCGAGACGAGGTGGACCGACGTCACCAGGTCCTCGAAGTGAGGGTCGCGGACGACGAGCCACTGGTAGCCGAAGGAGTCCTGGCGGCGGCGCACCTCGGAGCCCGACGTCTGGGCGGCGACGCCGAGGAGCTCGTCGATCTCGTTCTCCGCCCGCGCGAACTCGCCCGCGGAGAGCGGCTTGGAGACCACCGCCGCGACGCCCGCGGGCCTCAGGCCGAGCTCGGCCTGGAGCGTGACCTGCGCGGTCGAGAGCGCGAAGAGCTTCTCGAGCTTCGCGCCCTTGAGCTTCTTGCGACCGAAGAGCACATCGAAGATGGCCATCCGCCCATCTTTAGCAACGCTGCTCGGTGGAGGCGGAGCTTAGGCCGGTACCGGGCGGCCCATCTCCTGGGCGATCGCCGCCAGCCGTGCGAGGCGCTTCTCGAGCGGCGGGTGCGTGAGGAAGAGCTCGCTGGCCCGCGACTTCACCGAGGTGGGGATGATGAAGAACGCGTTCATGCCCTCGACCTGGCGCAGGTCGCGCTGCGGAATGCGGACCATGTCGCTCGCGATCTTCTGCAGCGCGCTCATGAGCTGCTCGGGCGCGCCGGTGATGAGGGCGGCGCCCCGGTCGGCCGCGAACTCGCGGTACCGCGAGATCATGAGGATGAGGAGCGTCGAGATCAGGTACGTCAGCAGCGAGACGACGAGGATGATCAGCCACGCCGGCGCCCCGCCGTCGCGGCTGCGGCCGCCGCCGAACATGCCGCCGAACATCCCGAAGCGCATGAGCATCGCGGCGAGCATGGCGAAGAAGCTCGCCACGGTCATCACGGCCACGTCGCGGTTGGCGATGTGGGAGAGCTCGTGCGCGAGCACACCCTCGACCTCGCGCGGCTCCAGGCGGCGCCAGAGCCCTTCCGTCACGGCGACCGCCGAGTGCTTCGGGCTCCGGCCGGTGGCGAAGGCGTTGGGGACTTCGGTCGGGATGATCGCGACGCGCGGCTTCGGCAGGTCCGACATCGCGCAGAGGCGGTCGACCATCGCGTGCAGCTCGGGCGCCTCGTCCGGCCCGACCACCTTGGCCCCCGAGGCCGCGAGCGCGACCTTGTCCGAGGTGTAGTACTGGAGGAACGCGAGCGCTCCGACGATCAGGACCACCGGCACGATCCCGAAGTCGAAGACGCTGATCATGATCGCGAAGAACGCGACGTAGAGCGCGCCGAGCCCGAACATGGTCAGGAACATGCGCGACGAGAGACCGAAGTCGCGTCCGTACGCCTTGCGTTTCATCCGTGGTCAGCTCCTCTGGGCCGGAGGGGTACGACCCCGATTCTACCCGCCGGCCTCGGGACAACCGCGCGTTCGGGGGAGGGCGGAGACGCCCAGGACGAACGTCCCCGGCGCGCGCGCGACGACGCTGGTCATGCCGTCCGGCGCCTCCTCGACACAGACGTCGCCGCTCTCGACGCGCCAGGTCGGCGTCCAGCGGACGGCGAGGCGGTAGGTCCCCGGCGCGCCGAGCTCGCCGGCGACGCGGTCGTGCTCCATCGCCGTCAGGCGGGCATCGCCCGGGCCGGTCAGGATCGGCGTCGGGTCGGGGAGCTCGTACAAGGTGATCTCTCCGGCGCGGGTCAGCTCGAGGAGGCCCGACTCACCGGAGCGCAGGAGCTCGGCCTCGCGCTCCTCGCCCACGCGCCCGAGCTGCGTGTCCGGGAGGAGGACGTAGCGCACGCCGAGACCACGCAGCCACGCCTCGTACTCCTCCCCGACGAGCGGCGCCTCGTAGAAGAGCGGATTCTCGGCGATGTCCACCTGCCGGTACCAGCCGCGGGCGATGGGAACGCCGGCGCGGGGCACCCAGTAGGCCTCCCAGTGGTCGCCGGTCGGGACGACCTCGACGCGGTAGTCGGGCGTCAGGCGCGAGGAGAGGACATCCAGGGCCGGGGCCCAGAAGGACTCCTCGGCCGAGCGCGTGTCGGTGCGGTGGATTGCGGAGCCGACGTAGGGGACGACCGTGTAGGCGAGCGCCGCTCCGACCGCGAGTACGGCCAGCCAGCGCGGGCGATAGGCGGCGAGCGCGGCGGCCAGGAGCGCGAGTGGGAGCACGATCCCACGCAGACGCGTGACGTTCTCTCCGATGGGCGAGGGCACGACGAACGCGACGACTGCGCCGAGCGCCCAGAGCCCGAAGACGAAGGCGAGGGCGCGGCCGTGCTCGTGGCGCAGCGCGAGCGCGGTGCAGGCGGCGGCGAGGACGAGCATCCCGAGGAGCTCCGAGAGCCGGAAGAACGGATACTCCGCCTCCTGCTGGTAGGCGAGCAGGAGCCCGCCCTGGAGCAGGCCGAGGCCGACGAGAGCGAGACCGAAGAGCAGCGCCCGCCCGTCCGGCAGCCGCGCGCGCGCGAGAAAGGCGGCCGTCGCGGCCAGGCAGAGGAAGAGGAAGGCGAGCGGCGAGAGCCCCGCGGTGAGAGCCGCGAGCGCGACCGCGACCACGGTCCGGCCGCGCTGGAGCGCGACGAGCGCGCCGAGCCCGGCCGCCAGGCCGGCCGCGTAGGGATAGGTGCCCGTGAAGAGCGGCCCGCAGGCGACCACGGCGAAGGCGCGTATGGGCCAGCGCGCGTCCTCCCCCCACTCGCGCTCGGCGAGCGAGGCGAAGAGCGCCGCCGCGGCCACGACCGAGAGGAGGGCCAGGAGGTCGTTCCCGAGCAGCGCGGCCGGGAAGTAGTAGAGGAGGCTGTAGGCGGCGAGCGGGTAGTGGCCGGCGTACCAGAAGGTGTCCCAGACGAGGATCCCGTTCGCCACGAGCTCGGTGCGGTAGAGGTGCGCCGGCAGGTCGCCGGGCGGCGGGCCGGCGAGGACGAGCGGGAGGCCGACGGCGAGCGCGATGAGCGCCGCGGGCAGCGCGCCTAGAGTTCCCGGCATGGCCCGGACGGCGGCGCTCGCTCTTGCGTTCCTGGCGCTCATGGCGGGCCCGGCGCAGGCTACGACGTTCCCGGTCGTCGTGGTGCCCGGCTTCACGCTCGCCGACCTCGCCCGGGCGGCCGAGCTCGGCGCAGTCGGCCTGCTCAACCCCGGCGCCGGGCCGGAGACGAGCGCGGCAATCGCCGAGGCCTCGCTCGTCCGCGGCGAGGTGCGCAACTCGCTGCGGGGCGGAGCGCCCGGTGGGCCGCCCTTGCTCACGCCGGAGACGGGAGACCTCGGCAGCGCCGGCGGGCCGGCCATCTACGTCGGGCTTCCGATGGGCGGCCTCCAGCCGAACGACCGCCGCTACCCGATCCTCGTCGTCGGCCCCGGCTACGAAGGGCTGCTCACGTCGGACTCGACGCGCATCCCGGGGCTCGTCTCGATCGCGAACGTCGCGCCCACGGCGCTCGACCGAGAGGGCGCGCTCGGCTCCGAGCCGGCGGACGACGCGGCGGCGGAGCTCCGCGCGCTCGACGAGCGGATCGACGAGAACAACCACGCGCGGTTGCCGGCCACGATCCTCGTGTGCGCGCTCGTCCTCCTCCTCGCGCTCCTGCTTCCCGCCGCCGCGGTTCCCGGGCTCGCCGCCGCCCTGGCCGCCAACCTCGCGCTCGGCCTTGGCGGCGTCTCCGGCTTCTGGACAGTGCTCATCGTCCTCGGAGCGGCGACCGCGCTCGGCGGCCCGCTCCTCGCGCGGCTCCTGCGGACGCCGCTCGCGCTGGGAGTCGGCCTGACGGCTCTGGTCGGCGCCTACCTGCTCGCGCTCGGCCTCGACGGCCCCTCGGTGGCGCTCTCGCCGTTCGGGCCGACGCAGAACTCCCGCTACTACGGGCTGTCGAACCTGCTCGAGACGCTGCTGCTCGTGCCGGCGCTCGCCGGCGCGGCGCTCCTCCGGCTGCGGCTCGGCTGGACCGCCTTCGGGGGCGCCGCGCTGCTCGCCTTCGCCACCGTCGCCGGGAACCGCTTCGGCGCCGACGGCGGCGGCGCGATCGTGTTCGCTGCCGGGTTCGCCGTCCTCGCCGTCCTGCTCGCGGACGGAAGCCGCCGGGCGCTCGCGGTCGGCCTAGCGGCAGCGCTCGCCGTCGCCCTCGCGCTCGTCGCCCTCGATGCGGCAACGGGCGGCTCGAGCCATGTGACCCGGGCGCTCGAGGACGGTCCGGGCGGCCTGGCCGGCGACCTCGCCGAGCGCGTGGAGCTCTCGTGGCAGCGGGCGACCTCCTCGTGGTACGTCGCTCTCGCCGTGGCCGCGCTGCTGGCCGTTTTCGTCGCGCTGGTCGTCCATGCGCTGCGCCGTCCGGAGCCGCTCGCCGAGCGCGCCGTGCCGCTCGCGCTGGCGGCCGCGCTCGTCGCCTCCCTGATCGTCAACGACTCGCCGACCGACGTCCTCCTCGTCGGTGTGACGTGTTACGTCGCCGTCTCGGTGGGTATGCTTTCGACCCGATGGCGCGCCTCCTCGTCCTCTGTCTCGCCGCCCTCGCGCTCCTCGTGGCGGCCGGCTGCGGCGGCGAAGAGGAGGGCACCGCCGAGCCCGAGACCGTAGAGGGCACCGTCCCGACCGACACGGGCGGAGGGGGCGGCGGCGGAGGCGGCGGCGAGGGCGACCCGGCCGCGGGCGCGGAGATCTACGCCTCGGCCGGCTGCGGGAGCTGCCACGTCTTCGCCGATGCCGGCTCCACGGGCACGGTCGGGCCGAACCTCGACGATTCGTCCATCGAGTTCGAGGCGGCGGTCGAGCAGATCACCGCGGGCGGCGGCGGGATGCCGCCGTTCGAAGGCCAGCTCTCCGAGCAGGAGATCGCCGACGTGGCCGCGTACGTGACCCAGTCACGCTGAGGCTCCCGCCCCAGTTCCCGCGCGACGTCGACGTCCTCGCGTGCGACTTCGACCGCACGCTCGTGTGGGAGGACGGGGTCCTGCGATCGCGCACCCGCGCGGCCATCGAGCGCGCCCGGGCGGCCGGCCTGCGCGTGATCGTGGTCACCGGGCGCATGTTCCGCTCCATCCGGCCGCACCTGGAGGAGGCGGGCCTGGACGACCCGGTCGTCTGCTACCAGGGCGCGGTCGTGGCGGAGCCGGCGACCGGGCGCTTCCTCCGGCACGAGCCGATCCCGCTGGAGCTCGGCCGCGAGACGATCGCCGCGCTCGAGGAGGAGGGCTTCCCCGTCAACTGCTATGTGAACGACGAGCTGTTCGTCGCCGAGGTGACGCCGGAGGCCGAGCGCTACGCCTCGTTCCAGCAGCTGCCGATCCACGCGGTCGGCGACCTCCGCGGCTGGCTCTCCGAGCCGCCGACGAAGCTGGTCGCGATCGAGGAGCCGACAGTGCTCGACGGCCTCGAGGCACGCATGAAGGCGCGCTTTGACGGGCGGCTCTACATCTCCAAGTCGCTCCCGTTCTTCCTCGAGTTCGCGAGCCCGGACGTGACGAAGGGCTCGGGCCTCGCTTTCCTCGCCGAGCACCTCGGCTTCACCCCCGAGCGGACGGTGGCGTTCGGCGACGGCGAGAACGACGTCGAGCTGCTCGAGTGGGCGGGGTTCGGGGTCGCGGTCGCCAACGCGCACGAGCGGGTGCTCGGCGTCGCCGACTGGGTCTGCCCCTCCGCCGCCGAGGAGGGCGTTGCTCAGGTGGTCGAGGCGTACCTACACTCCCGGCCATGATCGACATCCGGGCCGCCCGGGCCGACACCGACGCCTACCGCACCGCGCTCGCCCGCAAGGGCGCCGAGCAGGACTTCGACGCTCTCATGGAGGCCGACCGCGCCTGGCTCACTCTCGTCCCGCAGGCGGACGAGCTGCGAGCGCGGACGAAGGTCAAGGGCAAGCCGACCCCCGAGCAGATCGAGGAGCTCAAGGGCGTGAAGGCCGAGCTCCAGCGGGTCGAGGAGGAGCTCGCGGCTGCCGAGCGGCGGCGCGTGGAGCTCCTCGACCGCGTGCCGGCGCCGCCCGACGAGAGTGCTCCGGACGGCTTCACCGAGGACGACGCGGCCGAGCTCCGCCGGGTCGGCGAGCCGCCCTCCTTCCCGTTCAAGCCGAAGGATCACCTCGAGCTGGGCGGCATCGACACGGAGCGCGGCGCGAAGGTCTCCGGCTCGCGCTTCGTCTACCGCGTCGGCGCCGCGGCCATGCTCGAGCTCGCGCTCTACCGCTTCGCGCTCGACCGGATCCAGGCGAAGGGCTTCACGCCCGTGCTGCCGCCCGTCCTCGTCCGCGAGGAGGCCATGTACGGCACGGGCTTCCTGCCGACGGACGAGGTCAACATCTACCGCATCGAGCGCGACGAGGTCTACCTCACGGGCACCTCCGAGGTCGCGCTCGCCGCCTTCCACGCCGGGGAGGTCGTCGAGGCCGACTCGCTGCCGCTCCGCTACGCGGGCTACTCGACGTGTTTTCGGCGCGAGGCCGGCGCCGCCGGCAAGGACACGCGCGGCATGTTCCGCGTCCATCAGTTCGACAAGGTCGAGATGTTCGTCTTCTGCCGGCCTGAGGGGTCACCGGACGAGCACGAAGCGTTGCTCGCGGGCGAGGAGGAGCTCGTCCAGGAGCTCGGCATCCCCTACCGGGTCGTCAACGTGGCGGCCGGCGACCTCGGCGCGTCCGCCTCGAAGAAGTACGACATCGAGGCGTGGTTCCCGGGCCAGGGCCGCTACCGGGAAATCACCTCCACCTCGAACACGACGGACTACCAGTCGCGCCGCCTCGACGTCCGCTTCCGCGGCGAGCAAGGACTCGAGTTCGTCCACACCCTGAACGGCACGGCGATGACGGCGCGCGCCATGATCGCCGTGCTGGAGAACTTCCAGGACGAGGGCGGCACGGTCGCCGTGCCCGACGTCCTGGCCGAGTTCGGCGCCCCGAGCCGCATCGAGCGCGGCGCCTGACGCGGGCTACACTGGCGCGCGGGCGGGGTGCCCGAGCGGTCGAAAGGGGCGGTCTTGAAAACCGCTAGGCGGTGCTGAGCCGTCTCGTGGGTTCGAATCCCACCCCCGCCGCTTTCCGTTTATTCATGCGATGAAAGATCTTCGCTTGGCGCTTCCCATCGGGCTGGCGGTCGTCGCACTCTCGGCGGTCGGATGCGGCGACGGCAACGACGAGGGATCCGTCACGACGCTGGAGACGGTAGCCGCGGACACCACCACAACCGAGACGTCAGCTACAGGCCCCCCGAAGCTCATCGGCACCGTCGGATCCACCGACGACCCAGATGCCTACGAGATCACCCTCACGACCGAAGACGGGGCTGAGGTCACCACGGTGCTGCCGCCCGGCGAGTACATGCTCGAGATCAACGACCTGTCCACCATTCACAACTTCCATCTGGGCGCGCGGAGCGCTGGGGTCGACGTGGCCACCGATGTCGCAGGCACGGGTGAGAAGACGACCATCGTCGCGCTCCGAGACGAGGAGGCGTACATCTACGCCTGCGACGCACACCCGGCGACGATGAACGTGACCTTCAGCATCCACGGCCCGATACGGACGCGGAACTAAACGCCCATCACGTAGCGGCATGCGTTTTATGCTCGCCGGCACGGGCACGAGTCGGAGATGAACCGACTGACGCTGCACACCGGGCGCACCATGCCCGTTCTCGGGTTGGGGACGTGGCAGCTCACCCGGGACACGGCGGGCACGGTCGAGGAGGCGCTCCGCCTCGGCTACCGGATGATCGACACCTCGGGCGACTACGGCACCCAGCCGGGGATCGGCGAGGCGATTCGCCGCAGCGGCCTCGAGCGAGACGAGCTGTTCCTGGTGACCAAGGTCGAGGAGGACGAGGACGCCTACGAGGCCACGGGCCGCAACCTCCACGAGCTCGGCCTCGAGTACGCCGACCTGATGCTCGTCCACCGGCCGCCGCCGACCGGAGCCGGGCGGGGCCTCTGGGAAGGCCTGATCCAGGCGAGAGACGAGGGTCGTGCCCGGGACATCGGCGTGAGCAACTACTCGGCCGAGCAGATCGACGAGCTCGTCGAGGTGACCGGTGAAGTCCCGGTCGTGAACCAGATCGAGTGGAGTCCCTTCGGCTGGAGCCCGGAGATGCTCGAGTTCTGCCACGGGCGCGGGATCGTGATCCAGGCCTACAGTCCCTTGACCCGCACGCGGCGCCTCGACGACCCGGCGCTCGCCAGCATCGCTGCCGACTCGCACAAGACGCCGGCCCAGCTGCTCATCCGCTGGAACATCGAGCTCGGGGTCGCCCCGTTGCCGAAGGCCAACGACCCGGCGCACCTGGCCGAGAACCTCGACGTCTTCGACTTCGAGCTCGACGACTCGCGCCTGGCCGAGCTCGCGGAGCTCAACGAGCACTACTCGTCGCTCGGCGTCCTCCCCTACGTCTGACGCCCGGGGGGCGAGTTCGAGCTTCGGCGCCGGTACCTTCGAGGCGTGCAGACGCTGGCGGACCGGTTCCGGATTCCCGTGGCCCTGCGCATCGCGCTGGCGCTCTTCGTGGTCGCCTGGATCCTCGGCCCCTACGAGCTCCGCTCGGCGGTGCCGGTCTGGGTCGCCTTCCTGGTTGCGCTCGGCCTGGAGGTGAACTTCCTCTTCGGCGCACTCGCCCGGGGGCCGGCGCCCGCACCTGACCGCGGGCCGCAGGAGGTCGACCGGGAGCGCTATGGCTACCTGGGCTGGCTCGAGGACGAGGACGACGAGGATGCCGACGACGAGCTCTGGGAGGACGAGAGCCGCTGGCCGGCCGTTCGCCGCTTCCTCGTCGGCCTCGGCGTGATCGCCGCGCTCGCGCTCACCTTCTGGCTCGTCGAAAGCCGCACGGGCTGGGACTCGCTCTCGGTGGAGACCCGAGCGGAGGCACAGGATCGCTTCTCGGCGGAGGCCTCGCGCATCGCCGGGAAGCGGGTCCGGATCCGCTGCGACGAGTCGGGAGAGTACGTCGGTGCCGTCCAGCACGCGGACGGCGTCGCCGCAGTCGGCGGCGACCTCGCCTACCTGACGCCGGAGCGCTGCCTCGACCTCTACCGGCTGGCGTTCGAGGACGAGGCCCGCGGGAGCCAGACCGGTCGAGCGCTCGCCGTCCTCGCGCACGAGGTGTGGCACCTCCGCGGCGTGCGCGACGAGGGGACGACCGAGTGCTACGGCCTGCAGTCCGGGGTCGAGCTCGGGCAGCGGCTGGGGCTCTCGGAGGACGCAGCGCACCAGCTCATGCGCCAGCAGCTCGCCGAGAACGCCGGCCGGAGCGGCGCGACCGCCGAGTACCTCGTCCCGCCGGAGTGCCGCGACGGCGGCCGGCTCGACCTCGAGCCGATGAGCACACGCTTTCCCTAGCCCCCGACTAGCCCTTAGGTCAGTGGAAGGGGCTGGTACCTCGTGCCACGGTCAGAGAGCGCCGGGCGGTCCGGCGCGCCGGGTCGGTTCCGCTCGCGGAGCCGCCTTTTCGTTAGGGGAGGAAAGGAGAGAACGACTTTGGAGCGCAGGAAGAGAGGCCTGTCGACGCTCCTGCTTGCCGCGGTCGCGCTCGTCGCCACGCTCGTCGTCGCACCTGCGGCGTCGGCGTGGACAGTGACGATGGACGCGAACCCGTCGTTCAAGCGGACGTACGACTGGGACATCAAGAAGAGCGCCACCCCGACCTCGGTGAAGGTCAAGCCGGGCGGGACGGCCGAGGTGACGTACAAGGTCACCGTCGAGTCGACCGGCTACACGGACAGCGACTGGGCAGTCTCGGGCAACGTCCACATGACGGCCGGCGACGACCAGATCACCGTCGCCACGCTCGGCGTGACGATCCAGGAGGACAACCTCGCTGCCACGGTCGACTGCGTGCCGCCGCTCCCGATCAACCTCGGCGACTCGCCCCTCGACTGCGGCTACAGCGCCTCGCTCTCCGACGCGAGCGCGCGCACGGCCGACATGCGGGCGACCACCGCCGACGGCGGCGCCCGGTTCGTCCGGACGCCGTTCGACTTCACGAACGCGACCGTGACCGAGGTGGACGAGTGCGTCGCCGTCACCGACACGACGGGCGGCAACCTCGGCACCGTGTGCGTCGGCGACGCGCCGAAGACGTTCACGTACACGGAGCGGCTCGGGCCCTACATGAAGTGCGGCTCGAAGACGGTCGACAACACGGCGACCTTCCGCACGAACGACACCGGGACGACCGGCTCCGCGAGCGCGGCCGTCGCGGTCGAGGTGAAGTGCGACAAGCCGGACGACGACTGCAAGAAGAAGGACAAGGACTTCGACTGGGAAGACTGGTGGAAGCACTGGTTCGGCAAGGACAAGGACGACGACAAGGGCAAGGATCGCGATCGTTGTCACGACGACGACGACGACTGCGACAAGGGCAAGTCGTGGTTCGGCGATCGCGACCGGTGCGATGACGACGACGACTGCAAGAAGGACAAGTCGAAGTCGGGCTGGGGCGACCGCGGTGACGACGACTGCAAGGACCGCGACCGCGACCACGACGACGACGATGACGACGATCGGAAGGGCGATCGCGACCACGACGACGATGACGACGACGACCGGAAGGGCGACAAGGACGGCGACCGCCGTCACTGGGACGACTAGCTCTCCCTAGCCTTCCTAGCTCGAACCGATGCCCCGCCACGTGCGGGGCATCGGCGTTCTCAGGACGGCTCCGGCTGCTTGTGCCGAAGAGTTCAAGGAGGCGGCAGCGCATGCCGATACCAAGGGAGCGGACACGAGGAGCACGGCCATCCCCGGCGGCAGCCGCAGTCCGTCGGGGTGCGAGAGCCGGCTCCTCGTTCCGTGTCCGGCTGCGGTTACTGGGGCCCGAGGGGAAGCGGCGTTCGCAGAAAGCGCCGCGCGACCCCCCGGATCGTGCCGGTGCCGTAGCCGTGGCTCGGGTTGTAGCGCGTGAACACGGCGAGCGAGATCCGCCTGGGGCCGTTCCGGAGGAGCGCCGCCTGGTGCGTCACCCAGCCGGTGCCGGAGCCCCAGCCGCCCTTGAAGTAGATCCGCCAGCCGGGCGGCCGCTCCGGGGCGATCCCCCACCGCTGCGACGCCACGATGTTGTTCAGGAGCGTGAGCGCGTACGCGCGATGGCGACGCGGGACGCGCCGGTCGATCCGGTAGAAGAAGCGCGCGAAGTCGCGGGCGGTGATCTCGGTGAGGCCCCAGGGCGAGCGCAGGCGGAAGTGCACGAACTTCGCCCTGTTCGCGATGCGGTAGAGGGCGCTCGAGCCGACGATGCCGAGCACGCGCGTAGCGGTGGCGTTGTCCGACCAGCGGATCATGGGCCGCAGCAGGGCGCGATCCGAGTCGTTGATCGCGCGCCCGCGCACCGAGGGCCGGTTCAGGTAGGCGACGAGCAGCATCGCCTTGAACATGCTCGCCGAGGGCACCACCATCCGGCCCCGGTAGCTGCGCAGGATCCCGCGGTCGTCCATGAGGACGAAGCTCTCGATGCCGGCGCGGCGCTCGACGTAGCGGGCGGCGGCCTGCTTCCGCTCCGACCAGCCCGCGGCCGCCGTCGAGGACGCGGCGAGCATCACGGTCACGGCCAGCAGGAGGAGCGCGAGTCCCGGGCGGCGTCGCACGCGCGGCGATTGTAGCCGGGTGTCCCCGGGTAGAGAGAGCCAATGTACGAGCGGACGGAGCAGGTCGCACACAGCCGCTGGGTTGAGCGCAGCGGGCGCTTCGGGCTGGCGACGCAGGGATTCTCGTACCTGCTCGTAGCCGTGATCGCCGTCAAGGTCGCCTTTCTCGGCGGGGATACCGAAGATCGTCAGGGAGCCCTGAAGACGCTCGCCGACGAGCCCTTCGGCTGGGCGCTGCTCGTGATGGTCGCCATCGGCTTCGCCGCCTACGCTGCGTGGCGCTTCGTGGAGGCGATCTTCGACCGAGGCGGCGAGGGCGACGACGCGAAGGGGCTCGGCAAGCGGGCGGGCGACTTCGCCAAGGGCCTCCTCTACGCGGGGCTCGCGGCGGCGACGCTGGCCGTCGTGGTCGGCGCAGGCGGGGGCTCCGGAAGCGAAGAGGAGAAGGCCACGGCCATCGTCCTCGACTGGCCCGCCGGCCGGTGGTTGGTCGGAGCCGCGGGCCTCGCCGTCGTGGGCGCCGGCGTCTTCAATGCGTACCGGGCGCTCTCGGGCTCCTTCCGGGACGAGTTGCGCACCGAGCTCATGAGCGGCGCCGAGGAGAGCTGGTACACGGCCTTCGGGGTCGCGGGCCACCTTGCGCGCGCGGTCGTCTTCGCCCTCATCGGCATCTTCCTCGTCCGGGCCGCCTGGCAGTACGACCCCGACGAGGCGATGGGCCTCGACGGCGCCCTCCAGACCCTGGTGGGGCAGCCGTACGGCCCGGTCCTCCTCGGCGCGGTCGCGGTCGGGCTCGCGACGTACGGGCTCTTCTGCCTCGTGCAGGCCCGCTACCGGGACGTATAGGAGGGCTTGGCGAAACAGGCGCTTGTGCCGCAGGGCCGCGCTGCTCGCCCCGATGCTGCGTCCTCAGTCGCACCGATAGTTACGACTATCGGCGCTCCCTGCGTCCTTGCCTCGGAACGAGCATCGCACCCCTGCGACGAACGACGTTCCGCCAACCCCTCAGACGACGCCCTGGAGCGCGGCGATCTCGCGGCGGACGGCGAGGCGCTCGAGCGCGGTGGACTCGATCTGGCGCACGCGCTCGCGGGTGAGGCCGAGCCGGCGGCCGATCTCCTCGAGCGAGGCCGGGTCGCGGTCGCCGTTCAGGCCGTAGCGCAGCTTGATCACCTCTCGCTCGCGGTCCGGTAGGTCGTCGAGGGCGTCCCGGAGCGCCTCCTGGGCGAGGTTCACCGTCACCGCCTGCTCGGGGCCCTCCTCCTCCCCGGGCAGGAGATCCTGGAACGTCGTCCCGCTCTCCTCGCCGATCGGGCGGTCGAGGCTCGTGACCGCCCGCGCCGCCTCGCGCACCTCGCCCACCTGTTGCAACGTCAGGCGCGCGGCCGTCGCGACCTCGTCGTCGGTCGGAACGCGGCCGAGCTTCGGCGCCAGCTGGCGCTCGGCGCGGCTGATCCGCTGCTCGCGCTCGACGATGTGGACGGGAACGCGAATCTCGCGCGACTTGTTCGCCACACCGCGCTGCACCGCCTGGCGGATCCACCAGGTCGCGTACGTCGAGAACTTGAAGCCCTTGCGCCAGTCGAACTTCTCGACCGCGCGGATCAGCCCGATGATGCCCTCCTGGATCAGGTCGAGCAGCGAGAGCCCGTGGCCCTGGTACCGCTTGGCGATGGAGACGACGAGGCGCAGGTTCGAGTTGATCATCTGCTCCTTCGCCTCCAGGTCGCCGCGCTCGACCCGCTTGGCGAGCTCGACCTCCTGCTCCTTCGTGAGGAGCGGATAGCGGCCGATCTCGTTCATGAAGAGCTGCAGCGCGTCGGTGGTCGCGACCGCGAGGTCGCCGTTCACGTACGTCGAGGCCTTGGCCGACTCGCGCCCGCAGTTGTCGCGCAGCTCGAGGCCGCGGCGCTCGATCTCCTCGTAGAGGTCCTCGATCTCGGCCTCCGAGAGGCCGAGCGCCTCGACGGCGGCGTCCACCTCCGAGTACTCGAGGCAGTCGGTCTCCTCGCCGCGATCGAGAAGCGCCTGGAGCTGTGGATCCATACCCTCCCTATCTCCTGGTCGGGCCCGGGCAAACCGAACGATACGCGCTGGCACGGGCAGCGGGTGCCGTCGAACATATGTTCTATACTCCGGGAGGACGTGGCTCGCGCCCAGTACCTCGAGGACGACTGCAAGACGGCCCTCAACCGGGTCCCCGACACCAGCCGGGTGCCGTTCCGCTGGACCGTGAACCCCTATCGGGGATGCACGCACAGCTGTCACTACTGCTTCGCGCGCGCCTTCCACAGCTACCTCGACCTCGGCGTGGGCGAGGACTTCTCCTCGAAGATCGTCGTCAAGACCAACCTGGTCGAGGTGCTGCGCCGGGAGCTCGCCTCCCCGCGATGGAGCGGCGAGCCCGTCGCCATGGGCACGGCCACCGACCCGTACCAGCACTGCGAGGGGCGCTACAGGCTGACCCGCGGCGCGATCGAGGCGTTCGCCGACTTCGCCAACCCGCTCTCGATGTTCACGAAGTCGACCATGATCGTGCGCGACCTGGACGTCTTCCGGCGCCTCGACGAGGTCGCGGACGTGACCGTCTCCATGAGCGTCGGCATGGTGGACGAGGACGTGCGGCGCGTCGTCGAGCCGGGCACGCCGCCGGGCCGCCGCCGCCTCGAGATCCTCGGCCGCTTCGCCGACGCGGGCATCCGAACGGGCGTCCTCGTCGCGCCGATCCTGCCCGGTCTGACCGACGACGACGAGCACCTCGACGAGGTGCTGGCGGCGTGCGCCCAGGCCGGGGTGACGCACGCCTCGGGGATCCTCCTCCACGTCAGGCCCGGGATCCGCGAGCACTTCATGCCCTGGGTGCGGCGCACCTATCCGTGGCTCTACCCGCGCTACGTCGAGCTCTACGGGAAGCGCTCCTACGCGGCGAAGGCCTACCAGGAGGAGGTCACCGAGCGCTTCGCGCGGCTCCGGCTGCGCCACGGCCTCGCGCCGTCGAGCCACCGCTCGGAGCGCCCGATGCCCCGGCGCCGCGGAGAGCAACTAGCCTTGGCAGTCTGACCGTCCCCGTCCGCATCGGCACGTGTTCTTGGGCCGACGAGGCCCTCACGAAGCACTGGTACCCCAAGGAGGTGAAGACGGCGGAGGACCGTCTTCGCTACTACGCGGAGCGCTTCTCCACCGTCGAGGTCGACTCGACCTACTACCGCCTTCCCGACGAGGAGATGGTCTCCCGCTGGGACGAGCGCACGCCCGACGGCTTCGTCATGCACGTGAAGGCCTTCGGCGTGATGACGCGCCATCCGGTGCGCGCCGAGCAGCTGCCGCCCGACCTGCGCGAGGCGGCGCCCGTCGACGACCGCGGGCGTGTCGACCGGCCGCCGCGGGAGCTGCGGGCCGAGGTCTTCGCCCGCTTCCACCGGGCGCTCGAGCCGCTCCGCGCCGGCGGCAAGCTCGGCGGCATCCTGCTCCAGTTCCCCTCCTACGTGGTCGCCAAGGACCTCTCGCGCGACTACCTCGCCTGGGCGGTGGAGCAGCTCCGCGGCGACCGCCCGCTCGTCGAGTTCCGCCACCGCAGCTGGCTGGACGACGAGAACCGGGCGGGGACGCTCGCCTTCCTCGAGGAGCTGGGCGCGACGCACGTGGTCGTGGACGCGCCGAAGACGGAGGCGAAGAACCTCGTCCCCACGGTCGTGGCGGCCACGAGCCCGCTCGCCTACGTGCGCATGCACGGGCGCAACGCGGGCACGTGGAACGTCCGCGGCGGCTCGGCCAGCGACCGCTTCGACTACCTTTACGACGACGAGGAGCTACGAGAGTGGTCCGAGCCTCTCCGCGAGCTCGCCGGGCAAGCCGATGAGGTCTACGTCCTCTTCAACAACAACCGCTGGAGCCGCTCTCCGGACGGCGCCGCCACCTCCGCTCAGGCACCGGCAAATGCAGTCGCCTTGCAGGGAATTCTGACCGAAGGAGGGGTTCCCATCGGCTGAGCGGTGCACTACCGTTCAAGTCGAGAGGATCTACCGCCGATGGGACTGATGTGGGGAGCCGTCTAGGCACACATGCGCTGTGGACCGTCGCGCTGAGCGCGGTCATCACGCTGCTCGCGCTGGCGCCGACGATCCTCCCCGGCGACCGCCCGCTCGGCCACCTGCCGCCGCCGCTGCCCGGTGCCGCGACGGCCGGCGAGGTGATCGCTTCGGCGCTCGGAGACGGCACGCAGGGCGCAGCGTCCCGGCGTGGCTCCGAGGCCTCCGGCGGCGGCGCAGCAGACGACGAGGCGGATGCGGCGGCAAGCGCAGGCAGCGGCAGCGGTGTCCTCGGCGACGGCACGACGTCCTCCGGTGGCGGCTCCCCCACAGCCGACCCCGGCGGACGCGAGCCCGGTTCTTCCTCAGGCGGTCGCGGCGGTTCTCCGCCCGACCGCGAGGAGCCCGAGGAGCCGCCGCCTCCGCCTCCCGAACCCGAAGAGCCCGAGGAGCCGGAGAAGCCCGACAAGCCCGACCGCCCCGACAAGCCCGAGCGGCCGGACAAGCCGGACTGGCCCGGCAAGCCCGACCGGCCCTCCTGGGACGACCGGCGCGAGGAGCGCAAGGCCCAGCAGGAAGAGCGCCGCCAGGAGCAGGCCGAGAAGCGGGAGGAGCGCAAGGCCGAGCAGGAGGAGCGCCGGCAGGAGAAGGCTGAGAAGCGCGAGGAGCGCCGCCAGGAGAAGCAGGACCGGCGCGAGGAGCGGAAGCAGAAGCACAAGCAGGGCAAGAAGGGCGGCGACTAGGAACCCTCCCCGGGGCTTCTATCCTCAGGGCGCATGGCCCTCGAGCGAGCCCCGATCTCCCACCGCGTTCGGCCGGCCGCGGGCACGCCCGCGGGAGCGCTGGTGCTCATGCACGGCCGTGGCGCCGACGAGCTCGATCTCGTGCCGCTCCTCGATCTCCTCGACCCGGAGGAGCGCCTCGTGGGGATCCTGCCGCGCGGGCCGCTCGCGCTCCCGCCGGGCGGAGCCCACTGGTACATCGTCCGCGAAATCGGCTTCCCGGACGCCCCCACGTTCCTGGAGACGTTCGCGGACGCGTCCGCCTGGCTCGACGCCGCGCTCGCCGAGGCGGGCGTGGGCAGCGAGCAGACAGTCCTCGGCGGCTTCTCGCAGGGCGCGGTCATGTCCTACTCGCTCGGGCTCGCCGCCTCGCGCCCGCGGCCGGCCGGCATCCTGGCGATGAGCGGCTTCGTGCCGACAGTGGACGGGTTCGAGCTGGATCTCGAGCGCAGCGCCGGCCTGCCGGTCTCGATCTCCCACGGGACGCACGATCCAGTGATCGGCGTCGCATGGGGACGCGACGCCCGCGAGCGGCTGGAGGCGGCGGGCGCCGAGGTGAGCTATCGCGAGGACCCGGTAGCACACCAGATCGCACCGGGTGCGCTCGCGCAGGCCCGGGCGGTGCTCGAGGCCGCGCTCCTAGGCTAGAGGGCCTCTTCGCCGATCGCAGGCTCGGCGATGTCGCTCTCGACGGTGCCCGCCGGCGGCACCTCGCGGGTGCGGAGGTAGACGTGCTCGTAGGCGAGCGCGGCGAGGCCGCCGCCGAGGAGCGGAGCGACGTACCAGAGCCAGCCGTCCGTCCAGAAGTTGGCGACGAGCTGCGGCCCAAAGGCGCGCGACGGGTTCATCGCCGCGCCGGTGAGCGGGCCGCCCATGAGGATGTCGAGCGTGATCGTGAGCCCGATGGCGAGGCCCGCGATCGTGACGAACGAGCCGCGGGGGTCGGCAGCGGTGGCGAAGATCACCCAGACGAGCAGGAACGTCAGGATCGCCTCGACCGCGAAGCCCGCCCCGACGGAGATCTCCTCGGCGAGAGCCGGCGCGCCGAGGTTGGTCGCGTCGGTGATCCGGTCCGGATAGATCCAGAGGAGCAGCAGCGCTCCGATCACCGCGCCGAGGAGCTGCGCGACCCAGTAGACGATCGCGAGCGGCAGCGAGATCCGCCTCGTGATGAGGAAGCCGAACGTGACGGCGGGGTTGAAGTGGCCGCCCGAGATGTGCCCGACGGCCGAGACCATCACCGCGATCACGAGCCCGTGTGCGAGGGCGATGCCGACGAGATCGGCGCCGGTCATGATCGCGCCGGCCCCGATGAAGGTCAGCGCGAAGGCGCCGACGAGCTCCGCGGTCCCGCGTCTGAACGCGTCCACGCGCGGCAGGCTACGGAGACGATCGGACGGAGGTAGGCAGCTCGCCGAAGCTCTCGGCCCGCCGTGTCTCGCCCGCGACGACGAGCACGTCGCCGTCCTGGACGACCGTCTCCGGGGTCGCATACGTGAACGAGCCGCCCTCCGGCTTGATGCAGACGACCGTGATGCCGTACCGGCGGCGCACCTCGGCCTCCGCCAGCGTCTTGCCGACGAGCTCCTTCGGCGCCGCAGTCTCGACGAGCGCGAAACCGGGGTCGAGCTGGAAGTAGTCGAGGATCGAGCCGGCCAGGCTGTGGCCGACCCGGATCCCCATGTCTCGCTCCGGGAAGACGACGCGGTGCGCGCCGATGCGGGTCAGGATCCGCCCGTGCGGCTCCGTCACCGCCTTGGCCACGATCCGGGGAACGCCGAGGTCGACGAGCACCGACGTGGTCAGGATGCTGGCCTCCAGATCCGTTCCGATCGCGACGACCGCCGTCCCGAAGTCGCTCGCGCCGAGCTGGCGCATCGCCTCCTCGCTCGTCGAGTCGGCCTCGACGACGTGCGTGAGAAGGCCCGAGAGCTGCTGCACCTTCTTCGGGTCGGCGTCCACGCCGAGGACCTCGTGCCCCATTCCCACCAACGTCCCGGCCAGGCCGCCGCCGAAGCGGCCCAACCCGACCACCAGGAATTCGGTCCCCTTACCCAATGATGGGCCGCTCCTCCGGGAAGCCGTAGAGGCGCTTCTTCTCGCGCAGGACCAGGGCGACCCCGAAGGTGTGCGGTCCCACGCGGCCGAAGAACATGAGCAGGATCAGGATCCACTGCCCGTAGGACGCCACGTCGGCGGTGATGCCCGTCGAGAGTCCGACCGTCCCGAACGCCGAGAACGCCTCGAAGAGCGCCTGGCTGAGCGTGAACTCGCTCGCCCACATGAGCGCCAGCGTACTCCCGAGGACGGCCGCCAGCGCGAGCGTGGCGACCGCGAACGCCTGCCGCTGGGCATGCGCCGGGATTCGCCGGCCGAACGCCGTCACATGCGGCTCCCCGCGCAGCTCCGAGGCGACCATGAGCACGAGGACGGCCAGGGTCGTCACCTTGATCCCGCCGCCCGTGCCCGCGCTCCCCGACCCCACGTACATGAGAGCGTCGGTGACGAAGAGCGTCTCCAGCTCCATCGCGCCGTAGTCCACGGTGTTGAAGCCCGCCGTCCGCGGCGAGACGCCCTGGAAGAAGCCCGCGAGGAGCTTGCCGCCCGTACCGAGCGGGCCGAGCGTCCCCTCGTTCCCCCATTCGAATGCGAGGACGGCCCCGGTGCCGACGACGAGCAGGGCCGCCGTGACGACGAGCGTGAGCTTGGTGTGCAGGCTCCAGCGGCGCGGGGTGCGGATGCGCCAGAGCTCGAGCCACACCGGGAAGCCGAGGCCCCCGGCGATGATGGCAAACGCGATCGGGACGCAGATCCACGGGTCGGTGGCGAACTGCATCAGGTTGTCGCTCCACAGCGCGAAGCCCGCGTTGTTGAACGCGGTCACGGCGTGGAACACGCCGAGGTAGAGGGAACGCCCGAAGCCGTACTCGTAGCCGGTCCACCAGCGCAGCGTGAGGATCGTCGCTGTGACCGCCTCGAAGACGAGGCTCATGACAGCGACCCCGAACACGAGGCGACGGACGTCGGCCAGCATCGGCGCCGCAGCCTCCGCCTGCGCGAGCAGGCGGCCCCGCAACCCCAGCCGCCCGGCGACGAGGAAGAGGAGCAGGGAGGCGAGCGTCATGATCCCGAACCCGCCGACCTGGACGAGCGCCATGATCACCACCTCGCCGAAGGTCGACCAGTACGCCGGTGTGTCCGCCACGACGAGACCGGTGACGCAGATCGCCGAGGTCGACGTAAAGGCGGCGGTGAGGAACGGGGCGCGCTCGCCGCTCTCCGTGGCGAACGGGAGCAGGAGCAGGCCCGTGCCGACCGCGATCCCGAGCGCGAAGGCGAAGACGATCAGCTGCGCGGGGTGACGGCGCCGGAACCAGCCGGTCATGCGCGCCAGTAGCCCCTCGTGAGGAGAACGGCGACGGGGATGATCTCGAGCCGTCCGAGCCACATGAGGCCGGTGAGGATGCCGGTCGAGAGGTCGCTGAACTCCTCGTAGCTGCCGAACGGGCCGGCGAAGCCGAACCCGGGGCCCACGTTCCCCAGGCACGCGGCGGCCGCGCCCAGCGCCTCGAAGGAGCCGACCTCGACCGCGGCGCGCTTCGCGTCGACGAGGAGCCCGAGCCCGCCGAGCGCGAAGAGCCCGATGTAGAGGACGATGAAGGTGACGACGCCGCGCAGCGCCCGGTCCTCGACCACGGCGGTGTTGAGCCGTACGGGCACGATCAGCTCGCGGTGCACGGTTTCCTCGAGCTCCCGGCGGATGATCCGGAACATGAGGAGGTGGCGCACGACCTTGATCGAGCCGCCGGTGGAGCCGGCTGAGGCCCCGAGGAACATGAGCACGAGGAGCGTCAGCTCGGCAAGCGGGCTCCAGGCCGTGTAGTCGGCGCTGGCGAAGCCGGCCGTCGTCATGATCGACACCGCCTGGAACACCGCCTCCCGCACGGCCTCCTCCCCGGCCGCCAGGTCGCTGGCGAGCAGCTCGACGAGGAGGAGCGTCGAGCCGGCCGCCGCGAACGCCAGGTAGAGGCGGAACTCGTCGTCGCGCGACACCGCGCGCACCTGTCCGCGGACGAGCACCAGGTAGAGGCGGAGAAAGTTGATCCCCGCGAGGAGGAGGAAGACGACCATCGTCCACTGGGTGACGGCGCCGAACGCCGCGGCGGACTCCTCCTGCGTCGAGAAGCCGCCGATCGCGAGCGTCGAGAACGCGTGGGCCGTCGCCTCGTAGAGGCCCATTGCCGGGTCTGCGCCGCTCCAGCCGTACGCGGTGAAGACGGCAATGGCGACCAGCGTGAGCGCCACGTAAAGCACCCACAGCCGCCGCGCGGTCTCCCGGATCGTCGCCGTGAGCCTCTCGACCTCGCCCGGCCCGGCGAGCTCGGAGTGGAAGAGCTGGCGGCCACCGACGCGGAGGCGCGGGAGGACGGCCACCGCGAGAACGACGATGCCCATGCCGCCGAGCCACTGCGTGAACTGCCGCCACATGGCCAGCGAGTGGTCGAGGCCCTCGATGTCCGTCAGGAGCGTCGCGCCGGTCGCGCTGAACCCGGACATCGCCTCGAAGTAGGCGTCGATCGGGCGAGCGAGCTGCGGCTCGTCCGCCAAGAGGTAGGGCAGAGCCCCGAAGGCGGGCACGAGGAGCCAGATGAGGGCGACGACGAGGAACCCCTCGCGCGGCCCGACCCGCTCCTTCCCCTGCGTGACGCGCTCGAGCACGAGCCCCGACCCCGTCGTGATCCCGGCTGCAGCGAGGAAGGGCCAGAACGGCTCCTCGTAGCCGACCGCGACCGCGGCCGGGAAGAGAAAGGCGGCGCCCAGGTACTTGAGGAGCGCGCCGACGAGGTTGAGGACGCTCGCGACGTCGACGCCGATCGCCCCCGGGCGCAGCACTCGAGCTAGCTCCACGGTCAGAGCGCCTTCTCGACCTCGGCGACGCGGCTCGACTCGGTGAAGATGATCGCGCGGTCGCCGGGCTCGAGCTGGTCCTCGCCGTGCGGGAAGATCGCGCTGCCGTTGCGGACGATCGCGCCGATCAGCGACCCGGTCATCGGCATGTCCTTGAACGGCGTGCGGACGAGCTTGCTCGATTCCCGCACGGTGATGTCGAGGATCTCGAAGCGGTCGCCCTCGAGCATGGCGAGCTGGCGGATGCGCGGGTCGTGGGCGAAGCGCACGATCTCCTCGGCGGTGACCGAGCGCGGGTTGACCGCGACGTCGATTCCGGCTCGCTCGAAGATCTCGACCGAGATCGGCTCGTGGACGATCCCGATCGTGAAGCCGATGCCGTGCACTTTCGCGAGCGTCGCCGCGTAGAGGTTCTTCGCGTCCTCGCGCATGGCGAAGACCGCGGCCCGCGCCCGGCCGATCCGCTCGCGCTCGATGAAGTCCGGGTCGACCCCGGTGGCGCAGTAGACGCGGGCCTCGGGGAGCTCCTCCGCTACCTCGCGCGCCCGCTCCTCCCTCGGCTCCACGAGCCGGACGCGGATGCGCTGCTCGAGGAGGACGCGCGCGATGGCGAGGCCGGTGGCGCCCCCTCCGAAGATGACGACGTCGTCGACGTGTCGCTCGCCGCGCGCCATGATCCGGCTCCACGTCCGGGCCGCGTCGGGCGAGCCGATGACGATGATCCGGTCGCCGGGCTGAATCGACTGGTCGCCGCGCGGGACGATCACGCGGTCGCCGCGGATGATGCTCGCCACCTTGGAGTCGGCCGGCACCGTGGCCTCGCGAAGCGGCAGTCCGACCACGCTGTCGTAGCCGCCCCCGGGCGCGCGGGCGGCTGCCCGCTCGGCCGCCTCCGTCAACGGGATGCCGGCGACCTCGCCGCCGCCCCCCTCGCGGGGCACGTCGAACTCGACGATCTGCACCTGGCCGTCGGCGAAGAGATCGGTCTGCTTGGCGGCCGGGACGCCGATCGTGCGCGAGACGGCGTGCGCGGTCTCCAGCTCGGACGAGACCATGAAGTCGACGTCGATCTGCCGCTCCTGCCAGGCTTCCATGTACTCCGGGTTGGATGTCCGGACGATCGTCTGCGCCTTGGAGAGCTTCTTCACGAGCGTGGCGGCGACGAGGTTGATCTCGTCGCGCGAGGTGCACGCGATCATCAGGGCCGCCTCCGCGATGCCGGCGTCCTGGAGGACGCGGCGAGTGGCGCCGTTCCCCGGCACCGTGCGGACGTCGAAGCGGTAGGAGAGCGCCTGGAGCCGGCTGCTGTCGACGTCGACCACGGTCACTTCATGGTCGTCGTGGAGCGCCTCGACGATCGTCACGCCCACCTGACCCGCCCCGAGGACGACGATGTTCATGGCGACCGGAGCCTACTTCCGCTCCAGGTCGGTACTCGCCCACTCCGGCTCGTCCTCGATGCCCACCGCCTCGGCGATCCGGTTGATGTAGTTGAAGTAGGAGATGACCTGGATCGCGTCGTGGATGGCCACGTCGGTCCAGCCGTGTGCTCGGAGCGCGTCCGCGTCGGCCCGCGACATGGCGCCGGGTTCCGCGGTCAGCTTCACCGCCAGGTCGCAGAGGGCGCGGACCCTCGGCTCGAGGTCGGCCGCGCGGTAGTCGTGCACCGCATGCTCGGCGAGTTCTTCGGGTGCGCCCTCGGCACGGAGGTCGTCTGCATGGGAGTGCGTTCAGTAGTGGCAGTCGTTCGCGTTCGAGACGACGACGGCGAGCAGCTCCCGCTCGGCGCGCGAGAGCGGCGAGGGCCCGAACATGATCGCGAGGTAGAGCTCCATCGACCGGTTGAGGACGAGCGGGTTCAGGCACATCGACTTGACGATGTTGAAGACCTTCCCCGCGCGCCGGACGGCGGCGTCGTATTCCTTCGCGAGCGCGCCCGTCGCCTCGTCGACGTCGATCAGGCGGATGTGCGGCATCCGCCGATTCTGCCGAAACCGTTTGCATCCCGCCGCGAGGGATGCAATAAGTGTCCGGCCCCGGGCGCCCCGCGTCCCCGACCGCAAGGAGCATGCCGTGCTAGGCCGGTCCCCAGACGACTCCGACGACACGCCGCCCCCGAGCGCGCCCACCGCCTTCAGCGACGTGGGAGACGCGGTTGCCGGCGTCCTCCGCGCGGCGGAGGAGGCGGCCGAGAAGATCCGCAGGGACGCGAGCGCGCAGGCCATCGAGATCGTCGAGGCGGCGAGGGAGAAGGCGACGGCGCGCATCGACCAGCTCACACGCGAGGCGGAGCGCGTCCGTCACGACGCCGACGACTACGCCGGTGACGTCCGCACCGCGGTCGACAGCTACGGGAGCCAGCAGCGCCGGGAGGCGGAGGAGGAGGCGCGCAAGATCCTCTCCGACGCGGAGGAGCAGGCGCGCGCCACCCGGGAAGCGGCCCAGGAGATGGCCGGCCAGATCGAAGGCGAGGCACGCCGGAGCCACGCGGGGCTGCGCGAGGAGATCCGCTCGCTCGAGGAGCGGCGCCAGCGCGTGCTCGAGAGCCTGCGGGAGCTCGCCGCCGAGCTCACCGACCTCGTCCCAGAGCCTGCCTCGCGGCCGCGGCGCGCCGAGTCCGAGCTCCTCGACGCCCTGAACGTCGAGCAGCCGAGCTGACGCCGGTCGGCGAGGACCTGCGGGAGCTCATGCGCGGCTTCCCCGCGGGGGTCGCCGTGCTGACCGTCGACGCGGAGGGCGAGCGGCTCGGCCTCACCGTCGGCACCGCCGTCTCGCT
>JBOHAM010000090.1:0-7369 GCA_050697735.1 Gaiellaceae bacterium | reverse complement strand
GTCTCGGCGATCAGCGCGTTCAGCGCGACCTCCTGAGGGATCGGCTCCTCGCCGGGCTTCGCGTCGCGGTCGTGCACGACCACGAACTGGATCCCGCACGCCTGACAGATCTGGCTGAAGACCGGGATGTTCGACTTGCCGCCGCACTCGACGACCGAGACGCCCTCCCGGTCGGCATCGCGGCCGAGCGCGGCGAAGACCGAGGGCAGCACGAGCTTCTCGGTTCTCCCCTCGACGAGGATCGCAGAGCGGGCCAGGAAGAGCTCGCTCCGCTCGGCGTCGAACTCGCTCACGACCCGGAAGGCCTCCTCGGACTCGAGCGGCTGCGGCCTGGTGATCCGCGTGCCGCGGTCCGGGTCGTGCTCGACGAGCGCGAGTTCCTCGAGGCGGGCGACGTTGAGGAGGGCCGGCGCGTGCGTCGAGTAGACGACCTGGTTCCCGGCGCCGGCGAAGGCCCGCAGGCGGCGGTAGAGGTAGCGCTGGGTCTGCGGCCGCAGGAAGAGCTCGGGCTCTTCGACGAGGAGGACGACGCCCTCCACGCGAGCCTCGCAACAGGCCTCGACCGCGGCCACGAGCGCGCCGGCCGAGGCCGCGTCGGAGCCGCCGGGCTCGGCTCCGGCGAGCGCCTCGCGAAACAGCTCGAGCGCGGGCCCGGCGGCTTGCGGAGCCTCGCCCACGTCGAGCAGCGAGCTGCCGCGCAGGGCCGCCGGCAGGAACAGGGCGGGCGGCGCGCCCTCGCGCTCGGCCCGCAGCACGTCGGGCGGGCGGGCATCGAGCGCGAGCCGGCGGCCGTCGTCCAGGCGCGCCTCGACGACGATCGCCTCCGCTCCGTCCCTGCGCACGTCCTCCCGAACGAGCGGCACCTGCGGCTCGAGGAGCGCGCGGACGGCCCGCAGGACGTTGGACTTGCCGGAGCGGGCCTCGCCCACGAGGGCGGTGACCGGCCCGAGCTCGAGCACCACGTCCGCAGCCGAGCGGAAACCCCGGATGCGAACGGCGCCGAGGAGCGGCATTAAGCTAACGGGCCGTGGCGCGCGGGTCGGGAAGCGGCGTGAGGACGCCCTCCAGGCGCTCCCGCAGCGGCTCGTAGGCCGGCGGCAGCGAGAGCGCTTCGCCGAGCGTCTCCAGCGGCTCGTCCGCCGTGAAGCCGGGTCCCAGCGTGGCGATCTCGAAGAGCACGCCGCTCGGCTCGCGGAAGTAGACCGAGCGGAAGTAGAAGCGGTCGATCACCGGCGTGGGCCGCATGCCCGCGGCGGCGACGCGCTCCCGCCACGCCTCGTGCTCTTCCATGGACGAGGCCCAGGCGACGTGGTGGACGGTCCCCGCCCCGCCGAGGCCGCGCTCGACCGGAGGGTCGTCGTAGGCGTAGAAGGAACCGCGGTCGTCTCCGCGCACCTCCCAGTCCCGCGCTCCAGACGGCGCGAAGCCGAGGGTCTCCTCGAGGAGCGGGCGGCTGGCGTCCGGCTGGGCCGAGTAGGCGCGAACGGCGTCGAAGCCCTGCAGCGCGAGCTCCCTCGGGATCTCGGGGTGGTCGGCGACGAGCGGCTCGTCCTCGGTTTCGACCACGGCGATCTCGAGCCCCATCGCCTCCGGGTCGGCGAAGCGGAGGCGGTCGCCCTCGCGCTCGGCCTCGACGCCCTCGGCGGCGAGCCGGTCGGCCCAGAAGCCGAGCGCCTCCGGGCTCGCGACCCGCCAGACGACGGTGTGCACCATGCCCGCTCCCAGGCGGCCTCGGTCGAGACCGGGATACTCGAAGAAGGTGAGGTCGGCACCGGCGCTGCCCAGCTCGTCGGCGTAGAAGAGGTGGTAGACGGTCGGGTCGTCCTGGTTCACCGTCTTCTTGACCAGCCGGAGGCCGAGGACGCGCGTGTAGAAGTCGACGTTTCCCGGCGCGTCCGCCGTGATCGCGGTGACGTGGTGGATTCCTTCGAGCTTCATCGCGAGTCGGTAGCAGTATTCCCAGCTTCGCGGTAGCGGAAGCAGGAAACCACGTGGTCGTTGACGAGCCCGGCCGCCTGCATGAAGGCGTAGCAGATCGTCGGGCCGACGAAGCGGAACCCGCGCCGCTTGAGCTCCTTGCTCAACGCCCGTGATTCCGCCGTCTCGGCGGGGATCTCGGCGATCGTCTGCCAGCTGTTCACGATCGGCTCGCCCTCCACGACGTTCCAGAGGAGCGCCGCCAGGCTGCCGAGCTCGGCCTGTGCCTGGAGGACACCGCGGGCGTTGGCGACCGCCGATTCGACCTTCAGCCGGTTGCGGACGATGGCCGGGTCGGCGAGCAGCTCCTCGACCTTCCGGTCGTCGAAGCGCGCGACCGCCTCGGGGTCGAAGCCCGCGAAGAGCCGGCGGTAGCCCTCCCGCTTGCGCAGGATCGTGGCCCACGAGAGCCCGGCCTGAGCTCCCTCGAGCACGAGCAGCTCGAAGAGCGCTTTGTCGCCGCGCTCCGGCACGCCCCACTCCTCGTCGTGGTAGGCGACGTAGAGGGGGTCGTCGGCAGGAACCCACTCGCAGCGGGAAACCACGTCCCGAGGCTACCAAGGAGGGATTGGCGGAACGTCGTTCGTCGCAGGGGCGCGATGCTCGTTCCGGGGCAAGGACGCAGGGAGTGCCGATATGCAGACATATCGGTGCGACTGAGGACGCAGCATCGGGGCGAGCAGCGCGGCCCTGCGGCACAAGCGCCTGTTTCGCCAAGCCCTCCTAGGCGACGGCGAGGAAGTCGACGCCGTCACGTCGGCCCTGCGCGGCGACCGCCTCGCGGAGGGCGAGCAGGGTGCCCAGCGCCTCCGCCCGCGCGCGCTCGAGTGCCGCCACGATGCCCTTCGGCTCCTGCCGCAGGACGCGGAAGCGGGGATCGGCCCGCGCGTACGCCTCCGCGATCGCCCCGGAGTCGTCCCGGGAGCCGTCGTCGACGACCAGCGTCTCGAAGTCCTCGAAGGTCTGGGCCGAGAGCGAGGCAAGCGCCTCGGCGAGCTGCGGTGCCCCGTCCCTGACCGGCAGGAGGACGGAGACCAGCGGCGTCCCCATTTCTCAGCTGAAGGTCTCGAGCGGCCCGTCGCTCTCGCGCGCGCCGGCGACGCACGCGCGCCGCGACCCGGCGTCCGGCGCCTGCCGGCAGCCGTAGCTCTCGAACTCGCCGTTCGTCATCACGGTCATCACCTTGCCCAGCCAGCGGTAGCAGGCGAGCCTCGTCTCGCCCGGGAAGCCGTCGCACTGGCGCACGAGGGCGACGAGATCCTCCGGCGGGGAAAGGAGCAGGTTTTGCACCTTCGTCCCGCGGATGCAGCTGACCGCGTCCGTCCCTTCGAGGCCGGTGCAGAGCGCGAGCTGGTCGCGCGGATCGGTGGGCCCGACGACCGAAGCCGCCGTCACGCACGCCTCCCGCTGAAGCCCCGCCAGCCCGTCGCAGAGCCGATCGATGTCCCCGGCATCGTCGACCGGCTCCTCCGGGCGGTTGTCGACGTAGGCGCGGTACCAGCACGGGCGCACGAACTCCGGCGCCTGCTCGGCGCACAGGGCGCGCGGATCCTCGATCACCTCCGAAGGAGGTTGGGTGTCGTCGGCGCCCACCACGGCGAACCAGTAGTCGTGGTAGGCCCCCTGCGCGCAGTCGGGCGCCGAGCCGGCGCCGAGCGCGCTGCAGAGGGCGAGCGCCTCGGGCAATTCCTCCCGCACGATGCGCATGAAGGCGTGCCCGAAGCCGTGGACGCAGCTGTAGCGCTGGTAGCGGGTCTCCGTCTCGGAGCAGATCTCCGCGGCGGCCTGTGGGCGGGAGACGTCTATCTCGGGCGCGACGCCGGTCACGAGGCCGTGCGCGAAACCCGCCGCACAGCCGGGCTCGTTCGTCTCCGGCAGGTGGGCCATGAGGTCGGCGAGCGTCACGCCGCGCTCGCGCGCATACTCGCGCCCGACTGTGTGCATGAGGCCGTGGCAGTCGCCCAGGAGCCGTTCGTCCTGCTGCGAGTACGCGGCGAGCGCGATCTCCTCGAGGGCCTCGGAGGGATGCGCGGCCTCCCCGACGAGAGCAGCGAGCGCCGTCGCGTAGCAGTCGCGGGCCGCGTCGTCCTCGGCGAGCGCGGCGCACTCCTCGAGGTCGGCTTCGGCGGCGACCGTGTCGGTGGCCGCGGCGGGCTCCCCTGGCGGGGAGCCGTCGTCGTCGGAGGAGAGGAGGACCGCGGCCAGGGCGACGAGGGCCGCGAGTGCGGCCAGGGCGAAGATGACGAGGAGACGGCGCAGGATGGGCGGAATGCTAGATGCCAGGCCGCTTCCCGCTCGTGCGGGCTGGGACGCGGGCCCCACCACAAAGCCCGCGCCCGTTCGCCCGCGGGGAGATCCCTGGTCTAGTACGGGAACGCCAGGTTACGTCACACTAAACCGATCACCGTACGACGTCAAGCGCGAGCGCGATGCCCGACGGGTCGCGCACGAGCAGTTCGTCGCCGTGAGCATGCGGGTCCTGGCCGGTCGCCGCGACCCGGGCGGCGACGCGATCCCGCTCGGCCGCGTCCGCGAGCAGGATCGTCGCCTGCCTGAGCGCGGCCGAGCCCGGCGGCGCCGGCGAGGCGCCGCGGCTGTGCCAGGTGTTGCCGCCCACGTGATGGTGGTAGCCGCCCGCCCCGAAGAAGACGGCGGAGCCGAGGAGCTCGGCCATCAGGTCGAAGCCGAGCACGTCACGATAAAAGCCGACAGCGTCCTCGGTGCTCGCCACCTGGAGGTGCACGTGGCCCATCCGCGTGCCCGCCGGGAGCCCCTCGAAGGGCTCGCGGGCGGGGTCGTCGAGCTCGGAGAGAAGCGCGGGGACGTCGAGCGGCTCGGTCGTCATACGGGTCATGACCTTGCCCTCCCAGACTTCGCGCGGGCGATCGGCGTAGATCTCGATCCCGTGCCCGTCGGGATCGCTCAGGTAGATCGCCTCGCTGACGAAGTGGTCGGACATGCCGACGAGCGGGACCCGCTCGCGGGCGCCGTGCGCGAGCCACCGCGCGAGATCGGCCCGCTCCGGGACGAGCAGCGCGAAGTGGAAGAGCCCGGTCGAGTGCCGGACGGGCTGCGCCCCGGGCTCCTCGACGAGGACGAGCAGCTCGCGCTCTCCGGCTCCGAGCGAGGCGTTGCCCTTGCCCCGGTCGAGGACGGCCAGCCCGATCGAGCCCTCGTAGTAGGCGAGCGAGCGCCCGAGATGGCCCACGGTCAGGTGGACCGGCCCCATCGCGGTCGTCGCAGGCAGGGCCCTCGCCGCGTCCACGCTCATCGCCCCACGATAGCCGTGCGCCCCCTTTACGAATCGTTCACAGGACGCGTACTGCACGTTCACAACCACGTCGTACCGTGCGGGCGTTCCCCTCTCCCGGGGATCGAGCCGTTTCCCCTCGACGCCGACGATCCGAAGGAGCCGCCGCATCATGACGATCCGCCGCCTTCTGTCCGTGCTCGTCCTGGTCTTGCTCGCCGTTCCTGCGACCGCAAGCGGGGGGCTATCGCAGAGCTCAGTCACGGACGAGGCGTCGGACGCCGCAAGCTCGACGTCCGCTGCGGCCGCGGCGGCGGCTCCGGGCCGGATCATCCGCACGCGCCGAAGCTGGGAATGCCGCGGGTCGCTTCGCCGGTACGGCCGGCTGCCGATCAAGGTCATCTCGAGGATGCCGAACCCGGGCAACGGCGACGCCATCCGCCTGATCGGATGCCGCGGCGACGGAAACGCCAGCACCGTCGACCTGATCCTCGACGTCCGTGGTAACGGCCGTGGCCGCGGGACCGGCTACGACGCCATCAAGATCGGCCAGAGCTCCCGCGACCTCGTCGTCACCGGCCATGCGGAGTGCGGCCGCAAGCGCGGCGACTTCCACCAGGACGTGGTCCAGGCCATGAGCGGCACCCGGATCACGTTCCGCCGGTTCCGTTCCGGCAACCCGCGTGCGCACGAGTGGACGTGCTGGGGCGCCGGCGGCGGCTGGTTCGTCGCCCACGGCAACGGCGTCATTCCGCGCCGCGTGGTCTGCGTCCGCTGCCGGATCGCCGCCTACAACCAGGTCATGCGCATCCACGACTCGGTCCGCTCGGGCGCCCGGCGCTCCGTCTTCGGCTTCCACCGCTCGTACGGGATCTTCATCGGACCCGAGGCGATCCGGCCGGTCAACTCCCGGAACCGGGTCATCCGCTTCTAGCAACCCGCGCGCGCTGCTCCGAACACCCCGCCTGAGGGCCGGGACGGGTTTCGGGCGCGCAAGCCCCGTGCAGGACGCCGTCCTCCCACCTCTGCGCCGGCGGCGGCTGGTTCGGTCTTCGGGTACTCCCGCTCGTACGGCATCGTGATCGGGCCCGAGGCCATCGATCCCGTGAACGTGCACAACCGCGTGATCCGCCACTGAGGATCCACGCCGGCGACGCTCGACGAGGGGCCGCGCGTGCGGGCCCCTCGCGTTTTCCGCCACAATCGGGCCATGACCGGCACGCTCGCCGCGCCCGCCGAGACCGAGGTCGAGCGCCCCGCCGAGGAGGACTCGGTGGAACGCGACCGGCCCTGGATCGTGATCGTCTGGAACGACCCGGTGAACCTGATGTCGTACGTGACTCTCGTCTTCCAGAAGCTCTTCGGCTACAGCCGCGCCAAGGCGACTCAGCTCATGCTCCAGGTGCATGAAGAGGGCAAGGCGGTCGTCTCGAGCGGCCCGCGCGAGAAGGCGGAGCACGACGTCGCCCGCCTGCACGCCCACGGCCTCTGGGCCACGCTGCGGCAGGATTAGCCCAGTGTCACTTCAGGTAATGCCGCCCAGCTTCTGCGTCGCGAGCACCAAGCGGGAGGCCGCACTCGTCCGCGGCCAAGGCAGGAAGCCTTGGCAAGGGCGAGGGTGGGCTCTGGCGCCGCGTGATCGCGGGGCAGAAGCAGGCGTTCATTGCCTGGAGAGGCACTAATGTTCCTGCGGCCGCCGATCGAGCCGACGGGCGAGGGAGACTTCCGCCTGCGGCTCTCGGATGCCGAGCGGGAGCTCCTGCGCTCGCTCCCGGCCCAGCTGCGCGCTCTCCTGGCGGAGGAGCCGGGCGACCCGGGGCTCCGACGCCTCTTTCCCCCTGCCTACGAGCGTGACAAGGAGGGCGAGGCCGAGTACCGCCGCCTGACGGCCGACGAGCTTCTGGAGGGGCGACAGGCCGCGCTCAGGCTTGTGGAGGAGACCGCGGGGCGCGACCGGCTGACCGCCGAGGAGCTCGACGCGTGGCTCCGCGCCCTGAACGACCTGCGGCTCGTGCTCGGCACGAGGCTCGACGTGACCGAGGAGACCTACGCGACGGACATCGAGCCGGAGGACCCCCGGGCCCACGAGCTCTCCGTCTTCGGCTACCTGAGCTGGCTCCAGGAGCAGCTCGTCGCCGCGGC